>JAUXYM010000096.1 GCA_030694365.1 Nevskia sp. | reverse complement strand
TGGCACAACCGCTGGCACCACGGGCGGCACCACTTCGGGCACCACGGGTGGCACGACCGGCGGCGGCACCGTCGCCACGCTTTGCGACGTTCTCGATCCTCTGCTCCCGGCCTCCAGCGCGCTGTTGACGCCGATTGCGGTGGCCACCTCGGAGCCAGAGGGCGGTCTCCTCTGCCTGGGTTGCGACGTCCAGAACCCGAACAATGCCATCGATACCGATCCCCTCACGGTGGCCACCATCACCGCGCCGATCAGCTTGCTGGGAGCCTCCTCGGTCCTGTCGGTTGCCGACACCTCGACGGTGTATCCGGCCGGCCGCCGCGTCGGTTTCGTGCTCACCGATCCAGCGGGCGCGTTGCTGACGGCGACCTTGCTGCAGAACGTCGAGGTCCGCGGCGTTCGCAATGGCGTGATCACCTCCAGCGCCGACCTCGGCAGCCTGCTGAATCTGGATCTGCTCGGCACGACGCTGATCGGCGGCGCCGTACCGGCCTATGCCAGCTTCGTGGCGACCGCTCCGTTCGATACCGTCCAGTTGAGCTTCCGCAACGTTGTCGGCGCACTGGGTCAGCTAAAGGTCGCCCAGGTCTGCGTTTCGAACTGAGCCATCGCGCATGAGCAAGCATGACCTGCGGATGATTCCTCTCGCGGTCGCGGCGCTGCTGGCCGCTGGTCTCGCCGGCTGTGCCGACGACGCCAGCGGCCTCGGCGGCACGACCTCCGGCACCACTGGTGGAACGACGGGAGGAACGACCGGCGGTACGACTTCGGGGACCACCGGTGGAACGACGGGCGGCACGACCACCGGTGGCGACATCGGCGGCATCGTCTGCAACCCGACCTCGGATACCTTCCGGCCGATCCAGGTGCCGAATGCGGTCGTCCAGACCGACATCAACGGCCTCTGCATCGGCTGCGCGGTCAACAATCCGGACAACGTCGTCGATGCCGACATCACCACGGTGGGCGTGCTGAACACGCCGATCGGCCTGCTCGGCGGCTCGGCCGAGTTGTCAGTGACTGATACCTCGACGGTCTATCCGGCCGGCCGGCGTGCCGGCTTCGTGATCTTCGATCCGGCCGGTGCCCTGCTGACCGCGACGCTGCTGCAGACGGTGACGGTCTCCGCGGTGAACAACGGCGTGGTGCAGGCGCGCGCCGATGGCACCGCACTGGCATTGGACCTGCTCGGCTCGCCAATCATCGGCACCACGGCGCCGCGTTTCGCCAGCCTGATACCGACCGCGCCGTTCAACGAGCTGCGCATCAGCTTCGGCTCGACGGTCAACGCGCTGGCGCAACTGGGCGTCATCCAGGCCTGCGTATCGGTGGGCGCTGCTCCGTGAATCGGTGAATCGCCGTATGAAAAAGGCCCGCAGCGATGTGGGCCTTTTTCATTTGCGCAACCGGCTGGTCGCTTGCGGCTCCGCCCCGCGCCTCAATCCTCGCTGTCGCCGTCTTCCGCCTCCAGACCCAGGATCGGCGCGACCACGGCCCCCGGCAAGGATTCGACATTCTTCAGCCTGCGGCTGATCGCACGGCTACGGGTTTCGACCGCGCCCATCGAGTTCTGCACCGTTTCCAACTGCTTCTTGGCGCGCGCCAGCACGTCGCCGAACTTCTCGAATTCGCTCTTGACACCGCCCAGCAAGGTCCAGACTTCGCTGGCACGGCTCTGGATCGCCAGGGTGCGGAAGCCCATCTGCAGACTGTTCAGCAGCGCGGTCAGCGTGGTGGGGCCGGCCACTGTCACCCGGCATTCGCGCTGCAGCCATTCGCTCAATCCCGGCCGGCGGATCACTTCGGCGTACAGGCCTTCGGTGGGCAGGAACAGCAGCGCGAAGTCGGTGGTGTGCGGCGGCTCGATGTACTTGTCGCGGATCTTCTTGGCTTCGTCGCGGATGCGCGTCTCCAGCTGCTTGCCGGCTTCCTCGACACCGGCCGCGTCGGCGCGCTCCTGGGCATCGAGCAGGCGCTCGTAATCCTCGCGCGGGAACTTGGCATCGATCGGCAGCCAGACCGGCGTGTCGAGGTCATCGCGTCCCGGCAGGCGGATCGCGTACTCGACCTGTTCGCGGCTGCCCGGCCGCGTCACCTTGTTCTTCTCGTACTGCTCGGCGACCAGCACCTGTTCGAGCAGGCTGCCGAGCTGCACTTCACCCCAGGTGCCACGGGTCTTGACGTTGCTCAGCACCCGCTTCAAGCCGCCGACATCGGCCGCCAGCGACTGCATCTCGCCGAGGCCGCGCTGCACCTGTTCCAGCCGTTCGGCAACCCGCGAGAACGACTCGCCGAGGCGCTTCTGCAAGGTGTCGTTGAGCTTTTCATCGACCGTGCGACGCATTTCGTCGAGCTTCGCGGTGTTGTCGGCCTGGATCGCCGCCAGCCGCGTTTCGACCGTGCTGCGCAGCTCGCTCATCCGCTGCGCGCTGGCTTCGCTCAAACCGTTGAACTGGCTGGCCAGCGCCTCGCCGAAGCGCGCCAGCACCTGCGCCTGCTGGTCGCGCGCCGCCCGGCCTTCGGCCAGGCTTGCCTGCTGGCGCTCGTCACCGAGACGCGTCTGGGTTTCGAGCTGGCGGGCAAAGGTTTCCAGCTGACCAGCGAGCTGGCGGCCGAGCAGATCAGCCTGCGCGGTCTGCGCCTGACCGAAACGGGCCAGCGCGGTGGCCAGTTCATCGCGGCTGCGGGCCGCCTGCTCGCTCGCTTCGCGGCGCGCGGTTGCCGCCTCGTCACGCACTGCGGCTTCGAGCCGCGTTGCATCGCGAGCGCCGTCGTTCAAGCGGGACGACAGCGCACGCGCGGCCAGCCAGGCCAGCACGGCGGCGATCGCCGCAATCAGGGAAACCGCGAGCAACAGCAGATCAGGTGTCGTCATCGCCGGATTGTACGGGCCAGCGTCTACCTCAAGACGCGCTCCGATCGACGCCGACGGATTCAGGCCGATTCAGAACTGCTACAGGGCTTCGAGCGCCGAGGCTTCGCTGCGCGAGAGGTCGACGCCGATTTCGCAGCCGCCTTGGCTGGCACCGGAATATGCGCATCGAGCAAGGTCCGCACCGCCTTGCCGGCGACCGAGATCGGCCCTGGCTGCAGCATCCAGGCTCATCGCCTGCGCCTCGCCACAAGCGGCTTAGGCGACCGGCAGCGAGATCGCCGATGGCGACAGCGGCCGGGGATGGATCGCCGCCGCAGTCTGCCGGCCCGGATGGTTGATCTGCATCCAGAAATGCGCGCCATCGCGAGTGCCGATCGCCGCCAGCTTGCGCAGCGCTTCGAGGCCGCCGCTGTCATCGATGGCGATGTTGCCCGGCCGTTCGAGCTGACGGCGATCGACCTGCACATTGCCGGTGAGCATCAGACCGAAGCCGTTGCCTGCCCAGCGCTCGTAAAGCCGCACGTGCCGCTCGCTGACCCTGTTCAGAGGGTCGGCCAGACCTTCGGTCATCGCCGCTTTCGCAAGGCGGTTCTTCAGCACTGCGCCGCAGGGCAGGCGCAGTTCGGAACCAATCGAAGACATCATCGGGGCTGGCCGGCATCGGCGGTCATCACGTCCAGCGCACCCTGGACATCCTCGCGCCCGAAGCGGGCGAGGCGATCGGCCACCCCCTGCTTGCTGATTTCCAGACTCATCGTTTCGTTCTCCTCGTCCATCGCCGTGCTTCTCGTTGTGCCCGCGATGCTACGACAAGAGTTGCCGGCGCGATCCCAGGGGATTGCCCTCGATGGGTGTGGGTCGATGATCGGCGGCGGACTTCAGCGGCGTATCGATTTGCAGCCGTAACCTGCAGTTCGCACAGCCTGTTCGACGGCATCGATCGCAATGATTTTGCTCATCGGCCAGCCTTCGCGGCATTGGCCTTGCGCTGGTCGCGGCGCTCTTCGGCAGCGGCGTAGCGCATGCGCTCGGCGTCGGTCTCCAGCTTCAGCGATGGCACCGAGGCCGGCTTTCGGTCAGCATCAAGCGCCACCATCGTGAAGTAGCAGGTGTTGGTGTGCCGGCGCACACCGGTGTGCAGATGCTCGGCTTCGACTCGAATGCCGACTTCCATCGAAGTCTTGCCGGTGTAGTTGATCGCCGCTTTGAAGGTGACCAGATCGCCGACATGGATCGGCTCCTTGAAGAACATCTGATCGACAGACAAGGTCACCACGTAATGCTTGCTGTAGCGCGCCGCACAGGCGTAGGCGACGTTGTCGAGCAGCGACAGGATGCGGCCGCCATGAACATTGCCGCTGAAGTTGGCCATGTCCGAGGTCATCAAGACGTTCATCACCAGTTCTTTTTCGGGGGGCTTTTCCGGACCTTCACTCACGTTGCGTCTCCTGGGAAATGGGCTGAGCTGCTCGATGCGGGCACCTGATGGTCGAGCACCGCAAGCAGGGTGCCACGGCCGATGCGCCCCGCCCATTCCAGGGGCCTGCCACTAACCCGCGTGGCGGCTCAAAGCAGCTTGACCATCGCCGAGAGTAGCTGCGCTCGGTCTGCGCAAGGTCCGACCAGAATCTCGAGTTCACCGGGCTCGAACACCGGAGCCAGGTCGCGGCCCAGGAACTTCAGATCCGAGACCAGCAGGCTCAAGGCGACGACGCCGCTTTCGCCAGGGCCCAGATCGATCTTGCCGAAGCCGCGCAGTTCCAGCAGTGGCCGCGCCACGCAGGCCACCGGGTCGCGGGTGAACAGGAACACCGTCTCCTGGGCCGCCCGTGAGCCGCTGTTGGTGACCGTCACCTGCACCTTGATGGTATCGGTCAGCGACACGCTGTCCGGCGTCACGCGCAGGTCTGCGTAGCTGAAGCGTCCGTAGCTCAGGCCGTGGCCGAAGCAGTACAGCGGGTCGTTGGCAACGTCGAGATACTTACTGGTAAAGAAATCGTCCGGGTTCATCGGCCGGCCGCTGGGGCGCTGGCCGAAGAAGATCGGCACCTGTCCCAGTGCGCGTGGCCAGCTCATCGGCGTGCGTCCGCTCGGTGAAACCTTGCCGGAGAGCACATCGGCGATGGCGTTGCCGGCTTCGCTGCCGAGAAACCAGGCGGCGAGCAGCGCATCGGCCTTTTCTGCGAGCCAGGGGATGATCAGCGGCCGACCCGAAAACAGGATTGCGATGACGGGAATGCCCAGATTTTTTGCTCGCTCGAGTACCGCTTCGGTGAGCGCGCGCTGTTGCCCGGGCAGTTCCGGATAAGCACGGCTCGCGGCCTCGCCGCTCATGTTGTGGGCCTCGCCGATGCACAGAAGGATCGCGTCGGCCCCTTCGCAGAGCTCGACGGCCGCGCCGATGCGGCTGGCATCGTCATCGCGGATGGCGCAGCCGGCCGCGTGCACGATCTCAGTGCCGGGAAAGCCCTGCCGCAGTCCCGACAGCACGCTGACATGCTGGTCCGGCTCCCCGGCCGCGCCCCAGCAGCCGCCCATTTCCGGACCGTTGTCGGCGAGCGGGCCGATGACGCAGAGCTTGCCGATGGTAGCGGCGAGCGGCAGCGTGTCGCCGTCGTTCTTCAGCATCACGATCGCCCGCGCGCCGACCTCACGCGCCAAGCTTCGGCGCTGCGCGACCACTTCGGGCACCTCGGCGGTCGAGCCACGGCGATAAGGGTCATCGAACAGCCCGAGCTGCTCCTTGAGCCTGAGCACACGGCGCACCGAGGTGTCGATCTGCGCCATGGTCACCAGTCCGCGTTCCAGCGCCACCGGCAGGCCACGGCGGTAGGCGTCGGCCATCATGTCGACGTCGACGCCAGCATTGAGCGCCAGCGCTGCGGCTTCGACCAGATCGGCGGCGACGCCGTGGCGGATCAGCTCGCCGATGGCGTTGTAGTCGCTGATCAGCACGCCGTCGAAGCCGAGCTTGCCGCGCAGGTAGTCGCCGAGCAGTTCGACGTGCGCGGTCATCGGGATGCCGTTCAGATCGGTGAACGCCGGCATGATCGAAGCGACGCCGGCGGCCACCGCCGCTTCGAACGGCGGCAGGTGCACCTCGTGCAGGGTGCGTTCGGAGATGTCCACCGACGCGTACTCGCGCCCGGCCATCACCGGCCCATAGGCGCAGAAATGCTTGGCGCAGGCGGCGAGCGCATCAGGGCGGGCGAGATCGGCGGTCTGGAAGCCGCGGACCTTGGCCTCGGCCAGTCGCGCGCCGAGCCAGGGGTCTTCGCCCGGGCCTTCGGCGGTGCGGCCCCAACGCGGATCGCGGGAGACATCGAGCATCGGGTTGAAGGTCATCGCCAGGCCGTCGGCGGCGGCTTCGGCGGCGGCCTCTCGCGCGGTCAGCTCCCAGGCCCGCGGATCGAACAGCGCCATCTCCGCCAGCGGGATCGGGAACAAAGTGCGATGGCCGTGGATCACATCAAGGCCGATCAGCAGCGGAATGCCCAGGCGCGATTTTTCCACCGCCAGTCGCTGCATCTCGTGCGTCGGACCGGAACCGACCATGTTCAACAGATTGCCGAGGGTGCCGTCGGCGATCGAATCGGTCGAGTCACCGGCGATGATCGGGCCGGTCACCGCATAGCTGGAGGCGGTCATGGTCAGCTGGCCGAGTTTCTCTTCGAGCGTCATCTGGGCCAGCAGCTTGTCGATACGGCTCATCAATCAGTCCTTTCTGGAAGTGTTTCGGGGCTTGGCCATGATAGGTCGCCAGAATGAATGGGCAGCGAGCCTGTCAGGCGCGATAGATGCACCCGGATCAGCCAATGCCGTCAGAATCCGTGCAATCAAAGAAGGGCAATCAGGAGGCCTCATGGTGACAGCGGAAAATATCAAGAGTGCCCAAGCACCTCATCGCCATGCAGCGGTGGCCGAACGATCAGGTGCGGCGCTTGCAGCGCTGCCAGACGAGGCGCTGCTGGAGCAGGTCCAGCGTCAGACTTTCGATTTCTTCTGGCAGGGCGCGCATCCGGTCAGCGGTCTTGCACCCGACTGCTCGCCGCCGAGAGTTGGATCGTCCGATGATCTGATTACCACGGGGGGCTCAGGCTTCGGCGTGATGGCGATCATCGTCGCGGTAGAGCGCGGCTGGGTGAGCCGCGAAGCAGCACTGGATCGCCTGACCAGCATGCTCGACGTGCTGGTGCGCGCAACTTGCTACCACGGCGCGTTCCCGCACTTCATGAACGGCCGCACCGGCGCCACCATCGCTTTCAGCCGCAAGGATGACGCGGGCGATCTGGTCGAAACCTCGTTCCTGGTGATGGGCCTGCTGTGCGCGCGCCAATATTTCCAGCGCGATACGCCAGCCGAAAAGAAGCTGCGCGACCGCATCAACTGGATCAGCGACGAAGTCGAGTGGGACTGGTACACGCAAGGCGGCCGCAAGCTGCTGTACTGGCACTGGAGCCCGAACAACGGCTGGGCGATGAATCACGAGATTCGTGGCTGGAACGAGTGCCTGGTCACCTACGTGCTGGCGGCGGGGTCCAGGCGCTATCCGATTGATCCCGTCGTCTACCACCAGGGCTTTGCCGCAGGCCGGGGCTTTCTCAATGGCAGTTCCTATTACGGGATCAAGCTGCCGCTGGGCATGCCTTATGGCGGGCCGCTGTTCTTCACGCATTACTCGTTCTGCGGCCTCGATCCGCGCGACCTGAAGGATCGCTATGCCGATTACTGGGATCTGAACTGCCGGCATGTGCAGATCAATCGCGCGCACTGCATTGCCAATCCGCATCGCTTCAAGGGCTATGGCGAGACCTGCTGGGGCCTGACCGCCAGCGACGATCATGCCGGCTACTCGGCGCATGCGCCTGACAACGACAACGGCACCATCACGCCGACTGCGGCGCTGGCGAGCCTGCCCTATGCGCCCAACGAAGTCATGGCAACGCTGCGTTATTTCCTGCGCGAGCACGGCGACAAGATCTGGAAGCGCTATGGCTTCGTCGACGCCTTCAACGAGCAGCACGATTGGACCGCCGACACCTTTCTGGCGATCGACCAGGGGCCCATCGTGGTGATGATGGAAAACCATCGCACGGGCCTGCTATGGAAGCTGTTCATGAGCGTGCCCGAAGTGCAGACCGGCCTGCGCCGGCTGGGCTTCAGCAGCCCGCATCTGGTAGCGGGAGCCGCTCCGTGACGGAGCGCTTTCATCAGTGGCTGGATCGCCAGGCGGCCTACGCGGCAAACGCGATGCTGAACAGCGTGTCGGCGGTCGATCTGGTCAAGACGCGGCCGGGTTTCGGCCAGACGGTGCGTCCGGTCAAGGGCAGCATCATCGCCTCATCGGTGCTCGGCGCCTACGATCCGGACCCGGATTATTTCTTTCACTGGTACCGCGATTCGGCGGTGGTGATCGACGCGTTGCGCCTGCTGTTTCTCGAGGGCGTGGTCGGGCCCGAGGCGCTTCAGCAGTTCGCCGACTTCCTGCGCTTTGGTCTGTCGCTGCAGAAGCTGGACGGGCGCGCACTGGCGGCATCGCCGACGCGGCGCGATGGCGTCGCTCCGGATTTCCTGAAGTTCATCCGGGAAGACGACGATCTCGCCGCTGTGCATGGTGATGCCGCGTTCGCCGAAACCCGGGTCAATCCCGATGGCAGCCTGGACATCTCCAAGTGGGCACGGCCGCAGCACGATGGTCCGCCGCTGCAAGCGCTGGCCTTGATGCGCTGGGCGCGTGATGTTGAGCTTGCGCCCGCCGTCAGTGCCGATCTCGCTGCGCTGATTCGCGCCAATCTCGACTTCACCTTGCACCATTGCCACGAGCCGTCTTTCGACATCTGGGAAGAGGAAAACGGGCTGCACTACTACACGCTGAGAGTATCGGCCGCAGCACTTGAGCAGGGTGCCGGTTGGTTCGAGTCGCAGGCTGAGCCCGGGCTGGCGCTGTGCTGTCGTGCAGAGGCTTCGATGCTCGTCAAAGCCCTGGATGGCTTCTGGCTCGCCGAAGAAAATTGCTACCGATCGCGGACGCTCACGTCCGGAGAACGCTCGTCGAAGGAACTGGATATCGCGGTGATCCTCGCGGCCATCCATGTCGAAGCCGGCGATCAAAAGCACTCGGTAGCCGACCCGCGCATGCAGGCGACTCTGGCGCGTCTTGAAACCCTGTTCGACGGGCTTTATGCGATCAACCGCAATCGCCCGGCGGATCGAGGCCCGGCGATGGGCCGCTATCCGGGCGATGTCTATTACTCGGGCGGCGCCTACTACTTCTCGACCCTGGGTGCTTCGGAGTTCTGCTTTCGTGCGGCGATGAAATCGGACCAGGCCGCGCACTGGATCGCACGCGGCGATGCCTACCTGGAGACGGTGCGCGCCTGGACGCCGGCGAGTGGCGCGCTGTCCGAACAATTCGATCAGGACAACGGTCGGCAAACCTCGGCCAAACATCTGGCCTGGAGCTACGCCGCCTTCATCTCCTGCATCGCTGCCCGGCGTGCGGCCTTGGGGCAGGACCATTAAGGACAGCGCCGCCGATGCCGCAGCCCTGGCGGCCGAGGCTGGTGCCCGCTCGGGCGTGCTCCGTCAGCTCGGCACCTTGCGGCGGGCGCTGTTCGCGTCGTCGGTCGGGCGCTCGCTCAAGGTTCTGATGGGCAGCCTGCTGGTGGTGATCATCGCCACCTCCTATGGGCAGATCGTGCTCAATCGCTGGAACAAGCCGTTCTACGACGCGCTGTCGCGTCGCGACCTGCGCGAGTTCCTGGTCCAGCTCGGCGTGTTCTTCATGATCGCCGCGTTATTGCTGGTGCTCAACGTCTTTCAGCGCTGGGTGCTGGAGAGCTTGAAGATCAAGCTGCGGGAAGGCGTGGTGCGCGATCTGGTCGGCCACTGGATGCTGCCGCGCCGCGCGTTCTGGCTGTCCACCGCAGGGCCGATGGGCGTCAATCCCGATCAGCGGATGACCGAAGACGCGCAGAAGATGTGCGACCTGTCGACCGATCTCGGCGCCGGTCTGCTGCAGGCCTCGATCCTGTTCATTTCGTTCTCCGGCATCCTTTGGGGCATCTCGGCGGACTTCAGCATCCGCATCGGCGGCATCGACTACGCGGTGCCCGGCTTCATGGTCTGGGCGGCGATCCTGTATGCCGGCACCGGCTCGCTGCTGAGTTACTGGGTCGGGCGCAGCCTGATCGCGCGCAATGCCGATCGCTACTCGCGCGAAGGCGAGTTGCGCTTCGCGCTGGTGCGCATCAACGAACACCTGGACGGCATCTCGCTCGCCGCCGGCGAGGCCGATGAGAAGCGTCGCGTCGAACGCCATCTGGGCGACGTGATGGCGGCGATGCGCCGCCTGGTGCGCGGCTGGACCCACCTGACCTGGGTCACCGCCGGCTTCGGCTGGACCACTCTGGTGGCGCCGATCCTGATCGCCGCGCCGCTCTATCTGACCGGCAAGATTTCCTTCGGCGGCATGATGATGGCTGCCGCCGCGTTCACCCAGGCGCAGCAGGCGCTGCGCTGGTTCGTCGACAACTTCGGCACCATCGCCGAGTGGCGCGCCACTCTGCTGCGCGTCGCCGGCTTCCGCGAAGCCTTGACCGCGAATGCCGAGATGGTTCGCTACGCGAGCCGCATCACCTATACCGACGGCGCCAGCGGCTCGATGAGCATCGCCGGACTCGAGGTCGAATCGGCACCGGGACGTGATCGGCTGGACCAGGCCAACGTCGTCGTCCGAACCGGAGAGCGGGTGCTGATCCTGGGCACCGCCGGCACCGGCAAGACCCTGCTGTTCCGCGCCCTCGCCGGCTTGTGGCCCTGGGGCGTCGGCGAGATCACGCGTCCGGCGGACGAGCCGATCCTGTACATGCCGCGCGGCACGCCTTACCTGCCCAGCGGCAGCTTGCGCGAAGTGCTCGCCTACCCGCTGGCGGCTGACAGCTTCGCGCACAGCACCTGCGAGCACGCGCTCAAGCGCCTGGGGCTGGAGCGGCTGGTGCCGCTGCTCGATGCCGAGCGGCGCTGGGATCGCGAGCTGAGTCACGAGGATCAGATGTGTCTGGCGTTCTCGCGCGTGCTGCTGCAATCACCTTCCTGGCTGGTGATGGATGAGGCCTTGAGCATGCTCGAGGACGAGTCGCTCGAGCGGGTCATCGACGTGCTGACTCACGAGCTGTCGACGACCAGCATCGTCCACATCGGCAAGGCTGCGGAGACCGGCAACCGTCTGTTCTCCCGCGTGCTGCATCTGGTCAAGGCGGCACCGGAAATACCGCATCCAGTTCCCGGAAGTGACCGGCCGTGAAGCGAATCTCCTGGCTGAGTCTGCTGTGGTTGATGAGCTGGCTGCCTTGTGTGGCGATGGCGCAGGAATTCGAGTTCCGCCCGCCGCCGACCGCCAACGACGCTTCAGCGCCCGCGGCGATGCGCGATCTCGCGACTCGCATCCTGCCGGTCTACGAAGAGCGCGATATCGACCGCTATCTGACCAACCTCGCCGCGCTGCAACTGGTCGCCGGTGACTACACGGCGGCCTATGACACGCGGCTGTCGCTGCAGGCGCGGCAGCGTCCATCGAACCTGCCGCGCCCGGTCGACAAGGCCGTGCTCTACGACATCTACGCGCGGGCAAGGTCCATCGAGACCACCAGCGGCCTGCCGTTCGCCAATGCCTTCAAGCAGGCCTTCAAGGAAGTGGTGCCGCGGCTCAACGATCGCGACGCGCATGCGGTGACGGTCTGGCTGGAGACGCCGCGCTCGGTGTTCGAGCAGGCCTTGCAGAAGTCCTTCGATCAATACCGCGCCAAGGGCAGCGTCGACTTCACCCAGGCGGTGGATCTGATCTGGACTTACCTGTCCTTCGACGCCTATCGCAGCTTCAGCCCGCTGATCGAAGCGCTCGATTCCGAGGACGGCGGGCGTCGCTACATCGCCGACGAGCAGGTGACGATCAAGACCTCAGGCGGGCGGCGGATCCAGGCGGTGGTGATCCGCCCCAAGGGCGCTTCGATTCCATTGCCTACCCTGCTCGAATTCAGCATCCACATCACTCAGGATTCAGCGCGCGAAGCGGCGGCGCACGGCTATGTCGGCGTGGTGGCGTACACGCGCGGCAAGCGAAGCAACAACCCGAATGCGGTCACCCCGTTCACTCACGACGGCGAAGATGCGCGCGCGGTGATCAACTGGATCGCCAAGCAGAGCTGGAGCGACGGCCGGGTCGGCATGGTCGGCGGCACCGATAGCGGCTCGGCTGCCTGGGCCGTCGCCAAGCGTCCGCCCAAAGCCCTCAAGGCCATCGCCACCAGCTTCGCGTCCGCGCCGGGCATCGATTTCCCGATGAGCGGCAACATCGTCCGCAACTCGGCGTATCGCTGGGCGCAATTCAATACCTTGCCGCCCCTCAAACCAGGCCTGGCCCCGCCGAGCACAGACGACATGGTCTGGCGACTGCTGGATCAGACCTGGTTCACCAGCGGCAAGCGTTACCGCGATCTGGATCGCCGCTACGCGCCGCCGAACCGCGCCTTCGACGAGTGGCTGGATCACCCTAGCTACGATCGTTACTGGCAGAAGCTGATCCCGTTCCGCAAGCAGTTCGCCAGGGTCAATATCCCGGTATTGACCCTGGCCGGCTACTACGGCGGCGATGCCGGCGCGCTCTACACCTTCAGCGAGCACGTGCGCTACAACGCCAAAGCCAATCACACTTTGCTGATCGGCCCCTACGACGACAACGTCGCGCAGGACGCTCCGGCGCCGGACTTGAAAGGCTACCTGCTGGATGCCGTCGCGCAGACCAATTTGCGGGAACTGCGTTATCAATGGTTCGATTCCATTTTCAAGAACGCGCCCAAGCCGGCGCTACTGAAAGACCGGATCAACTACCAGGTGATGGGCGCCAACCAATGGCGCCACGCGCCGTCGATCGCCGCGATGGCCAATGCCCCGCAGCGATACTTTCTCGACGCAGGCGCGCCGAACGAGCGCCGCCGTCTGGCCGAACGCCCCGCGTCGGCGGACAGCTACGCCGAGCAGACCGTCGACTTCTCCGATCGCAAGGACCTCACGATTCCGCCATCGGAAGTGATGAGCAAGAACCTGCTGGCGGAAAACGCCGTCGTCTACTCGAGCGAACCGCTGCAGCAGCCGCTGGAAATCAGCGGCCAACTAAGCGGCAAGCTGGATCTGAAGGTCAACAAGCAGGACGTCGATCTGAAAATCACGGTCTACGAGTTGCTGGCCGGCGGCACCTACCTCCAGCTATTCGATCCCTACGAGTTCCGCGCGAGCTATGCCAAGGACCGAACCCGTCGCCGGCTGCTGGTCGCAGGCAAACGCCAGCAACTGCCGTTCACCATCGAGCGCCTGACCAGCCGCAAGCTCACGGCCGGCAGCCGGATCGTGCTGGTGCTCGGCGTCAACAAGCGGCCCGACCAGCAGCTCAATCTCGGCTCCGGCAAGGACGTCAAGGAAGAGACCGCTCGCGACGCCAGGAAGCCGTTGACGATCCGCTGGTATAGCGGCAGCAGCATTGATGTGCCGGTTCGCAGATAGCGCGGCGTGAAGGAGCGGTTTCAATGCGCTGGCAAAGATCAATCAAGCCGCATTACGGGCAAAGTTATCTTGCCGGAAAGGGTGGCGCGGTCCTGATCTACCCGAAGACCTTATCCTTCCAGTTCCCGCTACCTGTGTTCGAGTTTCCTTCTACTGAAAACTTTCGGCTTTGGGTTCTGCCGTTCTGCCTAAAAACTCGCCGACTGTCTGTTCCTCTACGCGAGCAGTTCGCTTCGACGTTTCTATCCAAGGACGCCCAGTCGATCGGATCATCTGGTTCCGAACCGATCGGAAGCCGTGCCTGATGCCGCAAGGGGCTTGGCCGTTCCAAGCGTTCCCCTGCCGGGCGGGGACGAGCGGTTCCACGTCGAGTGGTTCGCGTGGGTGGAAGGAGCAATTCGGTTGTGGTTCCAGCGGCCCGCTTACTCAGATCTGCGTAAGTGATTGATTTACCGGCCGGGTCTTTCGCAAACCAATTAGCCCCAAGACGCAGCTAATTAGCAATGACGGACCTATTTAGCGGCTTACATGGAACCTTCTTGCGCGCATAAGCCAGCAGGAATTCCATCTGGTCGGCCAGGATCCGTCGGTTCGACAGGATCAGGTACTGGGCCAGGTTCGGGATGTACGGCACCGCCAGAAGCTTCATGCCGGCTTCTTCGGGCGTGCGGTCGTCCTTGTACTGGTTGCAGTTGCGGCAGGCGGTCACGCAGTTTTCCCAGATGCTGTCGCCGCCGCGCGAGGCCGGGATGATGTGGTCGCGGGTCAGATCGTTCGGCGAGAACAGCCGGCCACAGTACAGGCAGAGGTTGCGATCGCGCTGGAACAGGGTGCGGTTGGTCAACAGCGGCGCGTTGCCGCCGCTGTAGCGGCGCGAACGATCGGCCACCGCGATGATCGAGCCGATGCGCAGCTCCGACGGCAAGCCGGTACGGCCATTGGTGCCGCCGTGGATGATGAATTGCTCGGCACCGGCTTCCCAACGCACGCAGTCACGTGCGTAGAGCGTCGCGGCAGTCTGCCAACGGATCCAGCCGACCGGCATCCCACCAATATCGAGCTTGAGGATCGAGGGCATCATGGTCTTGACTTTAGCCGGTTTCCACAGGCAAGTGTTCAAGCAAGAACCATGCGCCAGCGATGTTGCAGCAAGGCGTCAGCGCTTCCGCCGAAGGGCTCAGGCCGCCGCCGCGACGCGCGTGACGACGAGGGTACGTCCTCGGAGGAATCCGGTCGGATGATGCTCCACGGCTCCGTACCGGCCGGTAACATTCGTTTTGGGCCCCACGTGATCGGCTGCCTTGCATTCACTTGCGGCCGCCCCACCTTGCCCTCACCTGTAGTCATTCGGGAGTGAACGATGAAAATCCTGCACACGATGCTCAGAGTCGGCGATCTCGACCGCTCGATCCAGTTCTACCAGGACGTGCTCGGCCTGAAGCTGGTCTCGCGTCGCGATTATCCGGAGGGCCGATTCACCTTGGCCTTTCTCGGCGCTGAAGACCGGGTCGATGGCGAGCAGCTCGGTGCCGAGCTGGAGCTGACCCACAACTGGGATACCAAGAGCTACGAGCTGGGCAACGCTTATGGTCACGTCGCGCTCGAAGTGGCGGACGCAACCCAAGCCTGCGACATGGTCAAGGCGCGCGGCGGCAAGGTGGTTCGTGAAGCCGGGCCGATGAAGCACGGCACCACGGTGATCGCTTTCGTCGAAGACCCGGACGGCTACAAGATCGAATTCATTCAGCGCAAGTCCGGCCACGATGCCGGCGTGGCCCGCGCGGTGTGAAGGATCGGCCATGAATCCGGAACGGCCCGGCGCAGACAGCTTGCCGGTCGCGGCCGGACGATTGGCGCATGATCCGCTGCCTCAATACCCGCTGGTCCGCAGACTTCGGCCGTGCCGCTGATGCCGCCGCCATTGCCTCCGACTCCAAACCCCCAAGCGAGCCCTCCATGAACATCGTCTGTGATCTTCCCGCCGCCGCCAGGCGCGCCGACCATTCCGGTTTTCCCGACCCGGCCCGCGATCTGAGCCCGACCACCGATGGGCCGCAGGAAGCCGTCTTCGCGGCCGGCTGCTTCTGGTGCGTGGAAGCGGTGTTCGAGCGCCTCGACGGCGTATCCGAAGTCATTTCCGGCTATGCCGGCGGCAGTGCCGACAGCGCCAACTACGAAGCGGTCTGCAGCGGCCGCACCGACCACGCCGAAGTCGTCAAGATCGTCTACGACCCGGCCGTGATCAGCTACGGTGCGCTGCTGAAAGTGCTGTTCGCGGTCGCCCACGATCCAACCACGCTCGACCGCCAGGGCAACGACCGCGGCCGCCAGTACCGCTCGGCGATCTTCGTCCACGATGACGCCGAGCGCGACGTGGCCGCCGCCTACATCGCCCAGCTCGAAGCCGCAAAAGTGTTCCACAGCCCCATCGTCACCGCGCTGGTGCCGCTGGAGGAGTTCTTCACCGCCGAGGTCTATCACCAGGACTACGCGCTGCGGAATCCTGGCCAGCCGTACATCGCCGGCGTGGCGCTGCCGAAGGTCGACAAGCTCGAACACAAGTTCGCCGACTACCTCCGCAAGTAATCCCCCGAACAATCAATCGATTTGGAAATCAATCATGGCCAAACCAGAACCCGTCATCGTCAATCCTCCGGTCCCGCCGTCGCCCAGCGGCTACGATCTGCGGCCCTTGAGCCCCGCGCTGAAGACCGAGCTGGCGCAATCCTTGAACGCCGAGGAGCACCGCGTGCTGCTCGAGCACGGCACCGAGCGCGCCTTCTGCGGCCACTTCGTCGACAACAAGAAAGCCGGCACCTACGCCTGCCGGCTATGCGGCCTGCCGCTGTTCCGCTCGAACACCAAGTTCGATTCCGGCACCGGCTGGCCGAGCTTTTTCGAGCCTTTCGATGCGGCCCATATCCGTAACATCACCGATCGCAGCTACGGCATGGTCCGCACCGAAGTGCGCTGCCAGCGCTGCGACGGCCACCTCGGCCACGTGTTCAACGATGGCCCGCGGCCGAGCGGCCTGCGCTACTGCCTGAACTCGGTATCGATGGCGTTCTTTGACGAAGGCCAGCCGGTGCCGCAGCACAGCGACCTGGTCTGAGAGCGGATCTGGGCCCGAGCGCAGATACACAAAAGCCCGTCATCCCCGCGCAGGCGGGGATCCAGTTTTGGCCTTAGCGCGCCGCATGAGAACTGGATTCCCGCCTACGCGGGAATGACGAGTGTTTGCAGATGCGAAGGGAAAACGCTCAGCGCCGCTTGAAGGTCACCACCAGCACATCGCGATAAGCCGGCTGGCTCGCGTCCAGCGCTTCCACCGGCGTCACGCCGTGGCGCACGCGGGCGTCGTCGACGAGGGCAGCGTCGAAGGCTTCGGTGAGGGTGAAGCTGCCGAGCGTATTGCCATCCGCATCGATGATCGTTGTCGTACCTTCGGCGATGTTCTGCCGGTGAATCATCAGCACCAGCACGTGATCGACGCCATCGCGATGCGCGCCTTCCGGCGTCGGCTGGCCGGCGATGCCGGGGCCGGCTTCGATGCGGAACTGGTGGACTTCGACTCGCCAGGCAGCGACCTCCGGCGACAGCCGCCCGAACAGGCCTGTGCACCAGCGCAGGATCGTGGCGATGCTGGCACCCGCGCCGATCGCCTCGCGCACCGGCTCGAACCAGCGCGCGACACCGCCGTTCAGCGGGTTGTATTCGAGCCCTTGCCAGTGCGGCTGATGAGCCTCGCGCGCCAGCGTGCCGCCGGCTTCGATCGCATACACCGCATGGCGACGGCGGCGATAGCGACCGCCATCGGCCATGAAGGCATCGAGCGCGAGCTCGTTCCAGCTGCTGCTGAACGCAGCCCAGTCGGCGAGCGAACCGGCTGACAACAGCGCGCCTTGCATCGCGGCACCGGCGACAAAGGCATAGCCCTCGGCCGCGATCGCCGCCCGCAGCCTGGCCGGCGACGGCAAGGCGATCACAGCAGGACGGGGCGGTGCGAGGCTCATGGCGGACGCGGATTATCCGCGAACGCGTGGTGCCGTGACGGAAGGTGCCGAGATGGTCGGATCACAAAGCGCGTCGTGCTCCCTCCCCCGCATGCGGGGGAGGGCTGGGGTGGGGGCGGTTGAATTCAGCGCAACGGCCAAACGCCCCCCATCCCGACCTTCCCCCGCGAGCGGGGGAAGGGGACCAGCAAAATTCGATCAAGCCTTCTTCTCCTTGACGAAAAACGCCAGCAGCGACGGCAGCAGAATCAGCGCGCCGAGCATGTTGACCAGGAACATGAAGCTCAGCAGCAGGCCCATATCGGCCTGGAACTTCAGCGCCGAGAACGCCCAGGTCGCCACGCCAAGGCTCATGGTCACCGCGGTGAACGCCGCGGCGGCACCACGTTCCTGCAGCGCGATGAAGAAAGCTTCGACCAGGGTCTTGCCGTGGTGCAGATGCACTTCGATGCGGTCGTACAGGTAGATGCCGTAGTCGACGCCGACACCGACGCCGAGTGCGACCACCGGCAGGGTCGACACCTTCAGGCCGATGCCGAGCACCGCCATCAAGGCATTGTTCAACAGCGATACCAGTGCCAGCGGCAGGATGATGCACAGCGTCGCACCGAACGAGCGGAAGGTCAGCAGGCACATCAGGGTGATGGCACCGAAGATCGCCGCCAGCTCGTGCTTGTCGGCTGCCTCGACCGCTTCATTGGTCGCCGCCATCACACCGGCATTACCGGAAGCCAGCTTGAACTCGACCAGCGGGGCAATTTCGGCGAATTCGCTGCCGGGTGCCTTGAACTCGGTGTTCCAGTCTTTCACCGACTGGACGATGTGGGCCAGGGTTTCGCCTTGATGATCGCTGGTGAAGAACAGCATCTGCATCGCCGAACAGTCCGAGTTCAAAAGACCGGTGCCGGTGTCGATCGGCGTCACCGCCTGGGCGAGCACGTCACGATTGCGCGCCAGCACTCGCCAGCGCAGCGAGCCTTCGTTGAAGCCGGAATTGACGATCTTGGCCATGCTCGGCAGCGACATCGCGCTGGCGATGCCATCGACGTTCTTCATCCGCCAGTCGAAGGCATCCATCGCATCCATCACCCGGTGATCGGTGCAGGCACCGTCGATGTCATGGGTCTGGACGACGATCGAAATCACATCGACGCCGATCTTGAAATTGCTGGTGATCGCCGCGTTGTCGCGGTTGTAGCGGGAGTCCTCGCGCAGCTCCGGCAGGCCCGAACCGAGATCGCCCACCTTCTGCCCGCGCGCCAGCGCGATACCGATGACCAGCAGCACGACGCTGCCGGCGATCGCCCAGACCGCCGTGCGGCGCTCGGCGAAGTGCGAGCAGGCGTGCCAGATCGGCTCGAAGCTTTTCTCCTGCGCCTGCTTGGCAGCTAGCGTCTTCTGATCGATGTGCAAATAGGTCAGCAGAATCGGCAGCACCATCTTGTTGGTGATGATCATCAAGCTGACGCCGAGCGTGGCGGTGATGCCCAGCTCGCGGACGATGTCGATCTTGATCAGCATGATCACCAGAAAGCCGAGCGCATTGGTGACCAGCGCCAGGGTGCCCGGAATGAACAACTGCGAGAACGCGAAGCGCGAAGCATCGGTGGAATCGAAGCCGTCGGCGATCGCGTCCTTCCAGGCATTGGTCATCTGCACGGCGTGGCTGCAGCCGATCGAGAAGATCAGGAATGGCACCAGGATCGATAGCGGATCGATGCCATAACCGGCCAGCGGCAAGGTGCCGAGCAGCCACAACACCGGCAGCAGCGCGCAGACCAGCGCCACCCCGGTCAGCTTCGCGGACTTGGTGTACCAGAGCAGCAGCAATGCGGTGATCACGAAGGCAATGCCGAAGAAGGCGATCACGCCTTTGGCACCGGCGGTGATGTCGCCGACCGCTTTGGCGAAGCCGATGACATGCACCGTGACGCCGTCCTTCTGGTACTTGGCGCGCAGCGCTTCCAGCTCCGCTGCGATGCGCGGGTAGTTCAGTTTTTCGCCGGTTTCCGGATCGACGACGAGCAGGTCAGCGCGGATCAACGCGCCGCGCAGATCGTTGGAGACCAGGCGGCCGACCAGACCGGCTTTCTGGACGTTGCGGCGCACCGTCTCCAGATCTTCCGGCTCGCCCTGGAAGGTGGCCGGGATGACGTTGCCGCCGGCGAAGCCGCCTTCGACGATCTCGATGAAGCGCACGTTCGGGGTGAACAGCGATTGCACGGTCGGGCGGTCGACACCCTTGATGTAGAACAGATCGTCGGTCGCCGCCTTGAGCGTGGCCATGAAGGCCTTGTCGAAGATCGTCGTGGTCTGGCCTTCGACCGGCTCGCGGATCAGCGCGACGATGATGCGATTGGCACCGCCGAAGGTCTGCTCGTAGTCCGTGAACGTCTTCATGTACGGATGTTCGAGCGGGATCATCTTCTTGAACCCGGCGTCGACTTTCAGCCCGCTCGCCGACCAGGCGAGGAACACGGTCAGCGCCGCGAAGATGCCGAGCATCAGCGCGCGGTTGTTGAACAGCAGGTTCGACAAGCCCTGGATCACCCCACCGAGCGGCCCTTCGATGCGTGGCAGGTCGGCCGTGGTCTTGCGCGGGATCGGGCTCATTGGGCGGCTCCTGCGAGATCAAGAACGCTGGTGCCGGCTTCGCCGAACAGCAGTGCGTGCGTGGCGTCCAGCGGCAGTGCCGTCGAGAACGCCGCAATCTTCGATGGGGCGAGCGGCGCGAAGGTCTTGCCGGCATCGCGGCTGATCCGCACCGATCCTGCCGAGCCGACCAGGGTCACGCTGCCATCGGCGGCCACGCCGCCGCCAAGCAGGGTAACGGGGCCAGAGCCTACGGCTGCCGTCCAGGTCGCGCCCGCATCAGCCGTGACGAAAGCCTGGCCGCGCAGGCCGTAGATCATCAAAGCCTCCTTGCCGATCGCCAGCGCACCGAAGTACGAGCCTTCATAGGGCGGCGTGGCGGCCGCCCAGGTCGCGCCCTGGTCGGCGGAGATCAGCACGCTGCCCGATTCACCGACGATCGCCAGCTTGCCGGCACCGAAAGCGGTGATCGCGTTGAGGTGGCGGTCGTCGTCACCTAGGGCGATCTTGCGAGCGGTCCAGGTGCTGCCGCCGTCGCTGGTTTCCAGGTACAGGCCATAGGCACCGACGGCGATCGCATTCGAGGCATCGCGAGCGAACACGCCGAGCAAGGGGGCCTCGTCGGCCGGGGCGTAGCGCTGTTCCTTCCAGGTCGCGCCGCCATCGTCAGTCGCGGCGATCAGGCCGTCGTGGCCGACGAGCCAGCCGGTCTTGTCATCGACGAAAGCGACCTTGGTCAGCATGGTCCGGCGCAGGCCGGCGGCGCGCTGCCAGGTGGCACCCTCATCGTCGGAGCTGATTGTGTAGCCGTGCTCGCCGACCGCGACGATGCGCTGGCCTACGCGCGCCGCATCGTTCAGCAGCAGGCGTTCGACGGTCGACTTCGCCACCGGCCCGGCGACCGATAGCGGCACCGGTTTCGCCGGCGCTGCGCTAGCTGCCGTGGCTGCGGCGGGCTCGGCGTCCGCCGCCGGATTCTGCGCATTCACTTGCGCGGCCACCGCGAGCGCGCCTGCGCCCAGCAGGGAGGCCACGATCAATCGTTGCGGCTTGCGCATCGCCGTTCTCTCATTGTTCGTTTAAAGGTCGAAACCAACAGGGCCGGCGGAAGATCCGTCGGCCCTGGTGTCCGTTACTGCAAGGACTTGCGCGTCGCCGCTCAGCGGACGCCCGATTCGCGCAAGCTGGCCGGCGTGAAGTCGGCAACCGTCAGCTTGGTCGGCACGTACATCTTGTCGTCGCCGGTGCGCACGCCCAGCGCCAGGTAGCGGCCCGACTGCAGGTCGGAATGGACTTCGGTGGTGCCGTAGGTCATCGGCACGTCCCAGAGCTGGATCGAGTGGAACTCGCCGGTGCGGAACAGCTCGCCACGGCCGTCGTACTTGTCGACCAGCGCCGGCAGCCAGGTGTCCTCGTCGAGGTAGAAGGTGCGCCGCGCGTACAGGTGCGAGGTGCCCTTCCTGAGCTTGCTGTCGACCACCCAGACGCGGTGCAGTTCGTAGCGGGTGAGGTCCGGATTGAGGAAGCCGGGCCGCACGATGTCTTCCTGCTTGGCACCACTGGACAGCTTGTAGCTGTTGTACGGGATGTAGATCTCCCGCTTGCCGACCAGTTCGAAGTCATAGCGATCGGTGGCACCGTTGTAGAGCGCGAAGTCATCGTTGGTGCGCAGGCCATCGGCCGCCGTGCCCGGGTTGTCATAGGCGACATTCGGTGCCTGACGGACGCGGCGCTGGCCGGGGTTGTAGGTCCAGGCCGAGCGGAACACCTTGGTCTGATCCAGCGGCTCGTGGACCAGCAGCACCGAACCGGCCAGACGCGCCGGGGCGACGATCCGCTGCAGGAAGTAGAACAGCAGGTTGTCTTCGCGGTCCGCCGGCTTCTTGCCGAGTGCGCTGAAGTTGTAGTCGATCAGGTACTGGAAGCGCACCGGCGTGAAATCGCCACCGCGGGTGACCGCGAACTGCATGTTGTCGGTGCCGTAGGTCTCGCCGCGATAGCGGGTCAGCGAGTTCCAGATCGCTTCGCTGCCGTTCTTCGGTTGCGGGAACGGCAGGCCGCCGCTGACCCCGAGCACGCCGTTGCCGCCATCCGACAGCTTGGCCTTGCCGGCATTGGCCTTGGTCTCGTCGTAGTAGCCCTGCGGGAAGACGCCGGTGCGGTGGCTGGGATAGACGTTGATCTTGTAGTTCGGATACTTCTTGAAGATCGCCAGCTGGCCGGCGGTGAGATGGGCCTTGTGCTCCTCGGCGTTCGCTGCGGTGATCGTCAGCGTCGGCTTTTCGGAAGCGAATGGATCCGGATAGAGAATGCCGGGCTTGGCACCCGCCGGGGCTTTCAGCACTTCGCCGGTCCAGGCGGGAATGGTGCCAGCGGCATTGCCGGCAACTTCGGCACCGGTGGCGGTGAATTCCTCGGCAGCAGCGGAAAACGCGGCCATCACGCCGAATGCGGCGGCGATCAGGGAAGTCTTGAGTCGAATGGGTTTCATGTTTGGGGCTCCTGGCCTTCAGAACGCGTAAGTCATTGTCAGGGCGATGAAGTCGCGGTCCTTCAGCGGATTGGCAGCGGTGCAGTAGCTGAGCGGCTGACCGGCGGCGGCACCGTTGGAGGCGACCACGACCGGATCGTCGGACCCGCAGTACTCCCGTCCACCGAAGAACGAGGTGTACGAGACATCCACCGTGTAGAGCTGCTGGTAATTGAAGTTCAGGCCGACGGTGACTGCCTGCGCGCCTTCATTGAAGGTCGGGCTGACACCCTTGACGTCGTGCGAGAAGACCACACGCGGCGACATGTTGATCGCGCCGATCAGGCTCAGGTAGTCGAGACGGGCGACGGCGCGGTAGCCCCAGGAATGCTGGGTGAGGTAGCCGCCGTTCTGCACCGAGCCGCCAGATGATCCCGATGCCGCCGTCAGCGCCGGCAGGCCGGCACCCGGCCCATCGAACAGCACATTGCCCGGCAGATCGAGGAAGACGTAGCCGACTTCGCCGACCAGCGACAGCTGATGGGCACCGAGGATGGTCGGCACCAGATGGGTCGCCGTGGTCTGGATCTGATGCGCCTTGACCCGCTTCCAGCCGCGCACTTCGGCACCGTCCGCGATGTCGGCCGGATTCGGTGCCAGATTGGATGGCAGGCCAACGGCGGCGAACAGCACTTCGGTGGCCGCGCGCTGCAACGGCACGTTCGCGCGGTAGCTGTACTCGCCCTGCAGCGCCGTGCCACTCGGCAACTGGGTGTTGAACGACAGGCCGATCAGATGGATGTTCTTCGGGTACTCGGTGAAGTAGGCCGCCGTACCGTTCTGGCCGGTTGGGCCGGCAAGCGGCGTCGGGGTCAGGATCGACGTGGTGCCGGTGCCGGGCGTGCCGCTCTTCTTCACCGCCGACACCATCGGCGTCCGCGAGTGGTAGTACAGGTAGTAGAGGCCGAACTCGGTGGAGCCCAGCCAGTCGGCCAGATAGCGGGTCGCCGCGCCGAACTGGCCGAAGCCGTTGGGACGGTCGCGGACGCCGGTACGCGGCACCCAGATGCTGGCAGCCGGATCGAACGGCCCGAGCCCGAGCGCCTGGGTGGTCGGGAACGCCGGGTTGGTCGGCGGGATCGGGTTGCCGCTGAAATCATCATCGCGCCGGCCGAAACCGATCACCGCCCGATTGCCGTCGTCGCTGACGATGTCGGTGGTCGAGAAGTAGGAGCCGCGCGGATCGATCAGGACGTTGTCGAAGCGCGCCTGCACATAGGCCTCGGCGGTCAGGGAATCGGTCAGTTCCTGGGAGAACGACAGCATCGGCGTCGGCCGCAGCGCTTCGCGCAGTTCCGCACCCGGGGCGCGCAGGCGCAGGATGTCGAGCGGATTGGTGACGTTGATGCCGTTCGGGATGAAGGTCGATTCGCCCCAGTTGAGCACCTGGTTGCCGATACGGACATTGCTGCTGCGATCGCCGAACGGCTTGCCGCTGACGCTCAGGAAGGCATCGAGCAGTTCCCAGTGCATCTGCAACCGGTCGCGGCCACGCGGGCCGAATTTTTCGAGATCGTTGGCAACCTGGACATCGAAGAATTCCGATGCGCGGACGAACACGCCGACGTTTTCGCCGTACTTCAGTTCGAGTTCGTGAGTGGCGCGGAAAATCTGATTGACGATCTCGCCCGCCTTGTAGTTGAGGTTGCCGTCGTCGCCGTTGACGTTGCGGGCGGTGCCGCCGTTGGCGATGCCGACCAGGCTGTCGTCACGTCCCTGGGCGCGCATCAGCAGGCCGTAGGAGACCGTGTTGTCGAGGTTGCCCTTGACCGGGCCAGCTTCGAACTGGAAGGCCAGCGCCGGTGCCGCGCTGATCATCGTGGTGATCGCCGCAGCAAAAGCGGTGACGGCAACGCGTCGGGTCAGGAACGCCGGGCGAACGCGCCCGTATCCCATTACAGGATCATTCATTTTCATCGTCTCCTCCTCGTGCACCTGCGCCGATCTAGTGTCGGTCGCGAGTCGGCATATGCCGTTATGTGTCGATCGCCCGTTGCCGGCTTTTGCCAGTCACGCGAAACGATTCCGATCAGATCTGCCGCGACGCTGTGGCTGGCCTGACGACCTTAGGTATACGCCCTGCTTGCACAAATGCAACGACGCAAATTGCTGACCCGACAGACTGCAGCATTCGCCGGCTCAACGGCCTGGTGAAAATTTTGTGCAGCCTGCACAGAGGTCTGATCAGACTCAGTCGCCGTGGCGTGGAATCGCCGGCGTCTGCCGCCATCCACCGGGTGGCGGAGCACTGCCAGGCACCGCGAGTTCCAGCGGCAGACGGGCGATCGAAGGCTGCGACAACGAGCCGAAGTACAGCCAGGGCCCGTGTTCCTCGACGCTCATGATCGGCGCGTAAGCATCGTCGGCCCGGTACTGCAGGTTGGCGATCAACTTGCCGTCGAGATCGAAGCCGAGCACGAACGCCTGCGGCGTGCCGTGAAAGCTCAGCAGGTCCTGCACCGGCTGCGGCAGGTTCGCCAGCAGCCGGCGGACCCGCGGCCACTGACTCAAGGCATCGAGCATCGGATCGCGGAGACTCGGCAGCGCCACCCAGATGCGGTCACGGCCGTTGAAGCTCAGGTTGTCCGGGAAGCCCGGCAGCTCGTCGGCAAACACCTCGCGAGTACCGGCCTTCGGTCCTTTCAGCCAGACGCGGGTGATCCGGTAGGCAGCGGTCTCGGCGACCAGCAGCCATTCACCATCGGGACCGACGGCAATGCCGTTGGCGAAGTACAGATCCTCGATCACGGTGGCGGACTGCTGCTTCGCAAGGTCCTGGACGATCACCCGGCCATGCGGGCGATGTTCGAGCACATCGAGCAGGTAATGGGGATTGGGGAATTTCGTCGACGCGTCGGTGAAGAACGCCAGGGTGCCGCCCTTGTGATCGACATCATCGGCGAAGCCCAGCGGCACGCCGCCGGCGCTCAGGCTCAGGGTGGTGATCGCGCCATCCGGGCTGACGCTCAGCAAGCCCTTGGCAGAGTCGGCGACCAGCAGGCTGCCATCGGCTTCGGCCACCAGCCCTAACGGCCGGCCGCCGGTGTTGGCGAATTCGCGATAGCGATCCCCTGCCGGTGCCAGGCGGACGATGCGGCCGTCCTCATAGCCGGTGTAGACCGCGCCGCTGGCGTCGACCGCCACCCCTTCCGGGCCGTGACCGACCCCGAGCAGCAGACGCTGCGCGTCCTTCAGGATCGAGTTCGGCGCATAGGGGCCTTCAAGTTTCGGCGCGACCGGCACCACCCAGGCCACCGGATCGACGTTCGTCGGCGTAAGCCACAGAAAGAGCAGCGCGAGGAAGAGGCTCAGCAGTACAGCGATCAACAGCTTTTTCATCAGGACTTCCGAAGTCGGGCACGCGGGTCGAGCCGCATGGTTTCATGGATCACCCGCTCATCGCAGCCAACACGGATGGCAAGTCCGCGCTGGCGTTTTGTGCCTGAAACGTCAGCACGATCCGTTTGTTAGCATCTGCGCGCACAACTGTACCTAACCGCGAGAACTGCCCATGTCCCAGCTACCGAACCCGGTGCAACAGCTCCTCAAGCGTGCTGCCGAAACGCCGAACGAGCCCTATCTGCACCAGCCGGTGAACGGCATCTGGCGCAGCTACACCTGGGCCGAAGTGGCCGAGCAGGCCAGGCGCATGGCCTCGGCCTTGATCGCGATGGGCCTGAAGCCGGGCGATGCGGTTGGCATCACCGGCATGAACAACGCGCACTGGTTCATGGCCGATTTCGCCTGCGGCCTTGCCGGCCTGATCGGCGTCGGCCTGTACCCGAAGCAGAGCGAGGACGCGGTGCGCTTCATCGCCGGCCACGCCGGTATCAAGGCCGCGTTCATCGGCCCGATGCCGGACGCCGCCGGCTTCCTCGCCGCTCTGCCAGCCGAGATCGTCCGCATCGCGCTGCCCTACCCGGGCGTTGCCGCCTGCGCGCAGAACTGGGACCCGCTGATCGCCGCCAATGTGCCGCTGGCGAAGCCGGTGGAGCGCGGGCTCGATGACGTCTGGAGCCTGATCTACACCTCCGGCACCACCGGCAATCCGAAGGGCGTGATCATCACCGCGCGCAATCTGGCGTTCACTGTCGCCGGCGTGCTCAGAGACCAGCCGCCGGTTGCCAGCGGCGAGCACTTCCTGTCCTATCTGCCGCTGGCCCACGCCTTCGAACGCGGCGCGGTCGAGACCGCCAGCCTCTATCTGCTGGCGCAGGTGCATTTTCTCGAAGAACTGGAAAAGCTGCCGCAGACCCTGGCGATGGTCCGCCCGACCCGCTTCTACGGCGTGCCGCTGGTCTACAGCCGCATCCAGGGCGGCATCCTGAAGAAGCTGCCGCAGGCCAAGATCAATCGCCTGCTGTCGATCCCGATCGTCTCCGGCTTCATCCGCCGCAAGATCCGCAAGGGCCTCGGCCTCGATCGCGCCTGGCTGGTGATTTCCGGCGCCGCACCCTTGCCACGGCCGATCATCGAATGGTTCGCCAAGCTCGGCATCGACGTGCTCCAGGGCTACGGCATGACCGAGAACTCGATCTACGCCAGCCTCAATCTGCCGGGCCAGAACAAGGTCGGCTCGATCGGCAAGCCCTACATCGACGCCGGCCTGCGCATCGCCGAAGACGGCGAGATCCAGTGCAAGCACGACGGCAACACCCCGGGCTATTACAAGGATCCGGAAAAGACCGCCGAACTGTTCACCGCCGATGGCTGGCTGCGCACCGGCGACAAAGGCCATATCGACGCCGACGGCTATCTGTTCATCACCGGCCGGGTCAAGGAAATCTTCAAGACGCTGAAGGGCAAGTACGTCAGCCCGGCACCGATCGAGGGCAAGTTCGGCACCAACACCGCGGTCGAGCAGATGTGCCTGGTCGGCTCCGGCCTGTACCAGCCGATGCTGGTGCTATCCCTGAATGCCGATGCCCGCAAGCTACCGCGTGAGCAGATCGAAGCCGGGCTGATCGCGACCATGAACGCAGTCAATGAAACGCTGGAGCCACACGAAGAAATCTGCAAGATCGTCGTCACCAGGGATGCCTGGACGATCGACAACAGCCTGATGACACCGACCATGAAAGTGCGCCGCAACGAGATCGAAAAGCGCTATCTGGAACTGCTCGGCAAGCTCGAAGCGGATCGCAAGGCCAAGGTTTATTGGGAAGACTGATCCGCCTTGCTCCTTCCCCCGCAAGCGGGGGAAGGTCGGGATGGGGGCATCGCGACTAGCCGCGTCGCAGGTTCAAACGCCGCCTCCCAACCCTCCCCCGCATGCGGGGGAGGGCTTCAAGCTCTGGAATCAGCCGGCTGCCTTCACCTTCCGCTCCGCTTTGCGGCGGATGTACAGCTCCTTGGTAACCGTCGCTACCAGCTCGCCCTTCGCATCCAGCACCTCGACGGTGAACACCGGCAGGTACTTGGCACCGCTGGCGGTGGCTGCCTTCGCGGCTTCGATATCGGCGTCGGTGATGCGGAACCTGGCGGTCACCGTGCCCTTGCCGGGACGTACGAATTCGATCTTTGCCGACTTGTCCCAGACCAGGTAATCCGGGCCGAGCGCGGCGAAGAACTGCAGGCAATAGAACGGATCGACCATGGCGTACAGGCTGCCGCCGAAATGGGTGCCGAAGGCATTGGCGTTGCCCGGTTGACGGTGCAGCGCGACGTCGATTTCGCGGAAGTCCCGGCTGACCCGCGCCACCCGGATGCCGGCACCGAGGTACGGTGGATACAGGTTCATGCGCAGCCGGAATAGCGCTGCGTTGCGGTATAGCAGGCTGGTCAGCAGGCCGACGGCTTTCGCTTTCAGCCCGGTCTTCATCGTGGCGGCCATAGTCAGAATTCCTAGTTGAAGACCACGGTCTTGTTACCGTCGACGATGATCCGGTCCTCGACATGCCAGCGCACCGCGCGGGCCAGTACCTGGCGTTCGAGATCGCGGCCGAGGCGGCGCAGTTCGTCGATGCCTTCGGAATGCGAAACGCGGGCCACGTCCTGCTCGATGATCGGGCCCTGGTCGAGATCAGCGGTGACGTAATGGGCGGTCGCGCCGATGATCTTGACGCCGCGCTCATAGGCCTGGCGGTAAGGATCGGCACCGACGAAGGCCGGCAGGAACGAGTGGTGGATGTTGATGATTTTGGACGGCCAGGCCGCCGCGAAATCGCCACTGAGAATGCGCATGTAGCGCGCCAGCACGATGAAATCAGCTTTCACATCGACAAGAATCTTCTGCATCGCCGCTTCGCTGTCGGCCCGCGTCGCAGTCTCGAACGGCACGTGATGGAAAGGCACGCCGAAGCCCTCGACAGCGCGGCGCAAGGCTTCGTGATTGGAGATCACGCAGGGAATGTCGACTCGCAGCTCGCCGCGCTGCCAGCGCCACAGCAGCTCCATCGCCGCGTGATCGTGCGCGGACACCAGGATCGCCAGGCGCGGCTTGTCGGCGGCGTAGCTCATCCGCCAGTTCATCTGGTACTGGGCGGCAACGGTATCGGCGAACGCCCGCTCGAGTGCGGCGCGCGGCAGATCGATCGCCGGGGTCTGGAACTCCAGACGCATGAACAGCTGGCCATCGGAGGGGCTGGTCGAGTGCTGATCCAGCTCGGTGATGTTGGCACCGTGGTGATACAGGAAAGTGGTCGCGGCGGCGACGATGCCAGGTTTGTCGTCGCAGCGGATCAGCAGGCGGGCAATGGTTTCAGGATTCATGAAGATCAGCGATGAAGAGGTGTCGGTTCGGGGCCGCGCGGAATGCGGCCGAGCTGGTGGCCGGCGGCATCAGCTGGGCAAGCCCTTGATCGTCCATTGCTGCATCCAGCGGGCGCCGGTTGGTGAGTTGGCATCCAGCTCGACGATCACCGGCGCTTGGCGTGAGGCGGCCAGCTTCAGGGCATCCTCGACGGCGGTATTGCTGTCGTCGGCGCGCGCAGCTGTCTGGGCCAGGGCGATCACCAGCAACAGGATGAAGCCGAGCGCGCTATTCCAGCGGCGGAAGATTGGCGGGCGCATCTTTCGGCGGCGTGTCCGTGTAAACGATGCGGACATTGTAGGCCTTGCCTGTCGCCGGATCGTGCATGTTGGAGACGCCGCGATACTCCAGCAGATACCGTGTTTTCACTTCGTAAGTCAGATCGAGTCGGTCGACGAACAGCCGCAGCAGCGAATCCGGCTCGACCAGCAGCTTGATCGCCGGCTTGCCATCGAACGTGGCGTCAGCAACCTTCTTGCAGCGGAAGCTGTAGGTATCGAGCTGGCCGGCGACGCCGAACTGGAACTTCATCGTCTCGCCTGCCTGCAGCTTGTCGAAGTTGGCGACGATGGCGCTGTGAAAACCGGAGTCGGCCCCCATGCCCGGCGTCTTGGTGATCACCTTGGTCTGGGTCTTGCCGTCGGAGGTTTTCAGCATCGTGTAGCGATCAGCCTGCACGTCGGTGATCGCTTCGACATAGCCCTCCTTGAAGATTTCCAGCTTGAACACCGGGATCAGCGGATCGGCGCGCAGGTCCAAGGTCTTGGCGGCGATCTTGTTGCCGGCGGGATCGAAGTAATTGATCGTGCCGTCGATCCAGCGCAGGCCGTCGAGCTTCTGGCGATGCACTTCGGTGTACAGGTACTGGTTCGATTTCAGGTCGTAGGCGTAGCCACGGAAACGATGATCGACCGGTGCAGCGGCAGCCGTAGCAACGGCCGCAAGGAGCAACAAGGCAGCAACGGTTTTCATTGCAGGCAGGGTTTCCGGGGAGGTGCAGATGGGGCCACGCGAGCGACGCCGAATTCCGCTGCCGTGTAGGCCTCGGCCGGCGGCAGCGCCATGCTCAGCGCTTGGTGAACAGGTAGTGGCCGACGCCCCATTCGTTGCCGTCGGCATAGCCGAACAGTTCGGCGACGGCCATGTAGAACATTCGCCAGCGCTGCACCCAGATCGGTGCCTGCTCCTTGCTGTAGCCAGCCTGGAAGATCTTCAGGATTTCGTCCTTGTGGGCGTCCATCTCGGCGAGCCAGTGGTTCGAGGTTTTCTCGTAGTGCCGGCCGTCGACCCACCACTGGCGTTCCAGCGCGACATGGTCCTGGAAATTCAGCAGCAGGTTTTCGCTCGGCATGGTGCCGCCGGTGAAGAAGTATTTCGACATCCAGTCGTCCTGGCCTTTCACCTCGAAGTGATAGGCGAGCACCTTGTGGACGAAGATGTGGACGAACAGCTTGGCGTCCGGCTTCATCCAGCGGCTGATCTTTTCCAGCAGCAGGCCGTAATTCTTCATGTGCTCGAACATCTCGATCGACATCACCCGATCGAAGCCGGGCTCGATCAGCGCCCCGGTCTGCGCCGTCGCCGGAAATTCATGAGTCACGATGTTGCCGGTGATGATGGTCAAGTTGCCGAAGCCGCGCTCCCTGGCGCGGGCTTCGATGTACTCGCGCTGGCCGTGCGAATTCGACAGGCCGACGATCTGCGCATTCGGGTATTTCCCGGCCAGCCACAGGCTCAAGGAACCCCAGCCGCAACCGAGATCGAGGATGCGCATGCCGTCCTTCAAGCCGGCGCGCTCGGCATACAGCGAAAGCATGGCGTCGCTGGCTTCGCCGAGCGTCTCGCGGCCGGTGGGATACAGGCAGCAGGAATACTTCAGCCGTGGGCCAAGATGGGCATGGAAGAACGCCGCCGGCACTTCGTAATGCTGCTCGTTGGCGGCGCCGGTTTCGACCGCGATCGGGCTGGCGCGCAGCTCATCGAGAAAGGCATTGAAGCGCTGACTGCGCACTTCGCCGTCCTGGTTCGCCTCGTCGACCAGACGCCGCTTCATCAAGCTGCGCATACCCCAGCGCGACAGGGAATCCGGGATCAGGCCTTTTTCGCAAAGATCGATGACGTTCATGGGAAGCAGTGGCTAGTGGCTGGTGGTTAGTGGCTAGTGAAAAGCTGAAAAGCTGAAAAGCTGAAAAGCGAAGCAGTGCGGCGTGGCTTTTGACTGACCACTGGCCACTGACCACTAGCCACTGCTTTTGTGGCTTTGACTGGCCACTGAACACGAGCCACTAGCCACTGCTTCTCGGCGGCCAGGGAATGAACACGCTGGTGGTGCGCATGTAGTCGGCATAGCCGGGGCGCGACTGGACCATGTGCGCTTCGAGGATCGGCACGCCGGACATCTTCAGCAGCAGCCAGGCCATGATCGCGGCGGGGATGATTGCCACCCACCACAGGCCGGTGCCGATCGCCAGCGGCACGTAGGCGAGCCAGTGCATCGATTCGAAGAAATAGTTCGGGTGCCGGGAATAGCGCCAGAGGCCGCGCTGACAGACCTGGCCCTTGCTTGAAGGATCGGCCTTGAAGCGTTCCATCTGCCAGTCGGCAACGCCCTCACCGGCGACGGCGGTGACCCAGATCAGTGCGCCAAGTGCCATCAAGGGGACAGTGGCGTTGCCATCCCGATACGCTACCACCAGAAAGCCGACCGACAGCAGCCAGGCAATCAGCGCCTGGAACTGGAAGAAGCCGAACATCTTCAGGTTCACCGACGCGCCCCATTGGCGGCGGAACTTCGCGTAGCGCGCGTCTTCGGGCTTGCCGGCGTTACGGAAGTACAGATGGCTGCCGAGGCGAAAACCCCAGAGGCCGCCGAGCAGACCCAGCAGCAGCCGTGTCTCGCCTGGGGCAGTCCCGAAAATTGCATACCAGACAGCCAGAAAGCCCAGACTCCACGACCACACCGGGTCGACCATGCCTGCATTGCGGGTTCTGATCTGGATCGCCCAGACTACGGCGAGCACGGATGCGACGATGGCAAGGCCGGAGATTGCAGCAAGAACAGGAGTCATCGGATCTGGAGGTGAATCAATGCGGTACTTGGCAGTTTACGGCGCGATGGCTGATTCGGATGACCTTGGAAACAAGCGGGGCAGTACCTGGGACACCGGCGTCCCGAGCCTTCAATATGAACTCAACGATGATCGATAACGCTGAACCTCATCCCCTCCGTCGGGTCGCCGCCATGGCAGCACTGCTGATCCTGCTCGGCCTCAGCGCCTGCGCCGGCCGCAATGCCAAGCCCGGTGAATCGCTGACCGAGGCCGAAACCGCGGTCGCCCGTGCCGAGCGCGCGCGCATCGGCGACTACGACGCCGCCTCCTGGAAAGCTGCCCGCGACAATCTGGCCCGTGCCCGCGCCGCCAGCGGGTCCAAGGAAACCGAAGCCACTTCGCGCTGGTATGCCGCCCGCGCCAAGGCCGATGCCGAACTCGGCATCGCCCGCGCCGAACGCTCGCGTCTGGCGGCACTGACCCTGTCGCTGAAGCGCGATATCGAGACGCTGCAGTCGCCGGCCACGGGAGTCACGCCATGAACTCGCCTCGCCATCGCTTGACCATGCTGATGTTCGGCATCTTGCTCGGGCTGTCGGCCTGCAGCGGCGTCAGCTTGTCGTCGATCGGCCTGCCGATCTTCACGCCGGGTGCGGAACTGCCGGAATCGGCAGTCGAGCCATCGACCGCCGCCGTCGCCCGCATTCGCGCGATCCTGCTGACCCTGCGCAGCGATCCGGAACTGGCGGCCCGGGTACCGGCCGAAATCGCCGTTGCCGATGCGGCGCTGCAGAAAGCCGACAGCAGCCAGCACGACAAGATCAACGGACCCGGTCTGCTCTACGTGGCCGAACGCAAGGCCGAATACGCACGCACCATCGCCGAACAGCGGGCGCTGGAAGCTGATTACGAAGCCTTGCGCAAGCAGCGCGATGTGCTGAGACCGCTCAGCCCGGGTTGAACTGGGGCTGAGCCGGGATCGAGTCAGGGCTGAGCGCTTGCTGTGGCGGGATGATCCGCTCAGCCCGCTGGCCTGCACCTGCAGCCTGCCATTCCTCGTTCCGCCCCCTGCGACTCCCTGTTGGTGGCTGATTCCACGGGGTGTGATGGTTGAAGCGTGGAAGGCGCAGTACGATCGAGCCCACAAGTCGCAATAGCAACTCACTCGTCGTGCAGGTGTCGCTGGCAGTTCAATGAACGACCGTTGACTGGCAGTTCGTGGAATGGGCCAAGCCGCCGCGCATCCGCGGTTTTGAATGACGTTCTGAATGGCGTTCAACGCCACCAGGAAACAGATCGATATTGGGGGAGCAGGCATGAAACAGAAAAAAGATCGGAACACCGATCGGAAAGCAGGCCGGATGTGGTCGACGCTGACGGCGCACCGCTTGAGGGTCAGCTTGCTGGCGACCGGGCTGTTGCTGTCCGGCACCGCAGGAGCACAACCCGCGCCGGTGACGATGCAGGCCAGTGCACAGGCGCAGATCGCGGTGCTGCAGCAGATCAGGAGCGGGAAATCGGCCATCGAGGGCAAGCTCGACTCGGCGCTGTTCATGGCCACGCTCAAGCAGCGCAGTGATGCACGGCTGGCCCAGTTGCCGGAATACCAGTATCTGAAGGCCGGCAAGGATGGTCGCGTCAGTGTCGATATCGGCATCACCGATCGCGAGGACGCGGCCGTGGTGCTGCGCAAGCTGTCGGAAATCGGCGCCGTGCTGGTGTCGCCGAAGTCCACCGCTGTCGAATACAAGACCCTCCGCGCCAAAGTCCGTCTCAGTGATCTGATGATCCTGGCCGGGCTCAAGCAGGTGACGCTGGTCCAGGAAGCGGTCGAAGCGCAGACCAACGTCATCAATGTTTCCGAAGGCGACAAGGCCCACGCGGCCGATCAAGCACGCGGCTCGTTCGGTGCCTCCGGTGCCGGCGTCAAGGTTTGCGCGCTGTCCGACGGCGTCAACTCGCTGGCTGCCTCGCAGGCCTCCGGCGATCTGCCGGCGGTCGACGTGCTGCCCGGCCAGGCCGGCAGCGGCGACGAAGGCACGGCGATGCTGGAAATCATCCACGACCTCGCGCCCAGCGCCACCCTGGGCTTTGCCACTGCGTTCAACAGCGAAGCCAGCTTCGCCCAGAACATCCGCGATCTTGCCGACCCGACCAGGGGTCGCTGCAACATCATCGTCGACGACGTTCTGTATTTCGACGAGAACGTGTTCCAGGACGGCGTCGTTGCCCGGGCGGTGAACGCCGCCACTGCCGCCGGCGTGCTGTATTTCTCGTCGGCCGGCAATTCCGGCAACAAGAGCGACAACACTTCCGGCACCTGGGAAGGCGATTTCCGGCCCAGCCCGCAGCCCACGCCGATCGGCGTGGTCCACGATTTCGGCGATGGCGGTCAATCGATCCAGGTCACCGGCGCTTCATCGTCCGGCGCGCTGATCATCTGGGCCGAGAATTACGACCTCACCGGTGGCACCGCGTCCACCGACTACGATCTGTATCTGCTCAACAGTTCGGCAACCGCCATCGTCCAGGCCAGTACCACGCGCCAGAACGGCGTCGGCGGCGACGACCGCGCCTATGAGCGAGTCAGCCCGATTGCCGCCGGTCAGCGTCTGGCCGTCGTTCGCTTCGCGACCGGCAGCAGCAGCCCGCCGATGTTCCATCTGAGCACCTTGCGCGGCACCATCACTGCCGCGCTGTCGACCTCCGGTGTGACCCGCGGTCACAGCGCCACCGCTGATGGCTATGGCGTGGCAGCGACCCCGGCCGGGCCGATCCGCTTCGACAACGTGCCGCCGGTCGGCCCGTTCCCGAACGCGTTCACCGCCGCCAACGCCTCGGAAAGCTTCAGCTCCGATGGTCCGCGCCGCATCATCCTCGGCCCGACCGGCACTGAACTGACACCGGGCAATCGCACGTCCACCGGCGGTGTCGTCCGCCAGCAGCCGGTGATCACGGCGGCCGATGGCGTATCCACCTCGGCACCCGGCTTCAACCCGTTCTTCGGCACCTCGGCCGCCGCTCCGCATGCGGCGGCGATCGCCGCGCTGCTGAAATCCGGCGTGCCGTCGCTGACGCCGGTGCAGGTGCGCAACTTCCTGACCAGCACGGCGATCGACATCGAAGCACCGGGCGTCGATCGCACCACCGGCTTCGGCATCGTCATGCCGCTGCCGGCGCTGCAGGCGGCCGGCGCCACACCGCAGCCGTTCCTCGTGGCCGGCACGGCGGTCTACACCCAGATCAGCGGTGATGGCGATGGGGTCATCGAGCCGAACGAAACCTGGTCGATCAGCCTGCCGCTGACCAACATCGGCGCTGCGTCCGCGGCGTCGATCAACAGCACGCTGAGCAGCCCTTCGCCCAGCGTGACGATCACCAATGCCAATTCGAGGTATCCGAATCTGGCGCCATCGGCATCGGCCAGTAATGCGACGACGTACGTGTTCCGGGTCGAAACCGCATTTCCCTGTGGCAGCCCGATCAACTTCTCGCAGAACCTGACCTACGTTGGTGCCAACAGCCCGCAGACGGTTGCCTTCGCCAGTGGCACCGGCGGACTCGGCAGCCCCTCGACGTTCACCTACGCCGGCGCGCCGGTGGCGATTCCCGACCAGGGCGCGGCGATCGATGTGCCGTTGGCGGTATCAGGCATTTCCGGCGCGGTCGGCGACGTCAATCTGAAGATCGACGGTGCCAGATGCAGTGACACCGCCGCTTCGACGGCCGTCGGTATCGATCACACCTACGTCGCCGATCTGGCGATCAGCCTGGTGTCCCCGGATGGCACCGTGGTGCCGGTCATCAGCAATGCCGGCGGCGGCGGCGTCAACTTCTGCCAGACCGCACTGGACGATGAAAGCGCCGGGCCGGGCATCCAGACCGTCGCCGCAGCGCAGGCACCGTTCACCGGCAGCTTCAAGCCATCCGCTCCGCTTTCGAGCTTCGACGGCCGCACTGCCAACGGCACCTGGCAGCTGCGGGCGCAGGATTCGGGGCCAGCCGATATCGGCAGCGTCCGCGCCTTCTCGCTGAGCGTCACGCCGGTGGTCTGCAATGCGCCTGCCAGCGGCACGACGCCATCTGTCCGTGTCAACGATGTCAGCGTCTCGGAAGGTAATGGTGGCACGCGCAACGCAACGTTCACGATGACGCTGTCGGTGCCGTCTGCCACAACGACATCGGTGCGCTTTGCAACCACCGCTGGCACGGCCACCGAAGGTGTCGACTACGTGCGCCGCTCCGGTACCACCACGTTCTCGCCGGGCCAGACCAGCCGCACGCAGAGCGTCGTCGTCAACGGCGACACCACGTTCGAGCCGAATGAGACGTTCTTCGTCAAACTGTCAAGCCCCGTCGGCCTGACCATCGGCGATGCCCAGGGCGTAGGCACCATCGTCAATGACGACACCTCGCCGAACGCACCGGGTATCCGCACCAATGTTTCCAGTTTCAACTTCGGCAATGTGGCGGTCGGTTCGACGAGCCCGGACCGCCCACTGACCATAACCAGTAGCGGCACTGCAGCTCTGGAAATACTGTCGATTCGGCTGACCGGCGATTTCACCGGCACCAGCAATTGCCCTCGTACCCTCAACCCGGGCTCATCCTGCACGCTTACGGGCCGCTTCAAGCCCACGGCAAAGGGGCTTCGGCAAGGGACCATCACGATCACCACCAACGCACCGACCAGTCCGACAGTCGTGCAGTTGAGCGGTACGGGTATCTGAGGAGACCGGGGTACAGCCGGGCGAAGGCCGCTCGGCTGTACCCCTACTACCGTCAGGGACGAAAGCGTTCGCAGCAGCCAGGCTCGCCGATAAATCGGCGGGTCTTTTTCGTGAGCGATCAGCGCCTGCGCGCTGGATCAGCGCAACAGTGTCAGCAACGCGTTCGCCGACCTCTGGAGATTCTCGACCCAGGGCAGGCCGATGATCTCGCGGCCGGTGATCGAATCCCTGAACGGCATCACTTCGCCGCTGCCGATCACCAGTTGGTAATCGACGGTGATCTCGGTGCCGGCCGGCAAATCACTGCCGGCGAAGATGAAACCGAGATGCCAGAGCGCGGTCGGCGCGAAGCTGTGGTTGACGTAGCACTCGTCCGACCATTCCGGCGTCAGCGAATACCAGTCCTCGAACCAGCGCACGCTGGATTCGGCTTCGATCGAATCGGCCGGATACTGGCGCAGCTTGGCTTCCGGCCAGACCGTGTGGATGTTGTCGGGTGCCACGATCACCCGACCCTTGGCCACGGCTTCGTCGAGCAACAGACCCTTGCCGGCAAGCGGAATGCGGGAGGAGGCGACCTCGTATTTCGGGACGATCACAGCGTTTTGCTCCTTCCCCCGCTCGCGGGGGAAGGTTGGGATGGGGGCGGTTGAAGTGAGCGCCGCCGTCCAACGCCCCCACCCCAGCCCTCCCCCGCACGCGGGGAAGGGAGCCAAGCAAGGCAGCGCGGAATCAATGCTTCAACACCGACTGCTCATTTTTCTCGGCGACAAACAAGGTCGCCGCATCGCTGCGTGAATAGACGTAATCGCGGCCGCAGAACTCGCAGGTGATTTCGACCTTGCCCTGCTCGGCAACGATCGTGTCGACCTCGTCGCGGCCCAGCGACAGCAGCAGCAGCGAAATGCCTTCGCGCGAGCAACGGCAGGCGATGCTGACCGGCTGCGCTTCCTGCAGCCGCCAATCCTCGTTGGCGAACAGGCGGAGCATCAGCGTTTCCGGCTCGGCACTCAGCAGTTCATCCGCGTTCAAGGTACCGGCGAGTATCGCCAGATGCTCCCAGGCTTCCTCGGTCACCTTGCTGTGCTCCAGCGGCAGGCGCTGCAGCATGAAGCCGACCACGCGATCAGCCGTCGCACCAAGGCGGATCAAGGTCGGCAACTGTTCGCTCTGAGCGAAATAGCCTTCCAGCGATTCGCTGAGACTGTCGCCATCGATCGGCACCATCGCCTGACGGCTCGGTTGCGCGTCATCGGCAGGCTCTAGCATCAGGGCCAGCACGCCGTCGCTGAGCAGTTCGGCATAGCTGCCATCGATCTGCGGCGCCGCCTTGGCCATCGCGCGGACGGTCAGCGGCGCGCCTTCGCGCTGCACCACCTGGGCGACCAGCAGCTTGACCGCCCGCTCGCCTTGGAACTGCAGGTTGATGCGCCCTTCGAAGCGCGAGTGCGTCGCCAGCAGCGGCATCGCCGCCATGGTCTGGGCGACCAGGCTACGCACCGCCGGATGGTAGGCGCGCATGTCGAGCATCTCGGCAGCGCCGGTATCGATGACCACGAAGGCACCGTGGGCGATGTGGTTGTCGAACTGGAACGGGATCAACTGGTTCATGGCGAAAGCTGCTTGAGGTGATTCAGTACCGGAAACAAGACGTCATCCTCGCGCAGGCGGGGATCCAGTTTTGCCCGTCGCGCATCGCTGGCGGCGGAGAACTGGATTCCCGCCTGCGCGGGAATGACGGGATTCGAATCAGCCCGCCAGGCGTTCCTTGAGCAGACGGTTCAGCGCATCCGGGTTGGCCTTGCCCTGGGTCGCCTTCATCGCCTGGCCGACGAAGAAGCCGTACAGCTTGTCCTTGCCGCCGCGGTAATCGGCGAGCTGCTGCGGATTCTTTGCGATCACGTCGTCGATCGCAGCGATGATCGCCGACTCGTCGGTGACCTGAACCAGGCCCTTGGCCTGGATGATCTCGTCCGCCGAGCCTTCGCCGGCCACCATCGCTTCGAACACGTCCTTGGCGATCTTGCCGTTGATGGTCTTGTCGGCGATGCGCTTGAGCAAGGCGGCAAAGGCAACTGCGGTGATCGGCGATTCCTCGATGCCCTTGCTCATCTTGTTCAGCGCGCCGAGCAGATCGGTAGCCACCCAGTTCGCGCACAGCTTGGCTTCCGCGCCAGAAGCGGTAACCACGGCTTCGTAGTAGGCCGCCAGTTCGCGCGACGAGGTCAAGGTCTTGGCGTCGTAGTCGGACAGACCGAACTCGGCGACGAAGCGCGCGCGCTTAGGCTCAGGCAGCTCGGGCAGCGACTTGCGGATAGCGTCGATGTAGTCCTGCGTGCAGACCACCGGCAGCAGATCCGGATCCGGGAAATAGCGGTAATCGTTGGCGTCTTCCTTCGACCGCATCGCCTTGGTTTCGCCGGTGTCCGGGTTGAACAACCGGGTTTCCTGGCGAATGCTGCCGCCGGCCTCGATCACTTCGATCTGGCGTTCGATCTCGTACTCGATGGCCTTTTCGACATAGCGGAACGAGTTGACGTTCTTGGTCTCGGTGCGGGTGCCGAACTTCGGCGCACCGATCTTGCGCACCGACACGTTGGCATCGCAGCGGAATGAGCCTTCCTGCATGTTGCCGTCGCAGATCCCGAGGTAGACGACCAGCTGATGCAGCTTTTTCAGATAGGCGACTGCTTCCTGCGCGGTGCGCAGGTCCGGCTCGGAGACAATCTCGATCAGCGGCGTGCCGGCGCGATTGAGATCGATGCCGGACGACTTCTGGAAGCCTTCATGCACCGACTTGCCGGCGTCCTCTTCCAGGTGCGCACGGGTGATGCCGATGCGCTTCGTGGTTCCGTCTTCCATCTCGATATCGAGATGGCCTTCGTAAACGATCGGCAGCTCGTACTGCGAGATCTGGTAGCCCTTCGGCAGATCCGGATAGAAGTAATGCTTGCGCGCGAAGACGCTGCGATCAGCGATCTTGGCGCTGACCGACAGGCCAAAGGTCACCGCCTTCTTGACCGCGTCGACATTCAGCACCGGCAGCATGCCCGGCATGCCGAGGTCGATCGGCGAAGCCTGGCTGTTCGGGGCGGCACCGTAGGCGATCGCCGATCCGGAGAAAATCTTCGACTGCGTCGACAGCTGGCAGTGCACTTCGAGGCCGATGACGGCTTCCCAGCCGGCGGGGATGATCATGAGGCGTACTCCGTCGGCCACTGCTGGTGGAAGTCGGTGGCCTGCTGGTACTGGTGGGCGACGTTCAGCATCCGCGCCTCGGCGAAGAAGTTGCCCATCAGCTGGAAGCCGGTCGGCAAACCGTCGACGAAGCCGCAGGGCAGGCTCATCGCCGGGATGCCGGCCAGGTTGGCGGCGATGGTGTAGATGTCGTTCAGGTACATGGCGACCGGATCGTCGCTGTTCTCGCCGAACTTGAAGGCGACATCGGTGGCGGTCGGGCTCAAGACCAGATCGATGCCGTCAGCAAAGGCGCGCTTGAAGTCGTCGTAGATCAGCCGGCGGACTTTCTGGGCCTGCAGGTAGTAGGCGTCGTAGTAGCCGTGGCTCAGCACATAGGTGCCGATCATGATGCGGCGCTGCACTTCGGCGCCGAAGCCTTCGCCGCGGCTGCGCTTGTAGAGTTCTTCCAGCGACTTCGCACCCTCGGCGCGATGGCCGTAGCGCACGCCGTCGAAGCGGGCGAGGTTCGAGCTGGCTTCGGCCGGGGCGACGACGTAATAGGTCGGCACGCTGAGCGGCGAATTCGGCAGCGAGATTTCCTTGAAGTTGGCGCCAAGCTGGGTCAGCGTGGCGATCGCCTGCTCGATCCGCTCGCGGACGCCAGCCGACATGCCATCGGCGAAATACTCTTTCGGCAGACCGATGGTCAGGCCCTTGATTGACTGACCCAGACCCGATAGCAGGTCATCGACCGGGCGCTCGACGCTGGTCGAATCCTTGGGATCGAAGCCGGACATCGCCTGCAGCACGTGGGCCGCATCTTCGGCGGAGCGGGCGACGACGCCAGCCTGATCGAGGCTCGATGCGAAGGCGATCATGCCGTAGCGCGACACCCGGCCGTAGGTCGGCTTGATGCCGGTCAGGTTGGTCAGCGCGGCAGGCTGGCGAATCGAGCCGCCGGTGTCGGTCGCGGTGGCGACCGGGGCCAGGCCCGCCGCGACGCAGGCGACCGAGCCACCGCTGGAACCGCCGGGCACGCGGGTCTTGTCCCAGGGATTGCAGACCGGGCCGTAGAACGAGGTTTCGTTCGACGAGCCCATCGCGAACTCGTCCATGTTCAGCTTGCCGAGCATGACCATGCCGGCCGCGTCGAGCTTCTCGACGATGGTCGCGTCATACGGGGCGATGAAGCTGTCGAGCATCTTCGAGCCGCTGGCGGTGCGCACGCCCTGGGTGCAGAAGATGTCCTTCTGGCCGAGCGGGATGCCGGTCAGGATGCCGGCATCACCGGCGGCGAGACGGGCGTCGGCGGCGTCGGCCTGCGCAAGCGCGCGCTCGGCAGTGATGGTCACGAACGAGTTCAGCGCGCCATCAAAGGCATCGATGCGCTTCAGGTAGTGCTGGGTCAGTTCCCGCGACGAGAACTTCTTCTCGCGCAGGCCTGCCGCAAGCTGGGCAATGGTCAGGGTATGCATGGGTGTCGGGGGCTTGTCGCGAATGAGGTGCGGCGGGGCCGGCGGCGAAGCGCGCGGCGTTTACTCGAGGACTTTCGGCACCAGGTACAGGCCGTCCTGGGTTTCCGGGGCGATGGCCTGGTAGTCGTCGCGGCGATCGGCTTCGGTGATCGCATCGGCGCGCAGGCGCTGAACCATGTCCAGCGGATGCGCCATCGGCGAGACCTTGGCGGTGTCGACCGACGACAGCCGATCGACCATCTCCAGAATGTTCGATAGCTGCCGCGCGTAGGGCTCGACCTGCTCGGGGTTCAGTTGCAAGCGCGCCAGTTGGGCAACCTGGCGGATTTGTTCGGGACTCAGACTCATGCGGGGCTCATGCAGGTCGGGATTGCGGCGGCGCTGAAAGCTTTTGCCCAGCGATAACGCGGAAAGCCGGAAGATTATTGGGTTTTCACGGCTGGCAAGATGATAAACGATCGCGGGCCAGCCTCCTCTGCAAGAATTCGTTCCGCAGTCCGGCAGGCTGCAATGCAACATGCACGGCGGGGCTTCAGGTATATTTCCGCCCAAATCAGCGTCGGTCGCCTCTCCTTGCGACTGCCGTTTCCCGCCGGTTCAGCTAGCGCCCCCTCACGCCCAGCCCTTCGATAATCGCGATGTTCGACGCCGTCCGCCGCCTGTTTTTCAACGACCTTTCCATCGATCTCGGCACCGCCAACACGCTGATCTATGTGCGTGACGAGGGCATCGTGCTGAACGAGCCTTCGGTGGTCGCCATCCGCCTCGATTCCCGCGGCGCGAAAAAAATCGAAGCCGTCGGCATGGACGCCAAGCGCATGCTCGGCCGCACGCCGACCAATATCTCGACCATCCGTCCGCTGCGCGATGGCGTGATCGCCGACTACACGGTCACCGAGAAGATGCTGCAGCACTTCATCCGCAAGGTGCAAAAAGGTCGTGTCATGCGGCCGATGACCCGCGTGGTGGTCTGCGTGCCCTACGGCTCGACCCAGGTCGAGCGTCGGGCGATCAAGGAATCGGTCGAGAACGCCGGTGCCCGCAAGGTCTATGTGATCGAAGAACCGATTGCCGCAGCACTCGGTGCCGGCATCCCGATTTCCGAAGCCCGCGGCTCGATGGTCGTCGACATCGGCGGCGGTACTTCGGAAGTGGCGGTGATCTCGCTGAACGGCATCGTCTATGCCGAATCGGTGCGCATCGGTGGTGACCGCTTCGATGAAGCGATCGTTTCCTACGTGCGCCGCCAGTACAACATGCTGATCGGCGAAGCCACGGCCGAGCGCATCAAGCAGGAAATCGGCACCGCCTTCCCAGGCACCGAAGTGCAGGAAATCGACATTGTCGGCCGCCATCTGGCCGCCGGCGTGCCGCGCAACTTCACGATGAATTCCAACGAAATCCTCGACGCGCTGCAGGAGCCGCTGGCCGGCATCGTCAAGGCGGTCAAGCAGGCACTGGAGCGCACGCCGCCGGAGCTGGGCTCCGACGTCGCCGAGCGCGGCATCGTGCTGACCGGTGGTGGTGCCTTGCTGCGCGATCTCGACAAGCTGATCTCGGAAGAAACCGGCCTGCCGGTGATCATCGCCGACGATCCGCTGACCTGTGTCGCCCGTGGCGGCGGCATGCTGCTCGACATGCTCGACCAGAAGGGCGACATCTACCTGATCGACTGAAGCTTTGCCGGCTTGCCGCTTTCTCGGAACGCCCCGGCATGGTCCGGGGCTTTTTCGTCAGGGCAGCCGATAACCAGGGCTAAAGCCGGGTTTTCTGCACGATTCCGGCGAAAAGCGGTTGTCGCCCCGGCACTTGCACCCTATTCTTCCGCGATTCCCGCACCCGGTGCGGACGCCCCGCTGAACCTGCGCCCGGCCCTTGAACACCACGCTTAGCGACTCCTCGCGCAATTCTCAATCCTCGCGCGGCCCCGTGCTGGGGCTGAAGCTGGTGCTCTTCGTGACCCTGTCGATCACCCTGATGGTGGCCGAGAACCGTGGCAGTCGGCTCGAACCCCTGCGCCAATGGCTGTCATGGGCGCTGACGCCGGTGATGTGGCTGGCGGCGTCGCCGGCCAACGTGTCGAACAGCGTCGACTACTTCCATACCCGCGAACTGCTGCGCAACGAAAATCGCGAACTGCGCGATCGCTTGCTGCAGCAGGATGCGCGACTGCTGCGCCTGGCCTCGCTGGAAGCCGAGAACGGCCGCATCCGCGAATTGCTGGCCTCGTCCAGCGCCCTCGAAGACCGCGTGCTGATCGCCGAGATTCTCGCCACCAGCCAGGATCCGTACCGCCATCAGATCGTGCTCAACAAGGGCGAACGCGACGGCGTCTATCGCGGCCAGGCGGTGCTCGATGCCTACGGCATCATGGGTCAGGTGGTGCAGGTCAATCCCGGATCGTCGGTGGCGCTGCTGATCACCGATCCCGATCACGGCATTCCGGTGGAGATCAACCGCACCGGCCTGCAGACGATCGCGCTCGGCCGCGGTGACGGCCACGGCCTGTCGCTGCCCTATCTGCCCGGCAATGCCGACGTCAAGGTCGGCGATCTGCTGGTCTCGTCGGGCCTCGGCGGCCGCTTTCCGGCCGGCTATCCAGTCGGCGAGATCCACGAGTTGCGCCACGCCGGCGGTGAAAGCTTCATGGAAGCGATCGCCTACCCGAAGGCGCAGTTGAATCAGGGCCGCCAGGCGCTGCTGGTCTGGAGCGAACGGGTACTGCCCTCGTCGGCGCCCGGCGAAGCGCCGGTGCAGGTGCCGATCGACCTGCCCGCCAAACCGCCGGCGAAGGCGCCGAAACAGGCGGTGGTGCCATGAACGGCGCGCTGGTCTTTATCGGCAGCCTGCTGCTGGCGCTAACCTTGCAGATCGTGCAATTGCCGGACTGGGCGGCGCTGGCCCGGCCCGCCTGGCCGCTGCTGGTGATCGGCTACTGGGCGCTGTACGCGCCGAATTCGCCGGCCATCGCCGCCGCCTGGGTGCTGGGCCTGTGCTGCGATGTGCTGCTCAATGCCGCGCTCGGCCAGCACGCGCTGGGGCTGGTGGTGGTGGCGTTCCTGATCCGCCGGCTGCGCGGCACCTTGATCCTGTTTTCAGGCTGGCAGATAGCGCTGGCGCTGGCACCGATCTGGGCGCTTGATGTGTTCCTGATGTTCTGGATCGACGGCCTGACCCGGCACGCCGCCGACACCAACCTGCGCTGGCTGCCGATCCTGTCGACGACGCTGGTCTGGCCGCTGGTCGCCGGCCTGTTCGATTCGATCCGCAGCCGCCGCGCGCGGCGCAACCAGATGCGCCTGCCATGAGCGCCCAGGCATGAGCGCCCATAAATGAGCGCATTAGGCTCGTCGCGCAGCGGTTTCGACGCGATCAAGAACCTCTACGAGGAAAAGCGCACCTTCACTGGCCGCGTCGTCTTCGCAGCCATCCTGTGCCTGCTGATGATCGGCCTGATCGCCGCCAGGCTGATCGATCTGCAACTGGTCCGCCACGATTACTACTCGACGCGCGCCGACGACAACCGCATGCGGCTGACGCCGATCGCGCCGGTCAGAGGTCTGATCTACGACCGCAACGGGACCTTGCTGGCGCAGAACCTGCCGAGCTTCGTGCTCGACATCACGCCCGAGCGGGTGCGCAATCTCAACGACACGCTCGAACGCCTGAAGGCCTATGTACGCCTGAGCGATCAGGACATCGCCCGCTTCAAGGAGCGCATGCGCAAGGGGCCGCGCTATCGCAGCGTCACCTTGCGATCGAACCTGACGCCCGAGGAAGTGGCGCGCTACCAACTCAACCGCTTCGATTTCGAAGGCGTGGAAGTCAACGCCGGCCTGGTCCGCGACTATCCGCTCGGCGAGAGCGCGGCGCATGTCGTCGGCTATGTCGGCGGCATCAGCGAAGCCGATTACGCCAAGCTCGAAGCTGCCGACTACGAAGGCCTGTCGCAGATCGGCAAGGCCGGTGTCGAGCGCAGCCACGAGGATCTGCTCAGAGGCGCGCCGGGCACCAAGATTGTCGAAGCCAATGCCGCCGGCCGACCGCTGCGCGAACTCGAATCGCGGCCCGGCAGCTCCGGCCAGAACCTGTACATGAGCCTCGACGCCCAGTTGCAGCTAGTCGCCGAGAAAGCACTCGGCGATCTCGATGGCGCAGTGGTGGCGATCGACCCGCGCAATGGCGAAATCCTGGCGCTGGTGTCGAAGCCCGGCTACGACCCGAAGCTGTTCGTCGAAGGCATCGACGCCGCCAGCTATCGCGGCCTGCTTGAAGACAAGAGCCGGCCGCTGTACAACCGCGCGCTGCTCGGCACCTATCCACCGGGTTCGACGATCAAGCCGTTCATGGCCACCGCAGCGCTGAACTTCAAGACCGTGACGCCGGATACCGCGATCTACTGCTCGGGCTCGATGACCCTGCCCGGCAACTCGCGCAAGTACCGCTGCCACAAGCGCCAGGGCCACGGCTCGGTCAATCTCGACAGCGCCATCGCCAAGTCCTGCGACATCTACTTCTACCAGGCGGCGATGAATCTCGGCATCGATCGCATCGACGAAATCCTCGGCCAGTTCGGTTTCGGCAAGCCGACCGGCGTCGACGTGCCGAACGAGAAAGGCGGCCTGCTGCCGTCGAAGGAATGGAAGCGCCGCGTCTACAAGCAGGTCTGGTTTCCGGGCGAAACGCTGAGCCTCGGCATCGGCCAGGGCTATCTGACGACGACGCCGCTGCAGCTCGCCCAAGGCACCGCCCGCCTGGCGATGCGCGGCTTAGGCTTCAAGCCGCATGTGCTGCACGCGATCGCCGATCAGGCCACCGGGGCCATCTCCGGTGTCGCGCCCGAAGCGCTGCCGGCGCTGACCGGCCAGAGCACCGATCTTCAGGAGCGAGTGATTCATGCGATGCAGCTGGTGACCATGTTTCCCGGCGGCACCGCCTATCGCGCGTTCAAGGACGCGCCGTACAGCTCGGCCGGCAAGACCGGCACCGCCCAGGTGGTGGGCCTGAAGCAGGACGAGAAGGTTGCCCCGACCTTCGACTCGACGCCGAAGCATCTGCGTGATCACGCCTTGTTCATCGCTTTCGCGCCGGTCGATGCACCGCGCATCGCCATTGCCGTGATCGCCGAGCACGCCGGCCATGGCGGCTCGGTGGCGGCACCGGTTGCCCGCCAGATCATGGATCAGTACCTGCTCGGCAAGGTGCTCTACGACGCCGATCCGGCGGCCACCGCTGCGGCCGCAGCCGCAGCGGTGGCCGACCCGGCACTGGAAGCCGAGGAAGGCGTGCCGGCAGATGATGAGGAGCCGCCTCCTGCCACGCCGCCACCTGCGGCGACGCCCCGATGAATACCTCGGTCATCAGCCGTGCGCCGAACCAGTCCTTCAGCCTCGCAGACCGGCTGATCCGTGTGCACATCGACTTGTGGCTGCTGCTGCTGCTGCTGGTGCTCGGCGTGGTCGGCCTGCTGGTGCAGTACTCGGCCAGCGGCCATTCGATGGCCGTGGTCATGAATCAGGCGGAGCGTCTCGGCATCGGCTTCGCGGTGATGGTCGTCGCCGCCCAGGCGCCGCCCGAGTTCTATCGCGCCGCAGCGCCCTGGTTGTACGGCTTCGGCGTGGTGATGCTGTTCGCGGTGCTGCTGCTCGGCGATCACGCCAAGGGTGCGCAGCGCTGGCTCGATCTCGGCGTGCTGCGCTTCCAGCCTTCGGAAATCCTCAAGCTGGCGATGCCGATGGCGGTGGCTGCCTGGCTGCATACGCGGTCGCTGCCGCCGAAGCTGTCGACCATCCTGATCACCCTGGCGATCATCGGCGGGCCGACCGTGCTGATCGCCATGCAGCCCGATCTCGGCACCGCGATGCTGGTGCTGGCAGCCGGGGTGCTGGCGCTGTATTTCGGGGGCCTGGGCATCCGCTGGATTCTGGCGGTGATCGTGGCGATGGCCGCAGCGGCACCGCTGCTCTGGCTGAAACTGCACGACTACCAGAAGAACCGGGTGCTGACCTTTCTCGATCCGGAACGCGATCCGCTCGGCACCGGCTATCACATCACCCAGTCGAAGATCGCCATCGGCTCCGGCGGCCTGTTCGGCAAGGGCTGGCTGGCCGGTACCCAGGCGAAGCTCGATTTCCTGCCGGAATCGCATACCGATTTCATCTTCGCGGTCTATTCCGAGGAACTCGGCCTGCTCGGTGAGGCGGTGCTGATGGCGCTCTACGCGGCGATCGTCGGTCGCGGCCTGTACATCGCGCTTCGTGGCCAGGACAGCTTCCAGCGCCTGCTGGCCGGCTCGCTGGCGATGACCTTCTTCATCTACGTGTTCATCAACATGGGCATGGTCATCGGCCTGCTGCCGGTGGTCGGTGTGCCACTGCCGCTGGTGAGCTTCGGCGGCACCTCGGCAGTCACCTTGCTGGCTGGCTTCGGCATGCTGATGTCGGTCTACACGCACCGCAAACTGCTCTCCAACTGAGGAGCCCTTGATGCTGAAACGACTCCTTCCACGCCTGTCACTTTCCTTGGCACTGCTCGCCGGCACGGCGACGGCCGACTACGCCCACCACCCGAAAACACCGCTGCTGCTGAAGACACTGCACGACGACTACGGCTTTTCCGCCGAGGATCTCGACGTGGTCAAAGCCGCGCTCGATGACGCCAAGAAGCTGCCGAAGCTGATCGAGAAAGAGGTCAACAACAAGGAAGCCGGCGGCCCGAAACCCGAGGACCAGCCGAATTACCTGCCGGACTGGAACGCCTACCTGCCGATCCACGTCAACGCCCGCAACATCGCCAACGGTGTCCGCTACCTGCGCGACAACGCCGAATGGTTCGCCCGCGCCGAAGCCGAGTTCGGCGTGCCGCCGACGGTGGTCGCCGCGATCATGGGCGTGGAAACCAAGTACGGCACCTATTCCGGCAAGTACCGGGTGCTCGATGCGCTCGCCACCCAGGGCTTCGATCATCCGCGCCGTGCGCCGTTCTTCTTTTCCGAGCTGACCGAATTCTTTGCCTTTGCCCGCGACGCCAGCCGCAAGCCGGCTGAGCTGCTCGGCTCCTACGCCGGGGCGATGGGCTATGCGCAGTTCATGCCGAGCAACTACCGCTGGCTGGCGCTGGACTACGACAACGACGGCAAGCGCGATCTGTGGAGCGGCCCCGACGCGATCGGCAGCATCGCCCACTATCTGACCCGCTACGACCCGAAGCGCGTCTGGCATCGCGGCGAACCGCTGGTGGTGCCGGCCACCGCCACCAGCAACCCGGCCGAAGGCTTTCCGCATAACGGAAAATTCGCCGATCAGACCATCGCCAGCCTGCGCGCAGCCGGCGTGCAGCCGGCGATCGCCCTGCCCGACGAGATGCCCGCCGGCCTGGTGCAACTGCGCCGGGGCCAGACCACTGAATACTGGATCGCGCTGCCGAATTTCTACGTGATTCAGACTTACAACCCGCGTGTCTTTTACGCGATGGCGGTCACCCAGCTCGCCAGTTCTCTGGCTGAAGCGCAGTCCGAGAGCGCGGCAAGATGAGGGTCTGGAAGGCGCTGCTCGGTGCCTCGGCGCTACTGCTGACCGCCTGCGCCAGCCAGGCACCGCGATATCCGGTGCCCGAACCGGCCCCTGTACCGCGCAGTCCGCCGCTCGCCCAGAAGCTACCGCCCCGGATACCGGCGAACCGGACGCCGGCCCTGCCGCCGGCACCGGCCGCTGAAAAGGATCGCCCGCCGGCAGCGAACGAGATTCCGGCCAATGTCGGCGACATTCCCGATGCCGTGCCCGAGTCGGTCGAGAAGAGCCGCTACGGCAACCCGGAATCCTACGAAGTGTTCGGCGTCCACTACGACGTGCTGCAGGACGCCGCCGGTTTCAAGGAACGCGGCCACGCCTCCTGGTACGGCAAGAAGTTCCACGGCCGGCGCACCTCCAGCGGCGAGACCTACGACATGTTCGCGATGAGTGGCGCGCACAAGACGCTGCCGATTCCGACCTACGCCCGGGTCACCAATCTGGAGAACGGCAAGAGCGTGGTCGTCCGGATCAACGATCGTGGCCCATTCCATCAGGGTCGCATCGTTGACCTGAGCTACTCGGCGGCGCATCGCATCGGCATCATCGGCGGCGGCTCCGGCGAAGTGGAGCTGGAAGTGGTCGACGCCGCCGGCCGCACGCTGGTGGCGTCCAAGCCGTCGGCTGCGGCAGCGCGGACGGCGGCGGTCGCCGAAGCGAAGCCGCTGCCGCCGGGGCCGCCCGTTACCCTGCAGGTGGCCCTCAAGATCCAGCCACGCTTCCTGCAGGCCGGTTCGTTCAGCGATTCCCGCAACGCCGCGACCTTCCGCGAGCATCTGGCGATTGCCGGCATCAGGCCGCTGCTGATGAAAAGCGAGACCCGCGATGGCCAGTGGCAGTACCGGGTACTGGTCGGCCCGTTCGCCGATCCGGCGGCGCTGGAGGCGATGCGCCGCAAGCTCGCCGACGGCGAGACCCGGTCGATCCCGGTCAGCGAATGATGCTGCGCTGCGTCATCGGACCTGCTGCGCTACCATTTCCTCGCTCGGACCACGCCGTCCGGGCCCGCCCCCTGTCATTTGTTCAAGCTCAACTCGAATTCCCGGATGAATCACCCGTTCCGTTTTGCCCGCAATCTGCTTCTCGCTGCGACGACCACGATGGCCGTGATGGCCGTCGCTCCGCTGCATGCCGCCGTGACCATCCCGGAAGCGCCGGCGATTGAATCGAAGTCCTACGCGCTGCTCGATTTCGACAGTGGTGAACTGCTCGCCGGCAATAATCCGGATGCCAAGGTCGAGCCGGCGTCGATCACCAAGGTGCTGACCACCTACGTCGCTTTCGACGAAATCCGCAAGGGCCGTCTGAAGCTCGACGACACCGCGCTGATCAGTGAAAAAGCCTGGCGCCAGGGCAAGGATTCCAGCGAATCGCGGATGTTCCTGACCTTGGGCAGCCGGGTGAAGATCGAGGATCTGCTCAGAGGCATCATCATCGTCTCCGGCAACGATGCGTCGATCGCGCTGGCCGAGCATCTGGCCGGCAGCGAGGAAGCCTTCGCCGACCTGATGAACGACGCGGCCAAGAAGCTCGGCATGAGCAACAGCCATTTCGTCGACGCCAGCGGCCTGCCCGATCCGGAGCACTACACCACCGCCCGCGATCTGGCGACCCTCGGCCGCGCGCTGATCCGCGAGTTTCCCGAGTACTACAAGATGTACTCGGAGCGCTCGTTCAAGTACGGCATCGACCACGCCCAGGAAAACCGCAACGGCCTGCTGAACAAGGATCCGAGCGTCGACGGCATCAAGACCGGCCATACCAGTGCCGCCGGCTACTGCCTGCTGACCTCGGCGACCCGCGATGGCCGCCGCCTGATTTCCGCCGTGATGGGTGCCAAGAGCTGGGCCTACCGCGAGCAGGCCAGCCTGGAACTGCTGAACTGGGGCTTCCGCTTCTACGAGACCGCCAGCCTGTTCGGCCCGGCGGCAGCGGTCGGCACCCTCAAGGTCTACAAGGGTGCTGCCCGCGAGGTCCAGGTCGGCACCCTGGAACCGCTGCGCCTGACTTTTCCGCGCGGCTCGAAGGACACCATGCAGGTGCAGTCGGAAATGGCACCGCGCGCCATTGCGCCGATCGCGCCGGGCACCGTGCTCGGCAAGGCCACGATCAGCGTCGACGGCAAGCCGGTGAAGACCGTCGACCTGGTCGCGCTGACCGAGGTCAAGAGCGGTGGTTTCTGGCGTCGCCTGATCGACCAGATCAAGCTGTGGATCGGGTTCTGAGCAGCAGTCGCCAGTTGGTGGTTTCCAGTTTCCAGAGAAGCAAGCAGGCATGAGCGAGGTCGATCCGAAGGCACCGGTGGGGCTCGTCTACCCTTGCGAGTTTCCGTTGAAGATCTTCATCCGTCCGGATGAGGAAACCGCCACGCGGATCACGCAAGCCGTGCAAGCGCTGCTGGTGCCGGGCGCTGCGATCACCACCTCGCGCCGGCTGTCCAGCGGCGGCAAGTACCTCGGGCTGACCCTGAACTTCACCGCCGACGACGCCGAGCAGCTCGACCGCGTGATCAAGGCGGTGACCGGCGATCCGGGCGTGATCCTGGCGCTGTGAACGCGATCGCCGTCCGGGCACTCGGCCGGCGCGACTACAGCTCGGTCTACGACGAGATGCGCGCCTTCACCGCTGCGCGCACGCCGGAAACGCCGGATCAACTCTGGCTGGTCGAGCATCCCCCCGTCTTTACCCAAGGCCAGGCCGGCAAGCCGGAGCATCTGCTGAACCCCGGCGACATTCCGGTGGTGCAGAGCAATCGCGGCGGCCAGGTCACCTATCACGGGCCCGGCCAGGTGGTGATCTATGTGCTGGTCGATATCGCCCGGCGCGGCTACGGCATCCGCGCGCTGGTGACCCGGCTGGAAGACGCGATGATCGCCACGCTCGCCGGCTACCGAATCACGGCGGCAGCGCGGCCTGACGCGCCGGGCGTCTATGTCAGCGGGGCGTTCGACGATGACCGAACCGAGACGCACCCGAGCAGCCGCAAGATCGGCAGTCTCGGACTACGCATCAGCCGAGGCTGCAGCTACCACGGCCTGTCGCTGAACGTGGCGATGGACCTCGAACCGTTCACCCGGATCAACCCCTGCGGCCTGCTCGACATGCGCATGACCCAGGTCGCCGAGCTCGGTGGGCCAGCTGATTGCTCGCTCGTCGAAACCGATCTGGTTGATGCACTTCGCTCCCGGCTTTGAACCCTGCGGCAATAGAGTGCAGACGCTCGGCACGGAACCAATCGTGGCGCGCGGCGTCCGATGCGGGAGTCATCGCGTATAGTTTCAAGTCTGTTTCAACCCTCCCTCAATAGCCCGTTTCGATGAACACAGTCATCTCCGACACGCTGGTCCGCGTCCGATCGCTGCGCTTCGCGTTCGGTCCGCGCGTGATCTATGACGGCATCGATATCGACATCATGCGCGGCAAGGTCACGGCCATCCTCGGTCCGAGCGGTACCGGCAAGACCACCTTGCTGCGCTTGATCGGTGGCCAGTGGAAGCCGGATGCCGGCAGCATCGAATTCGACGGCATCAACGTTCACCAGCAATCGCGCAGCGAACTGTTCGAGCTGCGCAAGCGCATGGGCCTGCTGTTCCAGAGCGGCGCGCTGCTGACTGATCTCACGGTATTCGAGAACGTCGCCTTTCCACTGCGCGAGCACACGCGTTTTCCGGAATCGATGATCCGCGATCTGGTGCTGATGAAGCTGGAAGCGGTCGGCCTACGAGGTGCCGCCGATCTCTATCCGGGGCAGATTTCCGGCGGCATGGGCCGGCGTGTGGCGCTGGCCCGGGCGATCGCGCTGGAGCCGGACATGATCATGTACGACGAGCCGTTCACCGGCCAGGACCCGATCTCGATGGGCGTGCTGATCCGACTGATCCAGGGCCTGAACCAGTCCCTCGGCCTGACCTCGGTGATCGTCACCCACGACGTCGAGGACGTGCTGAAGATTGCCGATTACGTCTATGTGGTCTCCGGCGGCAAGGTACTTGATCACGGCTCGCCGGATCAAATCCGCAACTCGAAATCGGCCTTGGTTCGCCAGTTCCTGAACGGTGAAGCGGACGGCCCGGTGTCGTTCCACTACAAGTCGGCAACGACCTATGAGCAGGACTTGATGGCGGGGCGCGCATGAGCTTTCTGACGCCAGCCGCCGAGGGCCTGCGCGGGCTGGGTCGGGCCAGCCTGTTTCTGCTGACCATACTCGCGACCATCCCTGGGGCGCTGCTGCGGCCGAGGCTGATCGTCCAGCAGATCTATTCGGTCGGCAATCTGAGCCTGATCATCATCATCATTTCCGGCAGTTTCATCGGCATGGTGCTGGCGCTGCAGGGCTATCGCACGCTGGTGAACTTCGGCGCGGCGTCGAGCCTCGGCGTCTTGGTGGCGCTGTCGATCGTCCGCGAACTCGGCCCGGTAGTCACCGGCCTGCTGTTCGCCGGCCGTGCCGGCACTGCGCTGGCTGCCGAGATCGGCCTGATGAAAGCGACCGACCAGCTCGCCGGCATGGAAATGATGGCCGTCGATCCGATCAAGCGGGTGATCGCGCCGCGCTTCATCGCCGGCCTGATCGCGATGCCGCTGCTGGTATCGATCTTTTCGATGATGGCAATCGGCGTTGCCGGCGGCCATGCCATCGGTGTGGAGCTGCTCGGCGTCGACGATGGCTCGTACTGGTCGCAGATCAACCAGGCCATGCATGGCGGGGACATCTGCGACATGCTGATCAAGGCCAGTGTGTTCGGCCTGGCGATCAGCTGGATCGCCGTCTACCAGGGCTATCACGCCGCCCCGACTTCCGAAGGTGTTTCGCGCGCCACGACCTCCACCGTGGTGGTGTCGTCGCTGGCGATCCTGGCGCTCGACTTCGTGCTCACCGCCTTCATGTTCCGTTAAGCAACCCAAGACCAGACTGGACCCCTCATCATGCAATCAAGAAGCCTTGAACTCCTGGTCGGATTTTTCGTGAGCCTCGGCATCGCGGCGGTGTTCGTGCTGACCTTTCGCGTCGCCAGCCTCGATTCGGTCGGCGACAGCGGCAGCAGCTACAAGATCACCGCGAAATTCGAGAACACCGGCAGCCTCGCGCGTGGCGCTTCGGTGAAGCTGTCCGGCGTGCGGATCGGCCGGGTACGCGACATCGGTATCGACCCGGAAACCTTCCAGGCCGTGGTGACCATGGAAATCGACGGCAGCCGCAACAATATTCCCGGCGATTCGAACCTGAAGATCCTGACCTCCGGCCTGCTCGGCGAGCAGTACATCGGTCTGGAACCGGGTGGCGATCCGGAGCCCTTGAAGAACGGCAGCGAAATCGCTTTCACCCAGTCCGCGCTGGTGCTGGAAAACCTGATCGGCCAGTTCCTGACCTCGTTCACCCAGAAGGAACCATCCGCCGCCAAGAAGTCCGAAGAACCCGCTGAGCCGAAAGCCGACCGCAAGATTGACGGGCCGGGCACGGCTCCTGCGAAGTGAACTCATTGCTACACATCTGCTGGAGCGCCCCATGCTGAAGAAATTCCTGACCCTGATCCTTGGCCTCGGCCTGGCCGCACACCTTGCCGCAAACCCGGCAGAAGCCACCCCGGACACCGCGCTGCGCGGCACCACCGAGCAGTTGCAGAAGCTGATCCAGACCAACTACAAGGCTTACCGCGCCGACCTGCCGAAGTTCTACCAGGCGGTCGACGAAGTGGTGGTGCCGCGTTTTGATGTGCCCTACATCGCCCAGTTGGTGCTGGCTACCAACTACAAGGCCGCGACTGCCGCTCAACGCAGCCGCTTCGCTGCCGCGTTCAAGAACATGATGGTGCGGGCCTATGCCAACGCCATGCTCGACAACTACAACTCGATCCAGATCGACTGGCTGCCAGTGCGCCTGGGCGAGAACGACAAGACGGCACTGGTCAACACGACGATGAAGTCCGACAGCGGCAAGGCCTACGCGATCGGCTTCCGGGTTCGCAATGTCGACAGCGACTGGAAGGTGTTCGACATCGCCGTCGAGAACATCTCGCTGATCACCAATTTCCGCACCCAGCTCAACGCCGAGATCAGGAAGAATGGCCTCGACTCGGTGATCGAACGCATGGAACGCGGCGAGTTTCTCGAATCCGCCAAGAAGAATGGCGGCGCCAGCTGATTCGCCCGTGACTGCCAGCATGCACGTTGACGGTGCCCTCGATTTCAAACACGTGCCGCAATGGCTGGCCAAGGCCAGGGAACTGGCTGCGGCCGGCGAGCTTGATCTTGCCGGTGTCACCCGCGCCGATTCGGCGGGCCTGGCCTTGCTGCTGGAGCTGACCCGTCGCGCCCAGGCGCTCGGCAAGCCCTTGCAACTGCGCAATCCGCCGGCGCAGCTCATCGAGCTATCGCGCTTCTTCGGGCTCGACACACTGTTGCGCTTCAACTGACCACAACAACACCAACATCGGGGATGGGCGTTTCATGAAGCTTGCAGGCATTTCGCTGGCACTTGCGGCGCTGCTGGTCAGCGGCTGTGCCCATCGCCCGGCCGACGATCCGGCGGACCCGCTGGAACCGGTCAACCGTGTCGTCTTCAAGATCAACGAAACCGCCGACAAGTACGCGCTCAGGCCGATCGCCAAGGGTTATGTCTATGTCACGCCGGCGCCGATCCGCAGCGGCGTCAGCCACTTTTTCGACAACCTCGACGAGCCGCGCAACATCGTCAACGCCTTGCTGCAGGGCAAGCTGCTGCAGGCTTCGAAGAATCTCGGCCGTCTGGCGCTGAACAGCACGGCGGGTCTGGTCGGCTTCATCGACGTGGCCAGCGAAGTGGGCCTGGAAAGCCACGACGAAGGTTTCGGCCAGACACTCGGCTACTGGGGCGTTGGCGAAGGCTGGTATCTGATGCTGCCGCTGCTCGGCCCGAGCACCAATCGCGATCTGATCGGCTTCGTCGGCGACATCCCAACCAAGCCAGCCTGGTACCTCGGTGGCAGCGAGGACGTTTATGCGCTCAGCGCGACCGGCGCCAATCTCATCAACACCCGCGCCAACTACCTCAGTGCTGATTCGATCCTGGAACAGCAGTTCGATCGCTACCTGTTCGTGCGCACCGCCTACCTGCAGCGGCGCCAGAATCTGATCTACGACGGAAATCCGCCGCTGGAAGAGTTCGAGCTTCCGGATGACGAGTCGGCCAGCCCGGCACCCGCCGAGAAATAAACGTCGCTGCAAACAAAACGGCGCGGAGTGATCCGCGCCGTTTTTCGTTACCGCCCGGCTTCCGCTCAGCGCGCGAACGCCCTCGCGTTCTGGAACATCCGGAACCATGGCGTCTTGCCGTCGCAGGCCTGCGGCCAGAACGAGCCTGAGACTCCGGCGATGGTCCGTTCAGGGTGCGGCATCAGGATGGTCACGCGGCCATCGGCGTTGGTGACTGCAGCGATGCCGGCCGGTGAGCCGTTCGGGTTTGCCGGGTAGCGGGTCGCGACTCGGCCGCGGTTGTCGATGTAGCGCATCGCGATACCACCCGCTGCTTCCAACGCGGCCTGATCTGCTGCATTGCCGAACTCGGCGCGGCCTTCGCCGTGGGCGATGGCGATCGGCATGCGGGTGCCGGCCATGCCCTGGAAGAACAGCGAACGGCTGTCGGTCAGCTCGACCATCGACCAGCGCGCTTCGAACTGCTCCGAACGATTGCGCCGGAACGCCGGCCAGGCTTCGGCGCCCGGCACGATGCCCTTGAGTGCGGCCATCATCTGGCAGCCGTTGCAGACGCCGAGCGCGAAGCGATCATCCTTGGCCAGGAAGCGCTGGAACTCGTCGCGGGCGCGTTCGTTGAACAGGATCGAGCGCGCCCAGCCGAGGCCCGCGCCAAGCACGTCGCCGTAGCTGAAGCCGCCCGCTGCGGCGAAGCCGGCGAAGCCATCGAGCTGCACGCGGCCTTCGAGGATGTCGCTCATGTGCACGTCGACGGCATCGAAGCCGGCGGCGTGGAAACCGTAAGCCATCTCGACCTGGCCGTTGACGCCCTGCTCGCGCAGCACGGCGACTTTCGGACGCTTGCCGATTCTTGGGCTGGCTTGGAGTGCGCTTACGGAAGTGCCTTGAATGGCACTTCCGTACACCAAGCCAGCGGGCGGCAGCCCCGGGGCGACCGAAGGCTCGAAGCTCAGACGCACGCTCAGGCCGGGATCGGCCATGTCGCCCGCTGTATCGAACTCCTCGCGCGTGCAATCCGGGTTGTCGCGCAAGGACGCGATGCGATGACTAGTCTCGGCCCAGTTGCGGTAGAGCGTCTGGACTTCGTTGCTGAACACGATCTTGCCGCCGTGGTGAATGCTGATCTTTTCGTCGGCACTCGCCTCGCCGATCAGGCCGGCGTACAGACCGGCAGCGCGGGCGCTGGCGACGGCAGCGTCGACATCGGCGAGCTTCAACTGGACGACAAAACCAAGCTCTTCGTTGAACAGCGCTGCGACCGGATCAGGGCCCAGCGCGTCGAGCGCGACATCGATGCCGCTGCGGCCGGCGAAAGCCATTTCGCACAGGGTGGCGAACAGGCCGCCGTCGGAACGGTCGTGATAGGCCAGCAACTTGCCCTGCGCGTTCATCGTCTGCAGCCAGTCGAAGGCGGCCTTCAGGCGCATGGGATCGTCGAGATCCGGCGCCGTGTCGCCGACCGCGCCGAATACCTGCGCCAGCGCCGAGCCACCGAGGCGGTTCTTGCCGGCACCGAGGTCGACCAGCATCAGGCGGCTCGCGGCCTCCGCCTTGAGTTGCGGCGTCAGCGTCTTGCGGACATCGGCGACCGGCGCGAACGCGGTGATCACCAGACTCAGCGGCGAGGTCTGGGTTTTCGTTTCGCCGGTGTCCTGACAGACCCCGTCTTTCCAAACAGATTTCATCGACAACGAATCCTTGCCGACCGGAATCGCGATACCGAGCGCCGGGCACAGCTCGCGGCCGATCGCCTCTACCGCGTCGAACAGGCGCGCGTCTTCATCGCCCTGGCCGCAGGCAGCCATCCAGTTCGCCGACAAGCGAATGTCGGACAGCTTGCTGATGTGGGCAGCGGCGATGTTCAGCACCGCTTCGGCGACCGCCATGCGGCCGCTGGCGGCAGCATCGAGCAGGGCGATCATCGGGCGTTCACCCATCGCCATCGCTTCACCGGTGGTTGCTTCAAAACCCGTAGCGGTCACGGCGACATCGGCGACCGGCGTCTGCCAGGGGCCGACCATCTGATCGCGAACGGTGAGGCCACCGACGGTGCGATCACCGATAGTGATCAGGAACTGCTTGGAGGCGACGGTCGGCAGCTTCAGCACGCGCTCGGCGGCGTCCTTGATGAAAGCTTTCAAGCCCTTCTCCCCTCGGGAGAAGGGTTGGGATGAGGGAGCGCCGTCAGTCGCAGCGGGCGCATTCGAATCACCAGCGTCCCTCACCCCAGCCCTCTCCCGGGGGGAGAGGGGGTAGTCGAGCGGCGCGTAGATCGCGGGCTTTCTGGTCGTCACCCGCTGCATCTTCGGCGGCTTGCCGAGCAGCAGCGGCATCGGCATGTCGACCGGCCGGGTGCCGTCGCTGTCTTCGACGATCAACTGCTGAACGGCGGTCGCGGTGCCGACCACGGCGAACGGGCAGCGCTCGCGTTCGCACATCGCCTGGATCACGGCGACCGATTCCGGCGCGATCGCCAGGACATAACGCTCCTGCGATTCGTTGCACCAGATTTCCATCGGGCTCAGCGCCGGATCGGCGCTCTGCACATCGCGCAGCTTGAAATGGCCGCCGCGATCATCGGCGTGCACCAGTTCCGGCAAGGCGTTGGAGATGCCGCCAGCGCCGACATCGTGGATCGACAGGATCGGGTTGTCCTCGCCAAGCGCCCAGCATTGGTCGACAACTTCCTGGCAGCGCCGCTCCAGTTCCGGGTTGGCGCGCTGCACCGAGGCGAAATCCAGTTCGGCGCTCGAAGCGCCGGTCGCCATCGACGATGCGGCACCGCCGCCGAGGCCGATCAGCATCGCCGGGCCGCCGAGCACGACCAGTTTTGCGCCCTAGACCACCGCCAGATTTTCGACGTGCTTACCGCGGATATTGACGTAGACGCAGGCGATCATGATCGGCTTGTGATAGCCGCGCATGCTGCCGTCCGGCAGCTTCTGCTCGTAGGTGCGGAAGTAGCCGTTCAGCACCGGGCGACCGAATTCATTGCTGTACGCAGCCGCGCCGATCGGACCGTCGAGCATGATCTGCAGCGCGCTGGCGATGCGCGCCGGCTTGCCCAGATCCTGTTCCCAGGGCTGGACGAAGCCGGGAATCCGCAGGTTCGACACCGTGAAGCCGGACAGGCCGGCCTTCGGGCGACCGCCCCGGCCAGTTGCCGCTTCGTCGCGGATTTCGCCGCCGGAGCCGGTGGCAGCACCTGCGGCCGGCGAGATGCCGGTCGGATGGTTGTGGGTCTCGACCTTCATCAGGATGTGCACCGGCTCGTCGTGCTCGCGCCAGGCGCGGTCGCTGTCCGGGAAGAAGCGCATCGCCTGATGGCCTTCGATCACCGACGCATTGTCCTTGTACGCGGACAGCACCCCTTCGGGCGAAGCCTGGTAGGTCAGCTTGATCATGCCGAACAGCGAGTCCGGCTGGACCAGGCCATCAACGGTGAATTCGGCGTTGAAGATCTTGTGCCGGCAGTGCTCGCTGTTGACCTGGGCGAACATCATCAGCTCGGCGTCGGTCGGGTTCTTGGCCGCGCCCGTGTAGTGGGCGACCAGGTAGTCGATCTCGTCTGCCGACAGCGCCAGGCCCCAGTCGCGGTTGGCGTTGACCAGCGCCTCGCGGCCGCCGCTCAGCACATCAACGCTGCGCAGGCTGCGGCGCGTACCGCTGGCGAAGACGTGCTGCAGGTCGGCAACCGTGGTCAGCACCGATTCGGTCATCGGATCATGCAGATCGGCCAGCGCTGCGGCTGGCAGCGACTTCAGGCCATCGAGCCCAGAAATCAGATAGAGACGGCCACGTTCGACTCGCTTCACGCCAGCGAGGCCGCAGACCTTGGCGATATCGGTCGCCTTGCTCGCCCAAGGGCTCAAGGTGCCGAGGCGCGGCACGATGTAGAGCATCGCGTCGGCCGTCGGCAGGGCTGCCGTGGTGGCATCGAGCAGCCGGCACAGCGCGGCTTCGTCGACGCCTTCAGCATTAACCATGAAGAACTCGACAGCGCGCAGGCCGGAGACGCCGGGAGCATGAGCCGCGAGACTCAAGCGCAGCCGCTCGATGCGGAACGCGGACAACGCGGTGCCACCGGACAGGATGTGCAGACTCATGCCAGAAAACTCTCTCTCAGTTGACGTGACGCCAGTCGAGACCGGCGTCCTGGTGGGCGCAGACCAGCCAGTCGGGCCTTGCGCCGAGCACTTCGGAAGCCGCAGCCAGCGCGTGTTCCGGGGTGTTGTTGGTTTCGGAAAGATGGGTCAGCACCAGGTGCTGAAGCCGGGAGATATCGAGACTGCCGAGCAGCTCGGCGGCCTGCTCGTTGCTCAGGTGACCCTTGGGGCCGACCACGCGCTGCTTGAGGAACGACGGATACGGGCCGTTCATCAGCATCGCCCGATCGTGGTTGAACTCCAGCAGCAGCGCGTCCAGCCCGCTCAAGGCTTCGCGCATGTGCGGCGTGACACTGCCGGCATCGGTCAGCACGCCGATGCGGCGGCCCTGATGGCCGAACACGTACTGGCAGGGCTCGCGGGCATCGTGCGGCACCGGGTAGGGAATGATGTCGAGTGCGCCGAGCGTGATCGGCCGATGCGGGCTCAAGGTCCGCACCCATTCGTCCGGTGCCGCTTTCCACGCCGCCCGCGTGCCGGCCGTCAGCCAGACCGGCAGCGCGTTGCGACGCGCCAGCCGGGCGACACCGCCGATGTGATCGCCGTGCTCGTGGGTGACGACGATCGCGGTCAGATCGCTCGCCGCGAGGCCGAGCCGGGCGAGGCGCGCGTCGACCTCGACCAGCGGCAAGCCGCAGTCGAGCAGCACGCGGGTATCGCCGGCCTCGACGATCAGCGCGTTGCCCTTGCTGCCGCTGCAGAGATAGGCGAAGCGCATCAAACGGCTCCGGCAGGCTTAGGGCTTATGGTCGCCACCGAAGGTCGAACCCGGGAACGGCATGACCTTGCCGGACTCGCCGCTGGCGCTGATCCGCGCGGCACCGGCCTTGTCGACCTGATCGATGCGGATGATCGCGTGTACCGGCACATAGCTGCGGATGACGTTGGCGAACTCGGCCTTGAGCTTTTCCTCGGACGGGTCGACGAGGATCGACGACTTTTCACCGAAGACGATCTTTTCGATCTCGACGAAGCCCAGCATCGAACCGTGGCTGACGCTGCGGGCGTAGATCTCGAAGATCTGGCCCTGATTCTGGAAGCTGACGCGGTACAGACGCTGGGTGCTCATGCGGATGCAGGACTCGCAGCCCGGAGCAGTGGAAGGCCGGGACGGGCGCGATTTTCCCATACATCGCGGCCCGCGATCAGGCCGCTTGAAAATGCCCGGCTAGCGCAGCAGCCGGAAGCAGTTGCGCAGTTCCTCGACGAACAGCCCCGGCTGCTCGAATGCCGCGAAGTGGCCGCCCTTGGCAACTTCGTTCCAGTAGATCAGCTTCGACATGCAGCGCTCGGCCCAACTGCGCGGCGCCAAGTAGATCTCCTTGGCGAAGATGCTGCAGCCCACCGGCAGCGCCAGCGGCACGGCGATGAAGCCGTCGTGGAAGCTCTCCCAATACAGGCGGGCCGACGATGCGGCGCTGTTGCTCAGCCAGTACAGCATCACGTTGTCGAGGATCTCGTCGGCCGCCAGCACGCTCAGCGGATCGCCGCTGCAATCCATCCACTTCCAGAACTTTTCGTAGATCCAGGCCGCCTGGCCGGACGGCGAATCGGCCAGCCCGTAGCCAACCGTCTGCGGCCGCGTCGCCTGCTGCTTCGAGTAGCCGCCATCCCAGCGGTCGTAGTCCTGCAGCGCGCCGAGCATCGCCGCTTCCTCGGCGCTGAACTGGCTGCCGAGATCGGCCGGCAATACCACCGGCAGATTGACGTGGATCGCCGCCAGTCCAGCCGGATGCAGCTTGCCGAGCTGGGTGGTGACCAGCGCACCCCAGTCGCCGCCCTGGGCGACGTAATGCTGGTAGCCGAGCCGGCTCATCAACTCGGCCCAGACGCTGGCGATCTTCTCCACGCCCCACCCGGCAGTAGTCGGCTTGCCGGAAAAGCCGAAGCCGGGCAGCGAGGGGATGACCAGGTGGAAAGCATCCTCGGCGCGGCCGCCGTGGGCGGTCGGATCGGTCAGCGGGCCGATCACCTTGTGGAACTCGATCACCGAACCCGGCCAGCCGTGGCTGAGGATCATCGGCATCGCGTTTTCGTGCTTCGAGCGCACATGCAGGAAGTGGATCGCAACACCGTCGATCTCGGTGCTGAACTGGCCGAAGCCGTTCAGCATCGCTTCGCAGCGCCGCCAGTCGTACTTCGTCTGCCAGTGCTCGACCAAGGCCTTCGCCTGCGCCAGCGGCACGCCCTGCGACCAGTCGTCGACCGGCTCCTGGTTCGGCCAGCGGGTCAGCTCCAGACGGCGGCGCAGATCGACGAGTTGGGATTCGGGGATGGATAGATGGAAGGGCTGGATATTGGTGTTCACGAAAAGGGGCTCAGAGGCGGATGGGTTCGGCGATGAAGTGGGTCATCGGGAGGATCATCGGGAAGGTGATCGTCTGGAAGTGACATTCGCTGCCATCGGCGTATCCAGCAGTTTGATGAAATTGCGCTTGGCGCGGTGCTGCAAGCGCAGGGCGGCTTCGAAGGCCCTGGCATCGTCGGTCTCAACCAGCCGCGCTCGCCGCCGGATCAGCTTGACGATGTCGTCGTAGCGGCTGGCGCTCACGGTCAGCCGCGCGGGAATCAGGCGGTTGTAGATCGCCACGGCTTGATCTGGAAAGTCTCGTTCGACCGCCTTGGCGAGGCGTTCGAGAATCGGCAGTTCGCAATGGCCTTCAGCGGCAGCGGCCAGCGCATCGGCCAGGCACTCCTCAGCCAGATGCAATTGCACGCGCAGGCTGACCCGTCGCCTGTCGGAACCGCTGAACGGACCCTGGCGCAACGGCATCGGCTGGTTCTGCACTTCGCGGGTCTTGACGGTTGCCAGCGCGCGATCGCGCCAGGCTGGCCAGCCGCCTCCGGCGGAGGTCTTCAACGCCAGGAAATGCTCGGGCGCTGGATAGGTGTGGAACATGTTCCAGCGCAGCTTCAAGGCCTCGTCGACAAGGCCATCGCGCTCATAAAAACTGGCGAGCAGCACTTGCAGCCGGGTATCGGCCGGGAACGCCTTCAGCCCGCGCTCGGCCCAGTCCAATGCGGCCTTCTCGCGGCCGTGCTTGAGACAGGTCTGGGCGAGATCGAGATAACCATAAGCCTTGTTCAGGGCGTCAAGCTTGAGCTCCAGCAAGCCATCGACGTCTGCTTGCTGCTCGAACCATTGCGCCATCAAGCGGGTGATGCGGATGCGGTCGGAGTCGATATGAAATTCAACCTCCTTCGGCACCGGCAGCAGGGTCTTCCAGAGTTTTCGCAGCTGGCTGCCGTAGCGCTCAAGGCCGGTACTGCCGAGCGCTTGCGCGTAGTCAGCCAGCGTGAAGAAGCCCCAGTCGTCGACCGCTTGCAGCTTGAGCAGCGTGGCGGCGAGCTTGCCGGGATCGCCAGGCGCTGCCTCAGCGGCCCGGGCATGCAGCCCGGCCAGTTCGGCGACGCGGCCACCGATGACACCGCTGGAATCGTCGGCGCGCTCATAAATCTTCAGCAAGCGCGATAACACGTAGTCGCAGGATTCCAGCGCTCGCTCAGGGTCATTGGCGAGCGTTCGCTGCAACAGCTCGAACAGGGGATCGAGCCGGCGCGCAAAGGCGGTGCTGCCGCGCCAATCCAGATGGCCCGGCGAGCCGATCATCGCGGACAGCGCCTTGCGCAGCGCCTGCGGGGTGTCGGCAGCCGCCGTCTGCATCCAGAACTGGAGGCTGCGATGAACCTCGGCATAGTCCTCGGCCAGCAACAGCAGACGCTCCGCCAGAACCTCGGCGGATTGCTGCCGCAGGAACGCGGCCAGCGGCGGCGGTGCGCCCGCAACGGCAGCCGGTTCGATCGCCTCGCCGGCAAGCGCAGCCTGCCAGCTCAAGGCAGCAGCAACGATGTGCTTACAGGTTTCGTCGTCCTGACCCAGCGGGCAGTTGCAGGCGCAGCGCCAGGCCTCCGCCGCTAGTCGCGTGGAGTCGTAGCGCAGTTCAACGTGGTAATCCTCGCTGCCGCGAACGACAGCGCTGGTGCGCAGCGCATCCCAGGTCAACAGTTCGGCATGGCCGCCCCGGAAATAGGCTTCGCCGCGCTTCCAGTAGACCTCGCCGGCATCGGCGCGCAGCGCGGAAAGATCGAGTTCAGTGTTGGCCGATAGGCCGGAACGAAGGTCACTGCTCATCGCGGACTGGGCTCGCTGGGTTCGGTTCGACAGGTTCTTCGCCGGGCTCTTCAATGGCTTTCAGCACCGTTGCTGCCAACCACAGTTTGCCCCAGGCACGTCCGGTGACTTCCCGCAGCACGCCGAGCGTTTCGAGTTTGGCAATCATCACGCGGGCGGTCGGATCGCTGATGCCGAGCAGCTTCTGCAGACGCGGCGGGTTGACGTAAGGGTTGGTGAACAGCACATCGACCAGCGGCAGAGCTTTAGGGAGGGCTTCAAGCGTGGCGCGCAGTTGTTCACGGAGGTCCAGTAACTGTTTCGCTTGCCGGCTGGCGCGGGCGGCGCTCCAGCGAACGCCGTTCAGGAAGTACATCAGCCAGCCTTGCCAGTCGCCGTGGGTGCGGATGCGGCTCAAGGATTCGTAATACTCGCGGCGATGGCGTTCGATGAATTCGGACAGGTACAGCAGCGGCTGGCTGAGGCGGCCTCGGTCGATCAGAAACAGCATGATCAGCAGCCTGCCGACACGGCCGTTGCCGTCAAGGAACGGGTGGATGGCTTCGAAGTGTTCGTGAATCAGCGCACATTGGACAAGATCTGGCATCTCACCGCGCCAGTGCAGGAATTTCTCCCATTCACCCAGTGCCGCATTCATTTCCAGCACTGGCGGCGGCACATACGGCGCCGTGGTTGGCGTGCTGCCGGGCGGGCCGATCCAGTTCTGGCTGCGACGGAACTCGCCCGGAGTAGCGGTATTGCCGCGCACGCCATCCAGCAGCTTGGCGTGGACTTCCCGCACCAGGCGCAGCGACAGCGGCAGTTCGCCCAGCAGACTCATGCCGTGTTCAAGCGCGGCGATGTAGTTGCGGACTTCGCGCACATCGTCTGGCGGCGAAAGTGGCGTATTGGGAGGAGTCAAACCGGCTTCTGCTTCGAGCAAGTCCGTGAGGCTGGCCTGGGTGCCTTCGATCCGCGACGACAGCACCGCCTCGCGCCGGACATACGGGGCGATCAGCACATGCGGATTCGGTAGCAGACGGCCGGTGCCGGACAGCTCGCTGAGGGCGGCATCGGCCTCGGAAATCGCCCGCACCAAAGCCGGGGTGTAGATGATGGTCGGCGGCAGCGGAGCTGGCACGAAGGCGATATAGCCCTGCGGCGCAGTGACGACGCGTCCAGCAATCGACGTCTGGAAATCGCTGGCTTGCACGGACGCGCTCTCGCAGGAAATCTTGAACGCTAGCGTAGCTTTTTAAGAATTACCTATCAATCTTAAAAAACGCCGCTCGCTTTCAAAGTGTCCATGTCCCACCGTGCGTATTGCCCTGCTGCTGCCGACAAGCCCTACCCTATCGTTTTGAACTCGGCAGCCGCGTTCGCGGCCCTCGATGATCGGGCGGGTCAGCACAGGTTCATGGACGATGAAACGGACTCGCCGGCACCGCCGAGTGTGCTCAACAAGCGGTCCACCACCGCTTCTTCATGAACGGCGATATCGGCATCCGCCATGACCGCCGCCAATGCCGAGTCCCAGGAGGCGCTGACACCAGGCCCGACGAGCCGCTGCCCGCCGGCTTGCGGCTGATAGTCAGACGCGCTGAAACACCAGGGCTGCGCTGCAAAGCGGCTGATCATGAAATTGCCGATGGCGATGCCCGGCCAATCGAAATCGCCGTGGTAGCGCAGTTGCGCACCGGCCTCGCGCAACTGCCGGAGCAGCGCTTGCTGGGCGGCGGCCGGCATGCCTTCGGTGCAGACCAGCGGCGCGCAGGCGGCACCCAGTTGATCCGCCGCCAGCGCGACGATGCTCGGGTTCTCGCAGACATAGACCCGGCGTTCGGCCACGCGCCAGTCCGGCGGTGAACGCAACAACGTGCGCAGCGATAGATGCAGCGGCTCACCGTGCTGGCGTGCTGTTTCAATGATCCGGCCGATGGCTGAGTCCGGCGCTGCGGCCAGGTTCAGCGACAAGACCGGCCGCGCCAGTTCGTTGACCGTGACGCCGAGCTGCGACCAGCGGATGCGGACCGATTCCTCGGGCTGCTCATCGACGTTCGGCTTCAGCGCGTTCAGCACCAGGCTTGCGAGCGGCCGGCCGGCGTCGAGCGCATGGGCATCGCCAACAGCCTGGGCGGCGAGCCAGGCCAGCGGCATGCCAGCAGCGGGCAGCGCTGCGATCACCCGCTGCGCTTGCCCCAGCAATTGCGCGGCGCGAGCGAGATCGCTACCCGCTGCGCGCTTGAAACTGCCGAATGCGGCGGCCGGACGAAGACTGTCGTGCAGGCGCGGTTCGGCGATGTCATCCAGCAAGTTCGCCCAGGATCGCTGCCGCTCGAGACGATCGGCCCTCTCATCGCGTAGCGGACCATCGAGACGTTCGAGCGCGGCTCGCAACGATGGCGCGAGGCCGGCGCGCTGCAGCGCAGCGCCCAGTTCGTTCAAGCTCAGCCGCAACGAATCCCCTGTCGCTTTCGGTGGCTTCCCAAGCAGGCCGCAGAGGCAGCTGTATTCCTTGATCGTCAGCCGCGACAGCAAACGAACATCGGCGTGATCGCGGCCATCCATACAACGCGCCGCAAGCCGCTCACGCAGGATCACCATCTCTTCGCCGCCGAGCAGCCGTTGCAGGCGCGGCAGATCGATGGTCATTCGAGCGCAACAGGCGGCGGATACCGCCGCGCCGGATCGGCTAGCGCCTGCCGCGCACGGCCATCCCACAGCCAGCGCGACACGAACACGGCGTCCATGCCTTCCTGGCGCAGCAACTGGCAGATCGACACGCCGGGCAGCGTCGCGTAGCAGCCCCATTCGCGCTCGCTGGTCATCACGAAGTCGAGATCGAATTCGCGGATCAGGGCCATGCAGTGGGAACGCGCTTCATCGTCGATGCCGGCGAAGGCTTCGTCGAGCAGCACCAGGCGTGGTGCCTGCGGCGATTCGCAGCTTTCGTAGTGGCTCGATGCCGCCGCGAACAGCGGCACGGTCAGGCTCAGCGCCCGCTCGCCGCTGGACGCAGGGCCGGACAGCTTCTTCCACAGCCCATCCTGCTGACGCTGCACCCGGAAGCGATGCCAGCGGCGGTAGTCCAATGCCGCCGCCAGATGCTCGGCCAGGGTGCCGCCGCGATCCTGTGTCCGCTCGCTGGCAGTACGCGCTTGCAGGAAGGCCCCGACCTGCTGGCGATCCTCGGCCGACCAGGCATCGATACTCCGGTTGATCAGGGTCTTGCGCATGCTGTCGAAGCCCTGCACGGCCTCGGCCGTGCCTTCCGGCTGCGGCTCCCAGCTCAGGCGAAAGCGCACGCCGGTGGTGGTCGGATGCTTGTGCAGCTCCCGGTTGATCCGCTCGACTTGGCTCTCAGCCGCGCGCAGCAGCGTTTGCAGATGCACGGCGACTTCCGCCTGCAAATGGTTTTCCATCACCTCGCGCTCGCGCGCCGTGAGAATGCCGCGCCGCTGCTCGATTTCGCTGGCCAGAATCAAGCTCAGCGTATCCGGCCGCTCGGCGCGGTTCTGGTAACGCACTTCGACGACAAAGCCGTAGTCGCTCTGGGTCATCGCCGCCTGTTCGCCCTGCGCGGTCAAGGCACTGCCAAGCTCGGTGTAGTCCTTCGAGACCTGGTTGCGGATGCGCTCCCAGTCGGCCTCTTCGGCATCGACCTGCGCCAGCAGCTGCTCGACGCGGCGCGCCAGATTCAAGGTGGCATCGACCAGCCAGGTGGCCGGCTGCTCAAGCTCCGGCAAAGCGACTGCCAGCAGTCCGGTTTCAGCGAAGCCCTGGAGTTGCGCGGCGGCGGCACGGCGGGCCTCAGCGCGTTCGGAAAGGCGCAGCTCCTTGTCGGCCAGTTGCTGCTGGCTGACCGCCTGTTTGCGGCCGCTGTCGGATTCGGTTTTGCGCGCGGTCCGCAATGCGGTTTCGCCGTCGGCCACGGCATGAACGAGCGTCGACAACTTCGCTTTCAGCGCCTCGACTGTCGCGCCGAGGGTTTCGCGCAGCACGTCGCGGCTGGCCCGTGCTGCACGTTCGGCGTAGCCCTTGGCTTGGCACTCCGCTTCGCGGCTGGCGAGGTCTTGCACGGCACTCGCCTCACGCGCCTGTTGCCCAGCGTGCTCATGGTCTGCGCGCAGCCACTCGCGCTGCGCCTGCAGCAACGCCTGGATCGCCAGCCGATACGCCTGCAAGGCCAGCCCGAGCGCGTACAGCGCATCTTCGTCGGCTGGCAGCTTGAGGTCGGAGGCATCGGCTTCCAGTTCCCGCTGCGCGCGTTGCAGTTTCTGCCGGGCGGCCTCGAACGCCGCTGCCGCAACGGCCAAGGCGTCCTGCGCCTGATCGTGACTGGCCTTGCGCGCGGCGTAGGTCGCATATGCGGCGCGCAAGGCATCATCGCCTGGCGCGCGCGCGATTTCCTCAGCGACCGCGGCTTGTGCCGCGACGAGGCTGCGACGCTCCTCGGCAAGTTGCCGCAAGACCGCTTCGATCTCCGCCCGCAGCGCCGCCAGTTCGGCCAGCCGTTTCAGCCGCGCCGCTTCGCGTGCCGTGGCCCCGATGAATTCGGCCTGCGGCTTGACCCAACGGCCGGCCAGCGGACCGAGGCGGTAGTCGCCGCGCATCGAGAACCAGGCTTCGGCACTGCCTTCGTCGTCTTCGCCGCAAGCGATACCGGCGAGCAGGGCTTCGATGCGCGCGGCGTCGATCGCAGCGTTCGACGTGGCCCGCAGCACGCGGCCGAGATTCGAGCGACAGGGCGCGCGCGGGCTGAGCAGGGCATCAAAGGTCTGCGCATCGAGCACCGAACCGTCCGGCGTCACCCAGGCATCGAGCAAGCCCGCAGCTTGCAAGCCGGCTTCCAGCCCGGCGCGCGCGGCTTCATCCGTTGCGTCATCGAATTCGATCAAGGCCCACAGCGGCGAGCCGGGCCGCGTGGCGCGGCTTGCGACATCGCGCGTCAATGAGACTGGCGGCTCGGGCTGACGACCGGCGAGCAGCCGCGCCTGTTCGGCGGCGAGCGGTTGATCGGCCAGACGCTGCGCCTGCTCGCGGCTATTGGCATCGGCGAGACGGCCCGCCAGTAGCGCCTGTGCGTTGAACTGCGCCGCTTC
>JAUXYM010000078.1 GCA_030694365.1 Nevskia sp. | reverse complement strand
CGGAGAACGCAAAGGACGCGGAGAAAAGCTTTCAAGAAAAAATGCTTGTCTCGCTTGTGCTTCTCTCTGCGTCCTTTGCGTTCTCCGCGTGAGCCCAAGCTTTTGACGTATCCCCTGCCGATCTGACCACCCATGACCATGCTGCTGATCCCGCGCCGCGCCCTGCTGTCCGTCTCCGACAAATCCGGCATCGTCGAACTTGCGACCGCCCTCAGCCTTCGCGGCATCGAGCTGCTGTCAACCGGCGGCACCTTCAAGCTGCTGCGCGAAAAAGGCGTGGCGGTCACCGAAGTGTCGGCCCACACCGGCTTCCCGGAAATGATGGATGGCCGGGTCAAGACCCTGCACCCGAAGGTCCACGGCGGCCTGCTCGGCCGGCGCGGCACCGATGACGCCGTGATGGCCGAACACGGCATCGCGCCGATCGACATCCTGGTGCTGAACCTCTATCCGTTCGAAGCGACCGTCGCCAAGCCCGGTCATAGCTTCGACGAAGCGATCGAGAACATCGACATCGGCGGCCCGGCGATGCTGCGCTCGGCGGCTAAGAACCATGCCGATGTCGCGGTGGTCACCAAGGCCAGCCAATACGCCGAACTGCTCGCCGAACTCGACCGTGAAGGTGGCATCACCAAGGCCACCCGCTTCAAGCTCGCGGTCGCCGCCTTCAATGGCGTTGCCGCCTACGACGCCGCGATCAGCGACTACCTGTCGGCGATAGCAGCCGATGGCAGCCACGCGCCGTTTTCGGGCCAGGCCAACCTGCGCTTCGAGAAGGTCATGGACCTGCGCTACGGCGAGAACCCGCATCAGCAGGCCGCGTTCTACCGCGATCTGAATCCGCTGCCCGGTACCCTCGGCACCTTCCAGCAGTTGCAGGGCAAGGAGCTGAGCTACAACAACATCGGCGATGCCGATGCGGCCTGGGAATGCGTGCGCAGCTTCGTCAAGCCGGCCTGCGTGATCGTCAAGCACGCCAATCCCTGCGGTGTCGCCGTCAGTCTCGATGGCATCGGCCAGGCCTACGAACTGGCCTACCAGACCGACCCGACCTCAGCCTTCGGCGGCATCATCGCCTTCAACCGCGAAGTCGATGCCGCGACCGCGAGCGTCATGGTCGGCCGCCAATTCATCGAAGTGCTGCTGGCACCTGCCTACTCAGCGGAAGCGCTGGCCGTACTGAAGACCAAAGCCAATGTCCGTGTGCTACTGATTCCGAAGGGTGACGCGCACAACAGCCACGACATCAAGCGCGTCGGTTCCGGCCTGCTGATCCAGACCGCCGATACCCGGATGATCACGGAAAGCGAGCTGAAGGTCGTCAGCAAGCGCGCGCCGACCGAAGCCGAGCTGCATGACCTGATCTTCGCCTGGAAGGTCGCCAAGTTCGTGAAGTCCAACGCCATCGTCTACGCGAAGAATCGCCAGACCATCGGCGTCGGTGCCGGCCAGATGAGCCGCGTCTACTCGGCGAAGATCGCCGGCATCAAGGCCGCGGACGAAAAGCTCGTGGTCGCCGACTCGGTGATGGCCAGCGATGCCTTCTTCCCGTTCCGCGACGGCATCGACGCAGCGGCCGCAGCCGGCATCGTCGCAGTGATCCAGCCAGGCGGCTCGATGCGCGACGTTGAGGTGATCGCCGCGGCCGATGAAGCCGGCATGGCGATGGTGTTCACCGGCGTTCGGCACTTCCGGCACTAGGGTCTGTTGACAATTACTTTGATCACTGCGGCGGAGGTCGTTTTTGCCCAGTGCAACGAACGAGGAGCGGCCAATGGCCGACCCATTGACGCGACGAGTAAGGCAGCAATGGGCAAAAACGATCCCGCCCCGAAGGGTTGCGGCCCCAAGTTATGTCTCTGGGCCGCCGGGACTTCGTTGCGGACCTTGACCATAGGTAAGCTATGGCCTGCGGTTCGCGCCTCGCCCGGCGGCTTTTTGACCTGCAACGCAGTGACCAAAGCAATTGCCAACAGACCCTAGATGAGCCAGCGCCTGACCGACTGCGAAGCTTGTGTCGATGCGATTCTCGCGCGGCTCGGCAAGCGCATCGTGCTCGGTGCGCCGCTCGGTATCGGCAAGCCGAACGCGCTGCTCAATGCGTTGTACCGGCGCGCGAAGCAGGACCCTTCGATCTCGCTCGACATCATCACGGCGCTGTCGCTGAATCCGCCGCAGGGCAAGTCGGACCTCGAAGAGCGTTTCCTCGCGCCGGTGCGCGAACGGGTCTGGCCGAACTATCCGCGGCTGGAATATCTCGATGCCGTCGATGCCCGCGCTCTGCCGCCGAACATCCGGGTCATCGAGTTCTACCTGCGCGCGGCCAGCCAGCTCGGCAATCCGATCGCGCAGCAGGATTACATCAGCACCAACTACACGCAGGTGGCGCGCGACATGCTCGTGCGCGGCACCAATCTGCTGGTGCAGGCGATCGCGATGCGCGTCGACAGCGATGGCCGGCAGCGCCTGAGCCTGTCCGGCAATCCGGACGTGACCCTGCCGCTGCTGCGCGGGCTCGAAGCGGGCCCGAAGAACTGGCTCGCCGTCGGCCAGATCAATCGCCAGCTGCCCTGGTTCGGCCGCAACGCGGAAATCGCCGAGCATCGTTTCGATTTCGTGCTCGATGATCCTGCGCTCGACCACGCGCCGTTCGCGGTGCCGCACGAACCGGTCGGCACTGCCGAGTGGGCGATCGGCCTGCGCGCGAGTGCCCTGGTGGCTGATGGCGGCACCTTGCAGGTCGGCATCGGCGCGCTCGGTGACGCCGCCTGTCACAGCCTGCGCCTGCGTGAGCGCGACAACGACCGCTATCAAAGCGCGCTCAGCGCGATCGGCCGCAGCCCGATGATCGACAGCATCGGCGGCGATGGGCGCTTCGAACGCGGGCTCTACGTCGCCAGCGAGTTGATCTCGAATCCGCTGTTCGCCCTGTTCGAGGACGGCATCGTGCGCCGCCGCGTGTTCGAGGACGAAGCGCTGCAAACCGCGATCAACGACGGCAGCGCCGCGGAACCCGTGACCGGCGGCACCGCGCTGCAGGGCGCGTTCTTCATCGGCCCGGGTGATTTCTACGCGCGCCTGCGCGCGCTGGACGAAGAGCGCCGCGACCTGGTCGACATGACCGGCGTTGATGAAGTCAACGCGGTCTACAAGACCTGGTCGCTGGAACGGGCGCAGCGCCGCCATGCGCGCTTCATCAACATCACGATGAAGGTGACCCTGCTCGGCGCGGCGATCTCCGATCAGCTCGGCAACGGTCAGGTCGTGTCCGGTGTCGGCGGCCAGCACGATTTCGTCGCGATGTCGCACCAGTTGCCCGAGGCCCGCTCGATCCTGCTGCTGAAGTCCGTGCGCGGCGGCAGCGACGGCAAGCCGCTGGAATCGAATCTGGTCTGGGAATTC
>JAUXYM010000091.1 GCA_030694365.1 Nevskia sp. | reverse complement strand
TCAGCAACTGGGCGACATCGTGGAAATGCAGGCCGGTGGTTGGCTCATCGAGGATGTACAGCGTCCGCCCGGTGTCGCGCTTCGACAGTTCCTTGGCCAGCTTGACGCGCTGCGCTTCGCCGCCGGAAAGCGTCGTCGCGTTCTGGCCGAGCTTGACGTAGGAGAGACCCACATCGAGCAGGGTTTCCAGCTTGCGGGCCAGCGCCGGCACCGCTTTGAAGTAGCCCAGCGCGTCCTCGATGGTCATGTCGAGCACGTCGTTGATGCTTTTGCCCTTGTAGCGGATTTCCAGGGTTTCGCGGTTGTAGCGCTTGCCCTTGCAGGTGTCGCAGGTGACGTAAACGTCCGGGAGGAAGTGCATCTCCACCTTGATGACGCCGTCGCCCTCGCAGGTTTCGCAGCGGCCGCCCTTGACGTTGAAGCTGAAGCGCCCGGCTTCGTAGCCGCGTTCGCGGGACTGCGGCACCTGCGCGAACAGCTCGCGGATCGGCGTGAACAGGCCCGTGTAGGTCGCCGGGTTCGAGCGCGGCGTGCGGCCGATCGGCGATTGGTCAATGTCGATGACCTTGTCGAGATGCTCCAGGCCTTCGATGCTGTCGCAGGCCGCGTGACGGGTGCCGGCGTTGTTCAGCGCCCGCGCCGCGTAGCCGAGCAGGGTGTCGTTGATCAGCGTCGACTTGCCGGAGCCGGAGACGCCGGTGACGCAGGTCATCAGGCCGATCGGAATCTCGGCGGTGACGCCCTTCAGATTGTTGCCGCGCGCGTTGCGCAGCACGATCTGCTTGTTCGGATCGCGCTTGCCGCGGACCTTCGGCACCGGAATGCCTTCGACGCCGGACAGATAGCGGCCGGTCAGCGATTTCGGGTTGGCGATCACCTGCTCCGGCGTGCCTTGGGCGACGATATGACCGCCGTGGACGCCGGCACCGGGGCCGATGTCGACGACGTAATCGGCCTGGCGGATCGCTTCCTCGTCGTGCTCGACGACGATCACCGTGTTGCCGATATCGCGCAGATGGACCAGCGTCTTCAGCAGGCGTTCGTTGTCGCGCTGATGCAGGCCGATGCTCGGTTCATCGAGCACATAGAGCACGCCGACCAGACCGGCGCCGATCTGCGAAGCCAGACGAATGCGCTGCGCTTCGCCGCCGGACAGGGTTTCGGCCGAGCGCGACAAGGTCAGGTAATCAAGGCCGACGTTGTTGAGAAAACCGAGACGAGCGCTGATCTCCTTGAGGATCTTGTCGGCGATCTCGCCCTTGTGGCCGGGCAGGCTCAGCTTCTGGAAGTGCGCCTCGGCATCGCGCACCGATTTCGAGACCACGGTCGGCAGGCTGGTGCCGGCGACGAAGACATGGCGCGCCGAGCGATTCAGGCGCTCGCCCAGGCATTCCGGGCAGGGCTTGTCGGACAGATATTTCGCCAGTTCCTCACGCACCGCCGCCGATTCGGTTTCCTTGTAGCGGCGCTCCAGATTCGGCAGCACGCCTTCGAACTTGTGGATGCGGGTGACCACCTTGCCGCGCTCGTCCGGGTATTCGAAGGCGATCTTGTCCTCGCCGCTGCCGTAGAGCACGGCGTTGCGGGCGACCGCAGGCAGCTTCTGGAACGGCTTGTCGGTATCGAACTTGTAGTGCTTGGCCAGCGACGAGACCAGCGCCCAGTAGTAGGGATTGCGGCGATCCCAGCCGCGGATCGCGCCGTCGGCGAGCGAGGCATCTGGATGGGTGACGACCCGCTCCGGATCGAACACCTGCAGTACGCCGAGGCCATCGCAGCTGGCGCAGGCACCTGATGGTGAATTGAACGAGAACAGGCGCGGTTCGAGGTCTTCCAGCGAGTAGCCGCAATGCGGGCAGGCCATGCGGGCACTGAAGGTGATGTCCCCCTCTCCCTGCTCGCTGCGCGAGCTGTCCCTCTCCCGCAAGGGGAGAGGGGTTGGCGGCTTCTGCTTGTCTCCCCTCTCCCCTTGCGGGAGAGGGCGCTTGGCTAGGTCGGGGAGTGACTCAATGTCACTCCCCGATAGGCCAAGCGCGGGAGAGGGGGCACCGTGCTGCGCGACCAGCGCCAGACCATCGGACAAGCGCAGCGCGGTCTCGAAGGATTCAGTGATCCGCTGCTTGAGATTGTTGTTGACGCCGTCGCTAGCGCCGGCGTCCGGCCGTACCTTGAAGCGATCGACGACGATTTCGATGTCGTGCTTCAGCTTGCGGTTCAGGGTCGGCGCTTCATCCAGCTCGTAGACCTTGCCGTCGATGCGCGCACGGACGAAACCCTGGGCGCGCATCTGATCGAACCATTCGGCGTGCTCGCCCTTGCGGCCGCGAACCACCGGCGCCAGCAGCATCCAGGCCGATTCGGCCGGCAGTGCCAGCACGTGGTCGACCATCTGCGAAACAGACTGCGCTTCCAGTGCCACCGCCGGATGATCCGGGCAGTACGCGGTGCCGACGCGGGCATAGAGCAGGCGCAGGTAATCGTAGATTTCGGTGACCGTGCCGACCGTCGAACGCGGGTTGTGCGAGGTCGATTTCTGCTCGATCGAGATCGCCGGGCTCAGGCCTTCGATCGAATCGACATCCGGCTTCTGCATCATCGACAGGAACTGTCGCGCGTAGGCCGACAGGCTCTCGACATAGCGGCGCTGGCCTTCGGCGTACAGGGTGTCGAAGGCCAGCGAGGACTTGCCGGAACCGGACAGCCCGGTGATCACGATCAGCTTGTCTCGCGGCAGCTCCAGCGAGATGTTCTTCAGGTTGTGCGTGCGCGCACCGCGGATGCGGATCGAATCCATGACGGGAAAGATTAGTGAACGCTGGGGGCAATCGAGCACTATACGGAACTTGCCGCCCTACCCGCCCATGCTCAAGTTGCAGTGACTGATTTCCCGTCCCGCGAAACGCCGGAGCGCCAGCCGCTGGTCTGGCTGATGATCGACAGCAATGCCGGCGAGACCGGCCAGATCCGCGTGCTGGGTCGAGCCCTGGGCTGGCCGTGCATAGAAAAATCGATCGACGGACCTGGCCCTGCTCCGGCCATCGGCGAAGCCTGGCCGGATCTGGTCATCTCGTTCGGCAAGGGTCTGCGTGCCGCAACAACGGTGGTCGCGCGCAGCGATCGGCGTACCCGGCTGGTTCATCTCGGAAGGCCGCGCTGGGTCAGGCTGGACGCGATCGATCTGATCATTCCGATGCCGCAGGACCGGCTGCCGGCGGCGGCCAACGTGTTGCCGATCCGCATGTCCTTCAACGACAGGATCGGCGTGCCTGAAGCGGTGGCTGTCGACGCGTCGGCAGGCGGCTGGCAGGACCTGCCCCGGCCGAGGTCAGTGGTGCTGGTCGGCGGTGCCACCCGGCATTTCCGCTTCGACGAGCACGACGCCCGCAAGCTCGGCACGCTGGCCAGCCAGCACGCCCAGGCCCGTGGCGGCAGCCTGCTGGTCACCACCAGCCCGCGCACCGGCGCCAGCACCGCGCAGGCCCTGCAATCAGTAGTGCAAGCGCCGCATTTTTTATATGAATACCGCCGCGACGATGACGCCAATCCGCTGCCGGTCTGGCTGCAACAGGCCGACGATCTGATCGTCACCGGCGACAGCGCCTCGATGCTCGCCGAAGCCTGGCGCACCGGCCGACCGGTGCAGGTGCTGCCGCTCGCCAGCCACAGCACGCCGATGCGTCGCTGGCTGTCCGGCCTGCAAAGGCGTTGTCCGAAAGCGCTTTACGAATTCCTGCTGAAGCGCGGCATTGTTGCCGCGCCGGTCGATCTGGCGAGCTGGATCGACGAACGGATTGCCGAAGGGGATTTCAGCGTGCTCGGCCAGAGCGATGGCAACCGCCAGCGATCGCTACGTGCCGATGACGATCTGGCTCGCGCTGTGGCCAGAATCCGCAGCCTGCTGGTTGACCGTCTCTAGAGCACTTTCAAATTAAATGAACACATAAAGTCCCGTCATGCCCGCGTAGGCGGGCATCCAGTTTTGGCTTTGGCGCTACTTTAAAACTGGATTCCCGCCTGCGCGGGAATGACGAATATCTTGCGGGGATTTAAAAGGAAAGCTGCTTTCAACCCGCGCGCCGCGCCAGCTCGACGCAAGCCAGCGCATCGGGGCGCAGATGGCGTCGAGCCATCTCGTCTTCGAGGAAGCGCTGCGAGAAAACGCCGAGATCGAGACACTCGCCGACCAGCCGGAAGAAGTGCTGCTGCTGGGCCGGATCGGGATGGGTCTTGTAGCGGCCGTTCGGGGCGTCCCCGGCCACCAGCCGATTGCCGACCCGGCGCAGGCGCTGCTTGAGCCGCTGCAGACGGCTGCGGCCATTGGTCACGAACTCGGCCGGCAGACCGCTTTTCCAGGGCTGGGTCTTGCGGTTGGTGTTGTGCAGCATGCGGGTATCCGGCGCCAGCCGATCGAAATCATTCCAGACCGTTTCCAGCGCGCCGACCGAACCGGCAGGCTCGTCGAGCAGCCACATCCAGTCCCGGTAGTCGCGGCTGCCCTCGAACAGTTCGCCGAACTGCCGCTCCGCCTGCCAGTGCCCGAGCCTGGCGCAATCGAGCACCATGACGCTCGATGCGAAGTGTTCGGGTTCACCGGCCTTGGCCGGAATCGCACGCGCCAGCACCTCGTGCGACTGCAGGTCCCGCTCCAGCAGTTCGTTGACGTCGCCGATCGCGAAGATGTCCGGATCGATGACCACGGCCCGTCCCTGATAGCCCATCTCGGCCGGCACCGCGAAGCGCAGCGGCGTGAACGACTGCAGGTCATTGGCATCCCAGACCACCGGCAAACCCTCGCGCCGATAGCTCTGGCCATGGCGCTGCTGGATGAAGGCGTAGTTCTCGGCCTCGATCAGGCGCACGTCGAAACGCTCGGGGTGGGCGCTGTTGCGCTTCAGCGCATGGCGGGCCACCTGCGCGCCAACGATCTGCCGGGCGTTGGTGTGGATGAAGACGGTAGGACGCATTGCTGGCGAGTAGTGTCAGATCGAAAGACGCGCGGATCATCGTGGATTTTATTGCATCATGCGGCGCAGAAAATGTTCGTTCCGCCCGAGGTCGCCGCCATCCGCACGTTCGCTGCCGTTACCACCTGCCATGCCGCCGGCTATGCCGAGCATGGGCGGCGCATGGTCGAAACCTTCGGTCAGCACTGGCCCGCCGAAGTTCCGCTGCTGCTGTATGCCGAAGGCTTCGTGCCGGATGCAGCCCCCTGTCTGCAGGTTCATGACCTGCTGGCCGACTGCCCGGAACTGGTGGCCTTCAAGGGCCGCCACGCGGACAACCCGCTGGCGCATGGCAAGACCCGTCGTTTCCGTCCGAAGCTGGCGCTCAAGGCGAAGCCGCCCTGGATCAAGATCAAGGGCCGCAACTGGGGCGACGGCTATCGCTGGAACGCGGTGCGCTTTGCCCACAAGGTCTACGCGATTCTCCACGCCGCCCGTCATGTCGACGCCGATGTGCTGATCTGGATCGATGCCGATACGGCCTTCTTCGCTGATGTCGATCTCGCACGACTGGAGCGCTACATGCCGCCGGATCGGATGGTCGGTTTCCTGGAACGGCCCCGCAACACGCATACGGAATGCGGCTTCGTCAGCTACAACTTGCGGCATCCCGGAGTCCAGCGCTTCCTGGGCGAGTTCGAGGCGATGTACACCCAGGACGAGTTGTTCAGCGAGTACGAATTCCACGACTCGTTCCTGTTCGACGTCGTGCGCCGCCGGGCCGAGGCGCGCGGCGATATGGGTCATGACATTGCCGAGGGCATCGGCCAGCGCGCCAGCCACGTGCTGATCAATTCCTCGCTCGGCGAGTTCATGGATCACATGAAGGGCAATCGCAAGGAAGCCGGCACCAGCCACGCCGACGATCTGGTGGTCAAGCGCGATGAAGCCTACTGGCAGCGGATGAAAAAGCCGGATCAACCCTGAAGCGATTGCAGCAGCCGCACCGCCGGTCCAGCCTCCTCCCAAGATTTCCAAGATTCAGCGATTCATGTCGACCCGTTCCCCCGCTTCCGAACATTCAGGCTCGCGCTCCCTGCTGAGGATCGCCGCGGCCATTCCCCTGCGCCGCAACATCGTGGTGATGCTCTGCCTGTCGTTCGCGAGCATCGCCGAAGGCATCGGCGTCGCCACCCTGCTGCCGCTGATCGCGGTGCTCGGCGATGACGCCTCGAAGACCAATGCCCTGAGCAAGGCCGTGCTCGGCGCCCTCGATCGCCTGCATCTGCCGCACGATCCGGCGATCCTGCTCGGCATCATCGCCGCCGGCATGCTGCTCAAGGCGGGCCTGATGCTGCTGGCGCTGCGCCAGGTCGGCCATGCGGTGGCCGATGTCGCGGCCGGCATGCGGCTAGGTCTGATCGAAGCGTTGCTTCATGCCCGCTGGAGCTATTACGTGCGGCAGCCGGTGGGCCGCTTCTCCGGTGCCCTCGGCGGCGAAGCGACTCGGGCTGGCGAGGCCTACAACGCGATGAGCCTGATGTTTTCGCTGTCGGTGCAGGCGCTGGTCTATCTGCTGGTCGCCGCTCTCGCCTCATGGAAACTGGCGCTGCTGGCGATCCTGGTCAGCCTGATCATGATCGGCTCGCTGAACCGCCTGCTGGCCGTCGCCAAGCAGAACGCCCGGGTGCAGAGCGGACGCCTGCAGTCGCTGCTGGTGCGGCTGACCGACGTGCTGGTCGGCATCAAGCCGATGAAGGCGATGGCCCGGCACGCGCGCTTCAACACCCTGTTCCAGCAGGATCTGAAAGCCATCCGCAAGGCTTCGCGCCGGCAGGTGTTCTCGAAGAATGCCAACAAGGCGCTGCAGGAACCGATCCTCGCGCTCTGTCTGAGCATCGGCATCTTCGGCGCGCTGCGGGTGATGGAGCTGCCAATCGGCGAGGTGCTGATCATGAGCCTGCTGCTGGCCAAGATCGTTTCGATCGTCGGCAAGGCGCAGCAGGAATTGCAGAACGTCTACGCCGCCGAAAGCGGCTTCTTCCTGGTCCGGCAGGCGATCGAAGACACCCAGCTGGCGCGTGAAAATGCCCACGGTGGAGAGGCACCGACCTTCACCCGGGAACTGCGCTTCCGCGACGTCTCGTTCGCCTTCGATGGCCACCTCATCCTGCGCAACGGCAGCTTCATGCTGAAGGCCGGTGAAGTGGCGGCGCTGACCGGCCCTTCCGGTGCCGGCAAGACCACCCTGGTCGATCTGCTGCTGGGCCTGCATCAACCGGATGCCGGCGAGATCCTGATCGACGGCGTACCGCTTGATCAGCTCGATCTGATGCGCTGGCGCTCGCTGACCGGCTACGTGCCGCAGGAGCTGATGCTGTTCAACGACAGCATCGCCACCAACGTCACGCTCGGCGCACCCGAGTTCAGCCGCGACGATGTCGAACGCGCGTTGCGCCAGGCCGGCGCCTGGGATTTCGTCGCCCGGTTGCCGGAAGGCATCGATACCAGCGTCGGCGAGCGCGGCAGCATGCTCTCCGGTGGCCAGCGTCAGCGCATCGCCATTGCCCGAGCGCTGGTTCATCAACCGCGCCTGCTGATCCTCGACGAAGCCACCAGCGCGCTCGATCCGGGCACCGAGGCCGGCATCGTCGACAACGTCTGCGCACTGGCTCGGAGCACTGGGCTGTCGGTGCTGTCGATCTCGCATCACGCCGCCTGGGTGGAGGTGGCCGAACGGGTGATTCGTCTCGAAGGCGGGATTTTGAGCGAGAGCCGAGTTGGCGTCTGAAGCCATCGACAGGCCCCATCTGCTGTTCGCGCCTTATTACAAGTGGGGTGGCAGCAGCGAGTTCGTCCGGGCTGTCGCCCTTGCCAACGCCGCCCAAAAACGTTGGCCGACGGCGACCATCGAATTCCTGCTGCCGGGCGGCGCCGAAACCCGGCACGACTGCCCGTTCCCCGTCGCTTTCAACGAGGCGCATCTCGACAAGCCGTCACGGGTCAGCTTCCTGAACCGGGAGATCAGCGAGCGCCGGCCGCATCTGGTGATCTTCGACTGCTACAGCCATCCGGCGGTGCTCGATCAGTGCCGCGCCGTCGGCGCACGCAGCGCCTACGTGGCCGACCAGCCGGGAACCTGCAAGCGCGCCTTCGAATGGCCCTGGCTCTGGCGGCTCGACGCGCACTGGCAGCAGCGGCCGTATCTGACGTCGCTGGCATTCACGCCCGGGCAGCGGCTGTTGTCGGCGATCAGCAGCACGCGGCGCGCGATCTTCGATACCTACTTCGACGATCTGCCGTCCGACCTCGGCGAACTGCCGCCGGAAATCCGGGCGCGCGCCGCTCAACCGTTCGCCCTGCTGGTACCGGGCGGCGGCGGTTATCGAGTCGATGGCCGCTATGTCGGCGACATCTTCCATGCCGCAGCGGAGCAGCTGCATACGGCCACCGGCCTCGATGCGATCACCCTGCTCGGGCCACTGCATCAGGGGCCGATACCGGAAGGCCAGACGCTGGCGATCAAGGCGCTGAACCTGCCTCAATTGCTGGCATTGATGCGCCGAGCCCGGATCATCGTCACCAACGGCGCTACCGGTTCACTGCATCAGGCGCTGGCCTGTGGCGCAGCCTGTGTCGCCTCGCCGCTCGGTGGTTCCGACCAGCCGGAACGGATCAGGCGTTATGCCAGGGCCGGCCTCTTGCTCGCGGCGGCACCGGAAGCCGCAGCGCTGGCAAAGGCCGCCGAAAGACTGCTGACTGCCGAAGGTGACCCGATCCACCAGCGGGTCTCCGCCCTGAAGCCCGTCAACGGCATTTCACTGATGATTCGCCTGATCGAAGAGCAACTGCAGTTGCGCGCCGATCGCAGTGTGTCGAAGGCGAGCAGCGCGGGTTAACGGCTACCATATCGGCCAACGCCGGCACCCCGATTGGCCCGCCGAGCACCGCTTCACGCCGCTCGCGGCGTCTTTCCGCCGCCTCCGAATGAAAGTCGTTTTTCCATACATCGCGCAGACCCACCAGATTCCGCACAGCTTCCCGATCGCGGCCGAACTGGCGACGCAGCGGCCGGACTGGGCGGTGCACATCGCCTGCTCGACCGATGAGCAGGAACGGCTGGTTCGGCGGCTGATGAAGCTGTACCCGGATGCCCGTCTGCGAATCGATCGCCTGTGGATCAACTGGCTGCACCGCCTGTACCAGCGGCTGCGCGGCGAAGGCATTCCGCCGAAGCTGATGGTGCTGATCGGCAATCGCGGCTATTTCCGCCGTTTCGATGCCGCTGTGGTGCCCGAGCGCACGTCGCTGGTGCTGAAGAAACTGCGCCTGCCGAAGCTTCGGATGATCTGGACCAGTCACGGTGCCGGCGATCGCGCGATCGGCTACGCGGCGGACCTTGATCAGTTCGCTTTCCAGATCCTTGCTGGGCCGAAGCAGGTACTGAGGATGCGCGTCGAAGGCAGCCTGCTCGAAGGCAGCCATCATCTTGGTTGCTATCCAAAATTCGATCTCGTCGACCGGCTCGATGCCCAGCGCCGCCGGCTGTTCGACAACGATCGCCCGACGGTGCTCTACAACCCGCATTTCGAAGCCGGCCTGTCGTCCTGGCCAAAGCATGGCTTCGCGGTGCTCGACCACTTCGCGCAGTCGAAGGACTGGAACCTGATCTTCGCGCCGCACATCCGCCTGTTTGATCGCCGCGACGCTGCCACCCAGGCGCGGCTCGATCGCTACCGGACCTTGCCGCATGTGCTGATCGACACCGGCAGCGATGCCTCGATCGACATGACCTACACCCAGGCCGCCGATGTCTATCTCGGCGACGTGTCGAGCCAGATCGCCGAATTCATGGTTCGGCCCAGACCTTGCTTGTTCATCAACAGCCACGACGCTGCGTGGCAGAACTCGCCGGACTATCTGTTCTGGCAGCTCGGAACCGTGATCGCCAACGTCGACGATCTGGACCTGGCCTTGAGCGATGCAGTCGCCAACCATGGCCACTGGATCGAACGCCAAGGCCAATACTTTCGCGACACCTTTGACGCCGACCCGGAAGCCATAGGCCGTTCGGCCGCCGCCGGCGCCGCTGCCATTGCGAGCTTCCTGGAAACCAGCCGATGAATCGCGACGAAATACGCGCCACCGCAGGCCTCAGCGTCATCTATTCGCTGCGCATGCTCGGCATGTTCATGATTCTCCCGGTGTTCGCGCTGTATGCGCGTGACTTGCCGGTGCCGGCCACGGCGCTGCAGATCGGCTTGGCGATCGGCCTGTACGGGCTGATCCAGGCGGCTCTGCAGATTCCCTTCGGCTGGCTGTCGGATCGCATCGGCCGCAAGCCGGTGATGGTTGGCGGCCTGGCGCTGTTCGCACTCGGCAGCGCGCTGGCCGGCGCGACGCAAGACATCCACTGGATCATGGCCGGCCGCGCTTTGCAGGGCACCGGTGCGATCTCCGGTGCGGCCTCCGCCTGGCTGGCCGACGTCACCCGGCCGCAGGTGCGCAGCACGGCGATGGCGATCCTCGGTGCCGGCATGGGCGTGTCGTTCATTCTGGCGCTGGTGCTTGGGCCGGTGGTCGCCGGCATCGTCGGCGTGTCTGGCATCTTCGATCTGACTGCCGTAATGGCCGCAGCCGCCATTCCCTTGGTGATCTGGGGCATTCCGGATGCGCCGAAACAGTCGTCGACCGGCGCACCAGCTTCGATCCGCGCCGCCCTCGCCGATCCGCAACTGCTTCGGCTTGATGCCGGCATCTTCCTGCTCCACGCAACGATGACCGCGGTGTTCGTCGCCTCGCCGCTGGCGCTGGAAAGAACCCTCGGCCTCGCCGGCAACCAGCACTGGAAGATCTGGCTGCCGCTGCTGCTGGTGTCGATCATTCCGGTGTTCTCGCTGTTCCGGATCGTCGAGCGCCGTGGCATCGCCAAGCCGATGTTCAAGGCGGCGGTCACCGCACTCACGGTGGCGATGCTGCTGGCCACCAGCGCCTGGCAATCGAAGCCTGGCCTGATCGCCGCACTGTTCCTGTTCTTCCTCGGCTTCAACTACCTGGAAGGGGCGCTGCCGTCGATGATTTCCCGGCGCGTGCCGCCGGAACGCAAAGGTGCGGCGCTCGGCGTCTATTCCAGCGCCCAGTTCCTCGGCGGCTTCGCCGGCGGCTCGCTCAGTGGCATCACCCTGGGGCATTTCGGTGTCGCCGGGGTGTACGCGACAGCCGGCGCGCTGGCGGCGATCTGGCTGATAATAGTGACGCCCGGGGCTTCCGGCCTGACGGTTGCCGACAGCGCCATCCCGGCCCGCGAACACCCAACAAATTGAGCATCAAATTGAGCAGCACGGAGGCGATATGGCATCACGCGGCGTAAACAAGGTCATCCTGATCGGCAACCTCGGCAAGGACCCTGAATTGAAGTATTTCCCGAACGGCGATGCGTTCTGCAACCTGACCATCGCCACCTCGGAATCGTGGAACGACAAGGCCTCCGGCGAAAAGAAGGAAAAGACCGAGTGGCATAACGTCGTGTTCACGCGGAAGCTAGCGGAGATCGTCGGCCAGTATCTAAAGAAGGGTGCCAAGGTCTACGTTGAAGGCAGCTTGCGCACCCGCAAGTGGCAGGACAAGGAAGGCCAGGATCGCTACACCACCGAAATCATGGTCAACGACATGCAGATGCTCGACGGCCGCAGCGGTGGAGGCGGCGGTGGCGGCATGAGCGACGACGACTACGGCCAGTCGGCACCGCCGACCCGCAGCTCGCCGCCGGCCCGCAGCAGCGCCCCGGCACGTGCGCCGCAGCCGCAGTCGGCACCGCCGGCCGAGCACTTCGAGGACGATGACATCCCTTTTTGACCAGCGCACCTCAAGCAGACGGTGTCAACAAGGCCATCAAATACTGATTTTTGATGGCCTTTTCTATTCCTCAAAGGAACTCAGGTTCCGGCACCCTTACTGTTGTTACTGATTGGATGGTCCAAATCGGGTAGCCGCCAGGGATCGATATGGGTCATCAAGTTGAGGACACGGTGACGCTGCAGAACGAGCCGTCGCGCCTCGACAGCAATATCGTGGCCTTGCTCGACGGTGATCGTGGCATCAACCTCGAGATGCGCGTCGACGACAATCATGTCGCCCATCTTGCGCGTGCGAATGTCGTGAACAGAGCGGACGCCGGGTGTTCCCACGAGCGTCTGGCGGATGGCTTCGACTTCCTTCTCGTCGACCGCGCGATCCATCAGGTCGTGCAGCGCATCCCAGGTGAAGCCCCAGCCCATCTTCGCAACCATGAAGCCGACGATCAGAGCGGCGATCGGGTCGAGGATCGGGTAGCCCGCCAGATTGCCGGCGATACCGATGCCGACCACCAGCGATGAGGCGGCGTCCGAACGGGCATGCCAGGCGTTGGCGATCAGCATGCTCGACTTGACGCGCTTGGCCACCCCCAGCATGTAGCGAAACAGGGTCTCCTTGGCGACCAGCGCCGCCGCAGCGACCCAGAGCGCCACGACATGCACCTGCTGGACGGTTTCCGGCGATTCGAGCTTGGCGATCGCCGACCACAGCATGCCGATGCCGACCACCAGCAGCAGGATGCCGAGCACCAGCGAAGCGGCCGTCTCGAAACGATGATGACCGTAGGGATGCTCGACATCGGCATCCTTGCGGCTGTGATGGTTGGCAACCAGGACCACGAAGTCGGCCACCAGATCGGACAGCGAATGGATGCCGTCGGCGATCAGGCCCTGTGACTTCGACGCGATGCCGACGGCAATCTGGGTGAAGCTCAATACGAGATTGACGCCCACGCTGACCCAAGTACTGCGCGAAGCGGCCGCTGCGCGTTCCACGGTGCTGTGCTCGCTGTCTTCGGTCTCGTCGGGAAACTCATTCAGGTTCATGCGTACTTGCTTGTCAGGGTGTTACAGAGGAATTGATATTCGTTGTCGCGATCAGTTCGAGACTGGCCAGGGTGCCGCCGCCATCGGCGTCCCTCAGTTCGATACGGCCACCGCAGGCTTCGACGATGCTGCGGGTGATCGACAATCCCAGGCCAGCGCCCGAGTACCGGCGGTCTGCTCGCCAGAAGCGGTCGAATACCTGATCACGCATCGCTGCGGGAATGCCGGGGCCATGGTCCCGTACCGAAAGCCGCGGGCCTGGCCCGACGGTGACTTCAACATCGCTGCCGGGGACAGTGTGCGTCAGCGCGTTTTCAATCAGATTGCGCAGGGCGCGCTCCAGCAATTCCGAGCGTCCGCGCGCGACCGGGCTGCCCTCGTGGCGATAGCTCAGGCTTTTGCCCTTGCGGAATGCCAAGGGCGCCATTTCGGCAGCCAGGTGGCTGGCCATCTGGTGCAGGTCCGCCTGGGCATCCTTTGAATTTTCGAGGGCATCGGCACGCGCCAGGTCGAGCATCTGGCCGATCAACCGTGACATGGCTGCCGCGTCGTCCCGCAGCTTCTCTTTTTCCATCGAAGCCGGCAGGCGATCGATCGACAAGGTCATCACCGCCAGGGGCGTGCGTAGTTCGTGCGCGGCATCGGCAGTGAACTGCCGCAAGGTCAGCATGGTTTTCTGGAGCCGATCCAGGGCGCGGTTGACGGCGCTCAGCAGCGATCGCACTTCGATCGGCGAGGCCGGCAGATGCAGGCGTCGATCCATGGCCGACGGATCGAGCGCATCGACATCGGTCATCGCCCGTTCGAGCGGTGCCAGCATGCGTCGTACTGCGGCGATGTTGAATGTCAGCAGCAGCAGGGACAGCGGAATCAGCGGCAGCAGGGCATGGTCAATGACCTCCTTGACCAGCGCAGGAACCAGTGGCCGCAGGCCTTGATCGGAAATCGCCATCGCGACCCAATACGGGTGCCCATCGACTTCGAATCGTCGGATGCCGGAGATGAAATAACCTTCGCCCTGACGTTCCCGGGTGGTCAGCGATTGCAGGTCCCGGATGGGTTCATCGGGAAGCGGCAGATGGCCCTGGTTCTCGGTCAACACCAGCTTTCGATGGTCGTCGAAGACGGCAAATGCGCGCGTCGAACCGGGCTGAAACATCGGTTCCGACAAGGGCGTGGCGGGGTGATCATCGAGCCAGCGCGCGATCCGTTCGGATTCCAGCGAAATCAGAACCTCGCCGAGGGTGTCCTCGTCGTTGATGTACATGGCCACGACGATCAGCACTTCCAGCACCATGAACACGGCTGTGACGGCCGCGAGTCGCAGGGCGATCTGATAAAAAAGCCGGCTGCTGCGCGGCGACTCCGCCGTCGGAACCTGCTCAGCCATGATCGGTGGCGGCCTGATCGACCGGGGTCATCAAGGAGTAGCCGATGCCGTGAGCGGTCATGATCTGCACCTTGGCGTTCGCAGCGGCCAGACGCCGACGAAGCCGGGATAGCGCGGCATCGATGGCGTTGGGGCTGACGTCCGAATGCAGCGCGTACAGGGCCGCATCGATGGCGCTCTTGGTGACGATACGCCCGCTGTTGCGCAGCAGAGCCTCCAGCAGCGCGGTCTCGCGCGGTGGCATTTCGACCAGACGAGCGTCAACCCGAACTTCGCGCCTCGCGACGTCCAGACTCAGATTGCCGGCTTCCAGCACCGTGCCCAGCGAGCCACCGGGTCGCCGCAGCAGGGCTCGGCATCGAGCCGCCAGCTCTGCGGTGGCAAATGGCTTGACCAGGTAGTCGTCAGCGCCCGAATCGAGCCCGCGAATTCGATCGCCCAAGCCGTCCCTGGCCGTGATGACCAGCACCGGGGTGGCAACGCCGCGACGACGCAGGCTGCGGATCAGTTCCATGCCGTCGCCATCGGGCAAGCCAAGGTCAAGCAGAATCAGATCGTAGTGCGCCGCTGCCAGTGCCTGGCGGGCCGTTGCCAATGTCCCGCAGCGATCGATCACAAAGCCTTCGTCGACGAGTCCCTGGCCGATTGATTCCGCCAGACGTTCGTTGTCTTCAACCAGGATCAGTCGCATTGTCGATGTCGGTTCCGCGGGGTTTGCGCTTGTATCCGGTGATCATCGCCTTGATCAGATTTTCATGGTGGCGACGGCTTTCGAACAGCGCAGCCAGCACATGAATGACGGCAAGAACGAGGATGGCATTGGCGATGAGCTCATGCGCCTCCTGGAGCATCTCGTTGCCCCAGAAGCGGTCGAGGCCCATCAGCCAGCCCGTCAGGCTGACACCGATCAACAGCCCGACCAGCGCCATCATCATCACCGCACCCGCCGGGTTGTGACCGACGTAGCGAGGCTCGCGCCGACGCAGCATTTGCCCGGCATAGCTCCGCAGGGTCGACGGACCGGGGACGAAGCTCGAAAACCGGGCATGGCCCCGAGCGACGAATCCCCAGATCAGACGGATGGCGATCGCAGCGGCGACGAGGTAGCCCAGCCACCGATGGACTGCATCGCCATCCTCGCGAATCAGATTGACGAGGCAGCCACTGACCACCGTCCAGTGAAACAGGCGGACGACCGGATCCCAGACCTTGATGCGGCCTGCACTGTCTTTTGAAACGACGTCTGCAGCGGATGGATCGGGTCGTGCGTTCATCGGAGTTCGCTCGGGTGATCAGTCAACGTTGGCTTGAACAACCGCGCCATCAACCGGGTTGAAGTACACCTCGGCCTTGCGACCGTCCTTGTTGAAGCCATAAATCTCGTAGCAGCCGCTCTTGGTGATCTTGAACACACGGATGTCGTGGTAGCCGAGCTCGCTGACCTTCTGCTTCATTGCAGCTTCGGACAGCCACTTGCTCGCCGGCTCCTTGGTGCAGGTCGGGCTGGCCTGCGCCGCCATCGGCAGCAGCCAGGCGGCCGTGATGGTCATGGCAACGGTCGTGAACGTAGACTTCATGGACTTGAACATTTGATCGCTCTGTTGTGGTCGGGCCAATGCGAGATGCACAGGGCAGCTACAGAGGCTAGACAGCAAAGCTGACGAAGTCCTGACGACGCAATTTATTTCCTGATTAGCAAGCAAGCTCAGCCCATTCGCAAAAAGCCCTTCTCCCTTCGGGAGAAGGGTTGGGATGAGGGACTTCCCGGCGAAGGAAGCCCTTTGTTGAGAGTCCCTCACCCCC
>JAUXYM010000077.1 GCA_030694365.1 Nevskia sp. | reverse complement strand
CCAGTAGAGTTCCATCGTGGCCTTTTACTCCTAGGCGTCTTCGCGGCGATAGCCCTTGATCTCGACGATCAGGTGCAGCGGATCGTCTTCGCCGTGGCCATCGTCCACCAGCACGATGAAGTCGGGCCGGTAAATGCGCATCTCGGAGCCGTAGCGATAGGGCACGTCCAGGCCGAGGCTGTGATTCTTGACGTAGGCGCGCACGCGCGGGTGGCCTTCTGCCACGCGGCAGAATTCGCCCTCCCAGTCGCTGTCGAGAATCACCCAGTTGACGTGGCACTTCGGCGGCGGGCCACTGGTTTCCCAGCGGTCGGCCTTCGAGGTATTGAAGTTGACGTGCAGGGTGCTGCCGACCGGATTGTACGGATCGAGGACGGCCTTGATGGGCTTGGTGCCGACCAGGGCACGGGTAATGCCGGCGGTGATGCGCTCGCAGGCCATGTCCGCCAGCGACTTGTATTTGAGCTGGGCGGGATAGGTGCCGCCTTTGCAGACCAGACTGGTATCGAGCCACTGCCGCGCGATGCGCTTGAGCTGGCCAAACAGGTGGAGTTTGGGGGCCTCACCGGGGTCTCGGTATTTGTTCAGCAGATGCGAGGTGAGTTCGTACACGACCTGCGACGGGCGCACGTCGCCGGTGTGCGCGAGGGTGAGGTCTACCGTCTCGCCGATGATCCCTGAGTTGCGGGTTTCGGTTGCGCCGACCAGATCGGGCGTCAGTTCGAGCACGGAGTCTTCGTTGAACTCGGCGGTGAGACGCTCGTCCTGCAACTCGATGCGATAGCCCTGCACTCGCGGGAAAGTGATTTCGAGCGCATCACGGTCGGGCCGCACGGCCTTGACATGGATGGTCTCGCGCGGTTTCTGCGGCGGAGCAACGACGGGCTTGGCGGTGAAGTCGAAGGGAATACCGAACACGTCGGCATATTCGACGTTAAAAAGTCCTTTGTTGGGCCCGTCCTCGTTGAGTTCGTAGGATTGCCGCCGCAGCGCACGGCCGATGACCTGTTCGCACAGAAGCTGAGTGCCGAAGGCGCGCACGCCGAGAACATGGGTGACGGTGTTGGTATCCCAGCCTTCAGTGAGCATGGAAACCGAGACGACGCAGCGGATGGATTCGCCCAGCCGGCCGGATTTGCCGACGGTGTTCATGACCTCGCGCAACAGGTCTTGATCGGTGATGTTATCGGCCGCGCGCTGGTCTCCGGTGCGCTCGATGATCTCGCGACGGAAGCGTTCGATTTCAGGCCCGGCCAGGCTGCGGAAGGTATCGTCGAGCGCGTCGCCGGATTCCAGTTGCTCGCTGTCGATCAGCAGCGTTTTAGGCCGACCCAGCGGATTGCCGTGCTCGTCGAAGTTGCGGAACAGTTCCAGGCGCCCGTTTTCAAACGAGGTGGTGCCGTCGCCATTGTCGCGGTCGAAACCGGAGACGAAATCGTAGACCAGCTTGGAGATGGCGGTGTTCTGGCAGACGATGATGAAGCACGGCGGCACGCCGATTTTGGCCTCATGCCACAGCTCGAAGGTTTTCTTGTAGTGGCCGTAGAGAGCTTCGAGGGCCGTGATAAGCGGGGCCGGCAGCTTGAGCGGATCGAGCTTGGCTGCTTTGCCGCGTCCGCTCTTCGGCATGTCCTTGCGGATGTGCTCCCAGAGGTTGCGGAACATGGGCATCTCGCCGCCGGGGATGTTGTCGGCCACAGGCACGCGCGGAAGTTTGACGATGCCGCACTCGATGGCGTCCATCAGCGAAAAGTCGCTCATCGTCCACGGGAACAGAGTGCCCTCGGCGTAGCCTGATCCGCTCAGAAAGAAAGGCGTGGCGGACAGATCAAAGACGCGGGCAACACCCAGCTTGTGGTTGACCGATTCAAGGCCGGAAATCCAGAGTCGTGCGGCTTCGTTGTTTTCTTCCGCTTCCTTGCGGTCGTCGCCCTTGAGGTTTTCATCGTCTTCGGGCTGCGGCTTTTCGCGGTAGCAGTGATGCGCCTCGTCGTTGATGACCAGGATGTTGGACATGCCCATGAGATCGGGCATGACCCGCTGGAGCATCTGGCCTTCGGTTTCCAGAGTGTTGAGTTCGTCACCACCGCGACCTTGCAGCAGCAGGCGTCCGCCCTTGGAAAGCTCGATGCGCTCGCGCAGCTTGAAGGCGTGATAGTTGGTGATGACGATCTTGGCGCGTTCCAGGTCGCTCATCAGATCGCTGGGGACCAGTTCGCGGCCTTTGTAGTAGCTGTCAGGATCGTTGGGTTGAAGAACGCGAAGGCGGTCACGAATGGTGATGCCGGGTGCGACGAGCAGAAATCCACGGGTGAACTTCTTGCTGTTGGGACGGCGCACGGCGTTGATCGTCTGCCACGCGATGAGCATGGCCATGACCGTAGTCTTACCCGCGCCGGTCGCCAGCTTGAGTGCGAGACGCATCAACTCCGGGTTCGCGTCTTTATTTGCGCTGCCGAGGTGCTCCAGGAATCGCTCGCCGTTCTTGCCGATCTGCGGCGCGACCTCCGTCAGCCAGATGGCCGTTTCGACTGCCTCAACTTGGCAGAAGAACGGACGGACGCTACTGAACTTGTAGTGACGCCAATGCTGAAGAAGCCGGACCGTCTCCGGCGTGACGCGCCAGTCGCTGGGGTTGGGAATCGCACGCCATTTGTCTACCTCCGTCCGCACGCCGTTGATGATGGCGGTGTGGGCGTATTGCTGGTCCTGGGTGGAAAGCCCCTTGCCCTCGTCGAAGATCAAGGCGGATTGATCGCCCTCGGCCCTGCGCCTCTTCGGCTTGGGGATGGGCGTGATGAACTCTGCACCGCGCCGGCTAGAAACGACCTTTTGAGTGGGCTGTCCGGCGGAGTCGAGTTCCCAGTGCTGGGCGGGATACTCGTAAGGTGAGTTCAGGATCGGCTTTTCAAAGAACGGATCGCTCATCAGACAGCAGCCCCCTCCGATCTCCCGCACCGTTCGCTCGTCTCTCGGTCAGCCGCTTCGGCTGCTGAGAAGTCCGTTTTCGACTCGCAATCCACAAATTTAACCCCTTGGTCGGGCTTTGTTTTTCCGCCTCCGACTCGCATCCGAAGTATGAACGAATGGCCGGAGATAAGGCCGCTCAAGTGCGGGGGCTATCGCTTGCGCAACCAGATGCAGCCGGACCACATCTCGCCACAGCCCCAAAGTTGCTCCCTTGCCTTTGCCGTCGGAAAAGTTATCGTTATAAAACGATGAAAAACAACAAGATAAGTGATTTTCCGACCAATCGCAGCAACTCGGTTTCATGGTCCGCCCTCGTCCAGGAACTTAGCGAACCTCTCCGGGCGACACAGTTCATCCAGCAGTTCCTGAGCTTCATGCCGCGCCACAGTTACGAGCTTCCGACCGCCGACCGTTGGGTTCTCACGTCCAACCTGCACAAGGCAATCCGATATGGCCTCGTCACGCAGGCTGCCGTCACCGCCGAGGCTTTGTTTCAATGCGATGCGCTGTATTTTTACCGTCGGTTGCCGGTCATCGCGCTGGAAGATGTCTCGCTCGGCAATCTCGGCGCGTGCCTCGAAGTGCTGACCTTCTGCCGAAGCATTCCCCTGCGCCGGAAGTTTCAAGGCCAGGGACTCGCCGGATACTTGGCGGCGCGTCTTGCGGCCACGATGAAATCGCGTAGTGCGTGCGATCTTCTATCGCTGGTCAGCGCACAGCACGGTCAGCAGGCCGTCGAGGACGAGATCGCCGGGCAGAGCATCCGCGCCGCGGTGGATGCCGCCTGCTCGCCAGATGCGCCACTTCGTCTGAGGGCCGTGTCGTTCATGCGGCTTGACCGACTGCCGATACGAAACGGCGACAAGCGCGACGAGACCTTGCGCCGGGTAGCCGCACAACTGAAGCTCCCCGCCGTGGTCGCCGACATATTTGTGCAAGGCCACGCAACGCACGGACTGAATGCGCTGTTGCCGATTGTCTACGGGCTGATGGGCAAACGGTCACTGCGAGTTGAACACACCGATCTTGCCGAAACCACGCGGCTTCTCGATGGCCCGATTCTGTGCGCAGCCGGCGATCAGCACACCCGGTTTGGCCAGACGGCAACGAAGCTCTGGCTACAAGAAGCACCGGAGTTGCTTAGGTTCCTTACACAACGGGGTCTAAGCGACAGCGCAAACAAGCTCATCGGCATGGCCGTGTTCCACATCGAAGGGTCGCTTCTCGACCGTCGCCTTACGAACGACTGTCTGGAATTGCTGCGTGAGGAAACCGAGCGAGCGGAGATGACTGCGCTGGGCCTAAGCAGTGAGGACGCAGCGCAACTCTACGACCTGATGCGCCGGAATCTCTCGATTCTCAATGAAATTCGGGTGCGGCTGTGGAAAAAATAACTATCGGGAACTCTCACTTATCGTTATTAAAATTGGAGCACACGGACGAGCTTCTGAGAGCGCCGACAGGTGCTAAGCCTCTGCAATCAAGAGCGGAAGTCCCGCAGGCCGCCACAATGCTGGCGCCGTCCGAATTCGCGGCCGCGCACTTGATTGCTGACTTCCCACATTCCACCGCAGTGCTGAACGAATACCTGCGGGCGGCAGTCTCGAGCAACACCCGCCGCGCCTACCAGCAAGACATCCATCACTTCCAAAGCTGGGGCGGTGATCTCCCTTCCTGCCCGAAGCAGGTTGCGCGCTATCTGGCCGAGCACGGAGGAAAGCTCTCGCCCTTCACGCTAGGACGCAGACTCGTTGCCATCGGGCGCGCTCATCGAGCACTCGGACACAGCGACCCTTGCGATGCAGAGCTTGTACGTGCGGCCCTGCGCGGTATCCGCCGTGTTCATGGCATGGGACAGCGGCGCGTTGATCCTTTGCTCAGGGAAGATGTGCTCGCCGTAGTTGATTCGCTACCCGCTACCGTAAAGGGAACGCGGGACCGTGCGCTGCTGCTGATCGGTTTCGCGGGTGCCCTGCGCCGGAGCGAACTCGTTGCCTTGAACGTCGAGGACGTGCGGTTCGTTCCCGAGGGCTTGGTCCTGCGATTGCGTAGGAGCAAGACCGATCAAGAAAGAGAGGGCCGCGACGTTGGCATCCCCTATGCGCGTTCGCGCGCTTGCCCCGTCAAGGCGCTGCGGGCATGGCTCGATCAGGCAGGGATCGCCAGCGGCCCGATCTTTCGCGGCGTAGCGAAGGGAGGAAGAGTGAAGTTGGACGCGATGACCTCACAGAGCGTCGCGCTCGTGGTCAAGCACTACGCCGCCAATGTTGGACTTGATCCCGCGCGGTTCAGCGGTCACAGCCTGCGAGCCGGTTTGATTACTTCGGCGGCAAAGCTCGGCGTTAGCACGTGGAAGATTCGTGCCCAGTCCGGCCACCGGAGCGATGCGATGCTGTCTCGCTATGTCCGCGATGGCGAGCTGAATTTCGGGCGTGCATCTACCGACAGACGATCCGATGGTGCGCAGCGCCGGTTATCAACGCGGCCAGTTGAGGAAGCTCTGGTTGACGGCCCGCTTCTCCCTCCCGGAGAGAGGCCGGGCGAGACCCGGTCCAGCAGTTCCAGCGAGCAACGCTGCGGAACACGCAGGTTCAGGCACCCGGCAATCGCATTGACGTGCAGTTCATTCCTCGTCCCCGTTTGGTTTGATCGGCTTGGCAGGCGATCCCCGTCGCTTGGCCGGCTTCATGGTCTTGAGCGCTTTCGTTGCGGCATCGAAGTCCCGCTCGACGGCCGTCGTCTCCTTCGCGCGCTGGATACGGAACAGCTCGAACTGCGTTTCAGCATGCGCCAGCGCTGTCTCGTGGCTGATGCGGCCGGCATGCGTCAGCACCTCGCGATCACCGAGGCGCAGGAAGTCATCCAGCTTGGCGATCCAGTTCGCCATCGTCATCGGCCGCCGGTTCAGAGCCTGCACCTCGGCGAATTCCAGATAGGCGCTGACGATCTTGTTCAGCGCGTCCAGTTCGTCCGGGTTCAGATAGTTCTTGGCGATCACCACATCCTGCTTGCACGGTCGGCTGGCACTGAAACTGGTCATGCCGATGTTGGGCAGTGCCGCATCGGCACGCGTCATGACGATCTCGGCGGCCGTGTGCCCGTGCGCCGCCCAGTGCATCTTGTTCTGCACGGTCTTGAAGAAGTGCTGGCTGGCGGCGGCGCTACCGTCGTAATCGATGCTGGTGGCATAGATGTCCAGCACCTTGCGCCAGAACATCTTTTCCGAGGAGCGAATGTCCCGGATGCGGTCCAGCAACTCGTCGAAATAGCCATCATCCGGCCCGCGCTTCAGGCGCTCGTCATCAAGCGTGAAGCCCTTGACCAGGAACTCACGCAGTCGTTCGGTCGCCCACTGGCGGAACTGCGTGCCCCGCGGAGAACGCACCCGGTAGCCGACGGCCAGGATGGCATCGAGCTTGTAGTGCAGTACCGAGCGCGAAACCTGCCGAGTGCCTTCGCGCCGAACTATTAAGTAATCCTTAATAGTTGCGGCTTCGACCAACTCGCCATCCTCGTAGATCGTCCTGAGATGGATGTTGATGTTCGGAACCGTGGTCTGGAACAGCTCCGCCATCTGCGCCTGCGTCAGCCAGACGGATCCACCTTCAAGCCGTACCTCGATCCGGCTGGGCGCGTCCTCGCTGCGATAAAGGATTAGCTCACCGGTCGACGGCATCACAGCATCATCGGCAGAGCGAGGCGGATTGCGACCCATGTTTTGGCTCAGTAGCACTCAGGCCACCCCGACCGCCGCCTCCAGCTCATCCAGCGCCTCGCCGGTATAGACCGCGAGCCGCTGCATGTGCGGCAGCGCGTCGCGGGCGCCGGTGAAGCCGAAGTTGAGCTTGCCGGCGTAGGACAGGCAGGTGATGTTCAGCGCCTGGCCGTGCTGCAGCACGCTGACCGGGTACATCGCTTCCAGCCTTGCACCGCCGAGGTACAGGGTCTTGTCGGGGCCCGGCACGTTGGAGATCGCCAGGTTGAACATCGGCTTGATGCGCCCGGCAGCGCCGGTGAGCATGCCCATGATGTACGGCGCCATGAACAGCATCGTGTAGTTGTTGAGGCCGCTTTTCGGCAGGCTTTGCAGATGCTCCTTGGCGCCGACCGTGGAGCTGTGGATCCACTTCAGGCGCTTGACCGGATCGGCGATCGAAGTGCCGAGATCGGCGAGCATGAAGCTGATCGCCGAGCCCAGCTGCTCGTCGCCCTTGGGCCGCAGCGATACCGGCAGGCCGGCGGTCAAGCTACGACGCGGCAGCACGTTCAGCTCCTTGAGAAACCGCCGCAGCGCACCGGCGCAGATCGCCAGCACCACGTCGTTCAGAGTCACGCCGCCCTGCTCGGCGATCGCCCGGAGACGGGCCAGTTCGTACTGCTGGGTGGCGAAGCGGCGCTGGCCGTCGACCCGATCATTGAGCACCGATTTCGGCGCCTTGAACGGCGTCGCCAGGGCATCGTTCGGCTTCTTGCCGCGCCAGATCGTGGTCAGCGCGCGAGTCACCTGCGGCACCAGTTCGATCTGCTGCTGCAGTTGCTCGCGGAAATGGGTCAGCGGCGTCGGCGCCACCTCGGTGGTTTCATCGCGCGTTTTGCGCTTGCGCATCTCCACGCCGATGGACCACGGCGGCACCACCTTGCCGGCGGCGGCACTAGCCGAAAACGCCCGCGCGGTCATCCGGATGCCGCCGACGCCATCGATCAGCGCGTGGTGCATCTTGGTGTACAGCGCGAAGCGCTTGTTCTCCAGGCCTTCGATGACATGACATTCCCAGAGCGGCCGGTTCAGGTCCAGCTCGTGGCTGTGCAGACGCGACACCAGCACGCCCAGCTCGCGCTCGCCGCCGGGATGCGGCAGCGCCGAATGGCGCACGTGGTAGTCGAGGTCGAGCCCGTCATCGATTTCCCAGGCTGGCAGCACGCCGCGCAGGATCGAGCGCTTCAGGCGCAGATTCCACGGCGGCGCGAAGGTTTTGGCGTTCTTCAGCTGGACGACCAGCCTGGCGAGAAAATCCGAGGGCGCATCGGCCGGCAGCGAAAAGATGTTCAGGCCGGCGACGTGCATCGGCGTGTTGCGCGATTCGACGTAGAGCCAGGAAGCATCCAGCGGTTTCAGTCGGGTTGCCATCGTTGCCGCTCCAGATCAATTTTTTGTTGTGGAGCGACTTTAACGCGCTGACCCGCCGCGTGGTGGTGGCCGGGTCTGGTCCTGTGACAAGGCGCAGCAAATCCGCGCCGGATTGGTCGCCGACAGCCAGCTTCAACTAGGCGGTGGAGATCGCCGTGCCGCGCTTGCGTCGCGCCTTGCCCCCGGCCTTGGTGACCACGGCCAGCTCGTCGATGTACCGCAGCAAGGTAGCGATCGCCTCCGCCCGGCCATCGCCGGCGTGGGCGCTCATGTTCGATTTGTAGAACGCGTGGTTGCCCATGAAGCGGTCGACGTCGCTCGGCGTCAGGTTCAGACGATCGCCGCGCATGCCCACGCCCATGCGTTCGATCATCCAGGCGTTCAAGCGCTGCTCGAAGGCTTCCTCGGGCAAGGCCAGGATCGGCTTGCCGAAGTGGATCGCCTCTCCAATCGTCTGATTGCCAGCGGTCGACATCACCGCGCGGCATTTAGCTAAATCATGGACGAACCATTCGTTGCTCGGCGCGCGGAAGTCGAGGTTCTCGACCTTGCCGCGATACGGCGTGCCGTAGATCACCACCGGGCTATCGAGCTGGCGCAGCGCGTGGTCGATGTTCGGCCGGTACTGGTGCTCGCCCTTGTTGAAGTAGGCGAGCAGGAAATCGCCATCGCTCGGCTGGGTGCGCAGCACTTCGTCGCGAAGCATCGGGCCGATGACTTTCACGCCCGGATAGGCACCTTCGGCCGGGTAGAAGCTGGCGATCAGGATGCGGTCCGGGATGCCCATCAGGCTGCGGTAGCCGATCGCGTCACGCATGCCCATCAGCCACAGGTCCGGCGGGAAGTGCGGCTTGCAGTAAGCGATGATGCCGACGTGGTCGAAGCTGATTCGCGGCAGCTTCAGCTTCTTCGCGGCGCGATGCGTCCAGGCTTCGGAATCGGAAATCACCAGTTCGATGCCGCGCGCCTTGATCTCGCGCTCGACCACTTCCGAACCATGGCCGCCGAAGAACAGATCGGCCATCGGTGCGAGATTGCGGCTGATCGTCTTCGACACCGAATGGCCACCACCGGCGTTGTAGACGTAGCCGATGATCGGAATCCGCACGGTCGGAAACAGCGGCGCCAGCACGTCGTAGGCATCGCCACCGGCGAACACGGTGACCTCGTGCCGGGCCATCAGGCTCGGCAGCACCGCCATCGAGCGCATCGCATGGCCGCGCCCGTAACCCATCACGCCGTAGGCAATCTTCATGGTCGCTGCTCCCGGTTGTCGGGTGAGTACGACAGCCACGGTATGAAGCGGCGGTAAACGCTGAATGACGGGGCAGTGACGGTTTGGTGACAGTGAGGCGGCGGCCTGCTGCGCGCCGCTGGCCGTTCGACGCGCACGGTGTCCCGGCTTGAGGGCAGCGGTTTCCCTCATAATCCGGCGCTCCGCCTCAGCCCCTGCGCGCCCTCGTGAACCTGCTCGACCCCGAACTGATCATTGCTTTCCTGACCTTGGCGGCGCTGGAAATCGTGCTCGGCATCGACAACATCATCTTCCTGTCGATCATGGCCGCGAAGCTGCCGGCGGAGCAGCAGGCGCGCGCCCGGACCATCGGCCTGGCCGGCGCGATGCTGACCCGCATCGTGCTGCTGGTATCCCTGAGCTGGATCGCCAGGCTGACCACCGATCTGTTCGCGATAGCCGGCCACGGCTTCTCGGGACGCGATCTGATCCTGTTCTTCGGTGGCCTGTTCTTGGTCTGGAAGGCCGGCTCGGAAATTCGCCACATGCTGCGCGGCGAATTTCCCGAGATCGGCACCAGCGGCGGCGTCGTCGGGGTGAGCTTTGCCGGCGTGATCGTGCAGATCATGATTCTCGACATCGTGTTCTCGCTCGATTCGGTGATCACCGCCGTCGGCATGACCAGCAATCTGCCGGTGATGATCGCGGCGATCGTCACCGCCGTGATCGCGATGATGTTCTTCTCAGGGCCGCTGTCGCGCTTCGTCGACGTCAATCCGACCATCAAGATGCTGGCGCTGGCGTTCCTGGTGCTGATCGGCGTGGTGCTGGTCGTCGAAGGCTTCGATGTCCATGTCTCGAAGGCCTACGTCTATGTGGCGATGGGCTTTTCGGTGGCGGTGGAGCTGCTGAATCTGCAGATGCGCAAGCTGCAGACCTCCGGCTCTGCGCTGCAGTGAACACCACGGACGTCGATCTGCCGTGATGCCCCAGCACCCTGAATCGCCCGATGTCGTGCCGCTCTGCGCCGGCCTGAACCCGGCGCAGCGCGACGCGGTGACCGCGCCGCCCGAGCATCGTCTGGTGCTGGCCGGTGCCGGCTCCGGCAAGACCCGGGTGCTGACCCATCGCATCGGCTGGCTGATCGCCGTCGAAGGGGTTTCGCCGCATTCGATCCTCGCGGTCACCTTCACCAACAAGGCCGCTGCCGAGATGCGCGGCCGCATCGAAAGCCTGGTCACGGTGCCGGTGCGAACGATGTGGGTCGGCACCTTTCACGGCATCGCCCACCGCCTGCTGCGCCTGCACTGGAAGGAAGCGCGGCTGCCGCAGAACTTCCAGATTCTCGATGCCGACGATCAGCAGCGCCTGGTCAAGCGGGTGATCCGCGGGCTTGATCTGTCCGAAGAGCAGTGGGTGCCGAAGCAGATCACCGGCTGGATCAACGCCCAGAAGGAAGAAGGCCGGCGGCCGGATGCGATGGTCGACCAAGGCGATTTCGCACAGCGGCAACTGGTGCGCATCTACAGCGCCTACGAAGCGCAATGCGCAGCCAACGGCCTGGTCGATTTTGCCGAGCTGCTGCTCCGCGCCCACGAGCTGTGCCGCGACGTGCCGCAGATCCAGCAGCACTATCGGCAGCGCTTCCGGCACCTCCTGGTCGATGAATTTCAGGATACCAACACGCTGCAATACGCCTGGCTGAGAGTGCTCGCCGGCAATACCGGGACGATGTTCGCGGTCGGCGACGACGATCAGTCGATCTACAGCTGGCGCGGCGCCAAGGTCGAGAACATGGCCCGGCTGAGCAAGGATTTTCCCGGCCTGGAAGTGATTCGCCTCGAACAGAATTACCGCTCGACCGGCACCATCCTCAAGGCCGCCAACGGCCTGATCGAGAAGAACTCCGGGCGGCTCGGCAAGGTGCTGTGGACCGATGGCCAGGATGGCGATCCGATCCAGCTCTATGCCGCGTTCAACGAGTTCGACGAGGCCGAGTTCGTGGTCGGCCGGATCAAGGCGCATCACCAAGGCCCAACCGAACTAATTACTGCGCTGAAGGATTGCGCGATCCTCTATCGCTCGAACGCGCAGAGCCGCGTACTCGAAGAATCGCTGATCCGCAACCGCCTGCCGTACCGCATCTACGGCGGCCTGCGCTTCTTCGAACGCCAGGAAGTGAAGGACGCGCTGGCCTATCTGCGCCTGGTGGCGATCCGCGATGACGACGCCAGCTTCGAGCGCGCCGTGAACACGCCACCGCGCGGCATCGGCGCGACGACCATCGAACGTCTGCGCGCATTGGCGCGCGATGCCGGCGTCTCGCAATGGAAGGCTGCGCAAGGCGCTGGTGCCGCGCTCGGCCGCAGCGCCAACAATCTGAAAGTGTTCCTCGATCTGATCGACGGCCTCGCCCGTGACGGCACCGGCAAGCCGCTGGCCGAGCTGATGGCGATGGCGATCGAGCGCTCGGGCTTGCGCGAGCACTACAAGAAAGAAGTTGTTGGTGCCCGCGCGGGGCGCGGGGGGGGCGAACAGGCCGAAGCGCGCCTCGACAACCTCGACGAACTGATCAGCGCCGCGCGCGGTTTCGAGCGGCCGCCGGAAGACGATGGTCTCGATCCGCTGAACTCGTTCCTAGCACACGCGATGCTCGAAGCCGGCGAACGCCAGGCCGGCGTCGGCGAGGACTGCGTGCAGTTGATGACCCTGCACTCGGCGAAGGGCCTAGAGTTTCCGGTGGTATTCCTGGTCGGCATGGAAAACGGTCTGTTCCCGAGCCAGCGCGCCGTCGACGGCGGTTCGCTGGAAGAGGAGCGGCGGCTCGCCTATGTCGGCGTCACCCGCGCGCGCCAGCAGCTATATCTGACCTACGCCGAAGTGCGGCGCATCCACGGCCAGGAGCAGATCGGCATGCCGTCGATGTTCCTGAAGGACATTCCGGCCGAGACGATCGTCGAAACCCGGCCGCGCGCCGGCGTGCTGCGCCAGGCTTACGGTGGCCCGTCGGGCAATAGCGGCTATGGCGGCTACGGGGGTGGTGGCGGTGGCGGTGCTTACGGTGGCGGCGGGCGTTACGCGCGCCCGTCCGACGCGCCGCCAGCGCGCACCAGGATGACCGCCGCAACCACCGGCGAAGGCCCGGGCGGCTTCCGGCTCGGTGATCGCGTACGCCATGCGAAATTCGGCGAAGGCACCATCCTGAGCTTCGATGGTGACGGCGATCGCACCCGTATCGAAATCAAGTTCCGCGATGCCGGCACCAAGTGGCTGATGCTGTCATACGCACATCTCGAAAAGGCCTGAGGCGCATGAACGTAACCGTCATCTGGGTACTGGCGCTGGTCGTGGTGCTGATCGTCGGCCCGTTTGCAACCCTGCGTGCGGTCTCGCACTACAAGGCGCGGCGCACTTCGGTGAAGAAGCCAGCTGACGACGACAACCCGGACGATCCCGACAAGCCGCGCGGGTTCTGGTGAGGTTATCGGAAGATCAATGTTGAGCACCTCTTCAAGCTGCTGTCACCCGCCACCGACGTGAAGACCCTATGAATAATTCACTGTTCCTTACGCGTGTTGTCCTGCGCAACTACAAGAGCATTGGGCACTGCGATGTTCGTTTGGGACGCTTGATGTACTTGGTCGGCACGAATGGGTCGGGCAAGAGCAATTTCCTGGACGCCCTGCACTTTGTGCGAGATGCCCTCTCAAGTTCCCTCGACAATGCCATCAATGAGCGTGGCGGCTTGAGCGAGGTGCGGCGTCGTTCGAGTGGTCATCCTACGCATTTCGGAATTC
>JAUXYM010000076.1 GCA_030694365.1 Nevskia sp. | reverse complement strand
CGGCAGCGCGCCGAGCAGGCCGTCCTTGACGAAGGCGTTGTCGTGGTGACGGAAGATGGTCAGTAGCGCGTCGTGGTTGCTGCCATCGCCATCCCAGATATCGGTGATCGCCGGGCCTTTTGGCATCGCTTTGCCATAGGCCTTCAGGCGCAGCCGTGCGTAGTCGTTGCGCTGGCCGCGGTAGCTCAGCCATTCGCTGCCGGCCTTGATCAAGGTCGAGTCCTGGCCGGCGACATCGAGCAGCGGCGACACCTGCTTGCGGTAAGCCGCATCGTTGACATACAGCTCGCGCGCCGGATCTTCGAAGCTGACCCAGAACTGGTCGCGGATCACGTCGGTCGCCGCCTGGCCGGCGCAGACCGGGCCGCGGATGAAGGTGCGGACGAAGAACTGGGCCTCGTCGAGCATGAACTGGTAGCGCGCCTTCGCCGGGATCGGATCGAAGGTCAGGAACGGATTGGCGCGGGCTTCCTTGTCGTGCTTCTCATGCTCCGGCCCAGGCGGCACGGTCCAGGCGTCGCTCAGGAACAGGTTCTGGAAATGCGCCATCCGGCGCTCGTCGAGCCCGTAGGTGATGTGGTTCTTCTGGACGATGCTTTCGGTCAGGATTCGCAGCCGGTAGTGGAACGGCCCGTCCGGCACCTGGTTCGGCAGCCGGGTGGACACCGGCACGATCGGTTCGCCCGATGGCGTGCGCGAGCGCAGCAGCTCGTAGAAGTGAGGGGTCTTTTCACTGGTGAAATGCAGGTGGCCGATGAACAGGTGCTCGTACAGGTAGCGGGCGACCAGTTGCTCGCGATCACCTTCGCGATTCAGCCAGGTTTCCCATTGCTTGATCTGCGCAGCTTCGGCAGCGCTTGGCTGCACTTCGTTGGGCTCGACGACGGCGCCCTGAGAAATCCAGGTGCTCAGCGTCTGGTACTCGGGCTCGGTCAGGCCGGTCACGGCCAGCGGCATGCCTTCACGCGGATGCTTCTTGGCGTGGCCGTCGAACTCGTCGAGCGTCGGGCACTGGTTGATGCGCGTGAAGCCGAGCGGCAGATCGTTCGGCAGCCGCTGGTTCGGAGGCCAGCGATGTTCGCGGCCCAGCGCCAGCGCACGTTGCAGCAGCGAGGCCGGGACCTGGCTGCCGCCTTCGGTGTGCAGCACCGGTTGCACCGAGAAAAAGCCTTTCTGACGCCATTCGCCAGCGTTCAAGGCGTCGATGCCGAGACGCGTGGTCGGCGCTGTTTCCAGCCGTGTGCCGTCGTAGACCGGCAACTTGCTGGCCCCCCGTTCGACGCCTTCGCCACTGGTCAGCTTGAGCTGGCAGGGGGCGTCGTAACAGCCGTGGCAGGCCGCGCACTTGCTGTCGAAGATCGGCTGGATGTCGCGCGCGTAGTGGTAGGTCTGGACGACCGCCACCGGGGCCGGCGGCGGCTGTTCGCGAGGGACGATGCCCGAGCAGGCCAGCATGGCGAAAGCGGCGACACAGCAGAGCGCGCCGACGCCATACCAGCGGCGGCGCTTTGTGGAAAAGAGCGACAAGGGATGATTCCGGGGCAAGTTAGGGTGATCGTATCAGGCTGATCACGGCGATCTGCAGCGCGCCTGCTCGCACGCCAGACGACTACCGGGTGTTGCTGGCGATACCGCCCAGCTTGACGGCGACTTCGCTGCTGAAGCTCAAGTCCTTGGTGTCGACCACGTCGGCATATAGCGCACCGTCGCTGCTGGGCAGGAAATAGAAGCGGAAGTTGGGGTTTTCGCTGATCGAGAAATCGATATCGGCGGTCAGCACCGCTTTGTCGCCATAGCGGACAGTCAGCTTGCGCACGTAGTACGCGGGTTCATACAGGCGGCTGACCTGATCAAGTACCAGCCCCGAGGCATTCGGATGGCTGATCGCAAGCTGCACGGCCGCCGGCTTGCCGGCTGCCAGCGGACCATCGACCTTGAACTTGATCCGTCCGGCATTGCGCAGGGCTTCTTTCGGATCCTTGCCGGCCGGTGCCGAGCAGCCGCCGGAAGCTTTGACGTAGCGACTGGCCATGTACAGCGAACCGTCGTTCAACTCGGCGATCGCTCGCACGTCGGTGTACTGCTCGATGCGGATGCGGGTTTCGATGTCGGCCCGGCCGCTGTCCGGCGTCAGCTCGAACACGGCGGCGATCGGCGAAGGATTGTTGTCGACCAGCAGGTAGAGCTTCTGCACGTAACGGGACGGCGACTGCATGATCTGGGTGCGGATCGCGATCGGCACGGTCGAGGCATCCTCGGCGCGGTTCGGCGCCTCGAGCACGATGATCTCGCCGGCGTTCTCGTCGATCGTCCGGGTGCTGAACAGGCTGTTGCGGACCTTGGGCCAGATCGGCGCTGGCGAAATCTGAGCAGGCGCTTGGGGCGTCGACTGGGCGACGACCGCAGGGGTGGCTAAAGCGAAGCCGGCCGCGAGGCCGACAAGGGCAATGCTCGGGGCAATGCCGGACAGGCGCTGAAACGGGAACATGGTCAATCCTCCCACTCGAGTTCGGTGTAGACCGCCGTCAGGTTGCGGCGGTGGTAGTCGTCAAACAGCAGCCAGGCTTTCTGCGGCGGCTCACGCCCGAGGGTGTCGACAGTCTGCGCCAGTGTGGTCCCGGCTTTCAGCGCTGCACCAACGCTGTTTATAAGCTGATCCAGATATTGCTGCTGAGGCCCGAATGCGGCGTCGACGTTGTGCTGGACCGGGCCGTGACCGGGCACCAGATGGGCGGGCTTCAGGGCGCGCAATGCGGCCATCACCTTCAGCCAGCCGGTGGCGCGGCCATCGACCACCGGGATGCGGTCGACAAACAGCAGATCGCCGGTCCACAAGGTTTTGGTTCGCTCGTCGAACACGGTCAGGTCGTTGTTGGTGTGGGCGGTCGGCCAGGCTTGCAGGCTGAGGCACCGGTTGCCGAGGTCGACCGTTTCACGGTCCTGAACCAGCAGGGTCGGCACGGTGCTGCCACTGCCGTCTGCAGCTGCGCCGAGCGTGTACCGCAGATTGGCGAGGAAACCGTCGCGCCGAGCTGCCAGCGCTGCCGGGTACTCGGCGTGGGCGACGAACATCGTCGCCGGGTCGGCGAACGCCGGGTCGCCGAAGCTGTGATCCGGGTGGACGTGGGTGTGGATGAGGTAACAGATCGGCTTCGCAGTTTCGCGGCGGATGGCGTCGCGCAGCGCGGTGCCGATGGCCAGCGTGCCGCCGCTGTCGATCACCGCCACGCAGCGATCGCCGACGATGTAGCCGATGTTGGCGATATCGCCGCCATTGGCCGCCGTGGCGTCCTGCTGCTGGCCGCGATGGAGGTAAACCCCTTCGGCGACTCGTTCGATACTGAACGCAGACGCTGCTGCCGCCGTCTGCGGGAGCAGCACGCTGGCCAGCAGGACCATCGACGCCAGCGTCGATCGCCCCGCGGCCCGCGACCGGTTCATCTGATCTCAGCCGATGAAGCAGGACTTGCGCGCCTTGCCGAGCAGGCTGCGAAACTGGTCGGCCAGGTTCTTGGCTACGCGCTCGTTGCGCATGACCTGGCCACGTTCACCGGCAATCGTCGACGCGTAGTAGGCCGTCGAGGCTTCGACGAAATCCTCGTAGGGAAGATCGGCCGCCAGCTTGTCGATCACGCAGGAGCACTTGTAGACCATTTCCTGCGGTGGTCTGTCGGCATTTTCGCGCTGGCACAGATGCACGAATTCGACGCGGTCGACGGTCGGGTAATCGTTGACTGCGGCAGTGGCCGCAGGCGGCGCGGCGATAGCCAAGGTCAGCAACGCGGCGGACAGCGTGCTGCTCAGCTTGCGGGTGGTCATGGGCAGTCTCGATGAGGGTTCAGGCAACGACCGCGCCGGATCAGCGCGAGCGTCGATTCAGTTGGCAGCCGCTGGTGCCGCAGGAGCCGGCGGCAGCAAGGGCACGCCATAGTCTTTCAGCACCGCATCGATCTTGTTCTGGTTGCGCGCAATCAGATCATCGAGCGTCTGCTTCAGGGTCTTGTCGGCAATGCGTACCGCCATCGCGATCTCGAAATCGAAACGGACGTTGTGCTCGGACCGCATCGGCAGCACCAGCAGATCGGCTTCCGGGTAACGCTTCGCGTAGTAGCCGGCAATCGGCCCCCAGACGATCACGGCATCGAGCTTGCCGGCGATCAGATCGGCTTCGATGATGCCGCCGGAACTCTGATCCGGATCGGCCACCAGCACGCGATAAGGCACGCCGATTTCGAGCAGGCCACGCTTGGCCAGCCAGTCCGACGCTGGCGATTTGTCGATGACGCCGATCTTGAGCTTGGCCAGCTTTTCCTGCGGCAAGGCCAGGAACTGCTCCACCGATGTGATGCCGGCCAGCGCCTTGCCGCGCGGGAACGCCATCGCATAGGTCGAGCGGTAGTAGGGCTTGGTCGACGCCGTGCCCTGGCTGAAACCTGCCGGCACGTCCATGACGATGTCGCAGGGGAAATCGTCACCGGGCAGCTTGAAGCGCAGCGTGTTGCGGATGAAGTTGAAGCGGGCGGGGTAGTCGAAGGCTAGCACCTTGAGGCCGAGATCGGCCGCAAACAGCTCGGCGATCTTGTCCTCGAAGCCCTCCCCCTTGGCGTTCTGGAACGGCAGATTGTTCGGATCACGACAGATGCGGAACGCCTTGCGCTCGGCATCCTGAGCTTGAGCTTGGGCCTGCACCGGCAGCAGGCCCGCGAGGCCGACCAGCAGCAGCGCCGCAGCGGCAACTGCCGCAGGCCGGGTGTTCCGGACTGCCACGATCAAGGCGCTGATCCAGGAACCGCCGACCTGCGGCAGCGGCATCATTCGATGCCCGTCACTTTGGCAGCGGTGATCTTGCCGTCGGAGCGGCCTTTCAGATAGGCGTACAGCTTGTCGAGATTGTCGATGACAGCAGCGCTGGTGCTGAAGCTGGGCATGCCTTTTTCGAGGCGGCCATTGGTGACCGTGGTCTTGAACTCGTCCTTGGTCAGCACCTTCAGGCTTTCGACCAGCGAGGGGCCTACCAGGCCTTCCTGGTTCGGACCGTGGCAGCGATCGCAGGCAGCGGCGCGCCAGGTCTTGAAGCCTTTCAGGGTATCGGCATCAACCTTGGTGCCATCGACAACGGTGTACAGCGGCGCATCGGCTGCCGACGCTGTAGTGATCGCTCCGCCGGTCAGGCCGGCTGCAGCGATCAGGGATAACAGTACGCGGTGCTGCATGTCGAATTCCTCCAGATTAGTAATTGCTCGCAGGACTGGTACGCGTGGCTGGCGCTGAACCGGTCCTTAATTCCCGTTATTTCCCTTGGGCTGACACCGGTGCCGATGTACGGCGTCAGGCACGGTGCCAATGGTTGTTTTTATCGGTGCGTGTATCGGTGTTGATCAGAGGCCGAGCTGGCTCGCGTGGTGGGCAAGATGATCGGCGATGAAGCTCTGGATGAACCAGTACGAGTGGTCGTAGTCGGCCTGCAGACGCAAGCTCAGACGCTGCCCGGAAGCACGTGCCGCCGCGTCGAGATTTTCCGGCTTCAGTTCGCGGTTCAGGAAGTTGTCGGCCAGTCCCTGGTCGACCAGCAGCAGACCGGGGTAGGGATTCTTCCTGATCAGCAGGCTGGCGTCGTACTGCTCCCAAGTAGAGGCATCCGGGCCCAGATAGTTTGCAAATGCTTTCTGGCCCCAGGGCACCGCGACCGGGTTCGAGATCGGCGCGAACGCCGACACCGATTGCCAGCGCGTCGGGTTGCGCAGTGCCGTGACCAAGGCACCGTGGCCACCCATCGAATGGCCGAAGATGCCGCGCTTGGCCGTATCTATCGGGAAGTTGGCTTCGATCAAAGCCGGCAGCTCTTCGTTGATGTACGAGCCCATCCGGTAGTTCTGCTTCCAGGGCTCGTTGGTGGCATCGAGATAGAAACCGGCGGCCAGACCAAAGTCCCAGCTATCCGCTTCGCCCGGCAGATTCAAACCGCGCGGGCTGGTATCGCAGGTGACCAGCGCAATCCCGAATTCGGCCGCGATGCGCTGCGCGCCGGCCTTGATCAGGAAGGTCTCTTCGGTGCAGGTCAGGCCGGCGAGGTAATACAGCGCCGGCACGCGGCGCGTGGCGGCCTGCGGCGGCAGGTAGACGCCGAACTTCATCGCCGTGCCGGTCTCGGTCGAGGCATGGGTGTAGAAGCCCATGCGGCCGCCGAAACAGGCCTGGTCGCTGCGCTTTTCGATCGCTCCCGACATCAGTAGAGCACCACGCCGCGAATGGACTCACCGCGGGTCATCAGATCGAAGCCTTCGTTGATCTTTTCCAGCGGCATCGTGTGGGTGATCAGATCATCGATGTTGATCTTCTTGTCCATGTACCAGTCAACGATCTTCGGCACGTCGGTGCGGCCCTTGGCACGGCCGAAGGCCGAGCCGATCCAGCGACGGCCGGTGACCAGTTGGAACGGACGGGTCGAGATTTCGGCACCGGCCGGTGCCACGCCGATGATCGTCGACATGCCCCAGCCCTTGTGGCAGCACTCCAGCGCCTGGCGCATCAGCTTGACGTTGCCGGTGCACTCGAAAGTGTGGTCGGCGCCGCCCTTGGTAAGTTCGACGAGGTAGGACACGAGGTCGCCCTGAACTTCTTTCGGGTTGACGAAGTGGGTCATGCCGAATTTGCGGGCCATGGCTTCGCGGCCCGGATTGATGTCGATGCCGATGATCATGTTGGCACCGACCATCTTCAGGCCCTGGATCACGTTCAGGCCGATGCCGCCGAGGCCGAAGACGATGCAGTTGCTGCCGTACTCGACCTTGGCGGTGAACAGCACCGCGCCGATGCCGGTGGTCACGCCGCAGCCGATGTAGCAGATCTTGTCGAACGGGGCGTCTTCACGAACCTTGGCGACGGAGATTTCCGGCAGCACCGTGTAGTTGGCGAAGGTCGAGCAGCCCATGTAATGCAGCACCGGCTTGCCCTGGAAGCTGAAGCGGCTGTTGCCGTCCGGCATCAGGCCACGGCCCTGGGTGGCGCGGATCTTCTGGCACAGGTTGGTCTTGCCGGACAGGCAGTAATCGCACTCGCGGCATTCCGGTGTGTACAGCGGGATGACGTGGTCGCCTTTCTTGACCGAGGTGACGCCGGGGCCTACGTCGACAACGATGCCGGCACCCTCGTGGCCGAGGATCACCGGGAACATGCCTTCCGGATCATCGCCGGACAGGGTGAATTTATCGGTATGGCAGAGGCCGGTGGCCTTGATCTCGACCAGCACCTCGCCAGCACGCGGGCCATCGAGTTGCACGGTTTCGATCGACAGCGGCTTGCCGGCTTCGAAAGCAACAGCGGCGCGGACATCCATGATTCAACTCCTTGTCTTGGGTGGGAGTGGGGCTTGGGGTAGGGCCGTGGCCCCGGTGCAGCGAATCGACAACGGCTTCGACGGCGCGGACTCGTCACCGGGTGGCGGGCCTGCTGCCGTTCAGTGCTTGAACAACGGTGGGGTCTGCGGGCGGGACGAGGCGCTGCCATCGGCTGCGCCGACGCCATCGGCCGCAGCGTTTTGGGGAGCGGCTTCACGCAGTTCGCGGCGAGTGATGCCGTGCCGGAACATCTTCCGGTACAGCGTCTTGCGGCTGACATGCAGTTGCACGGCTGCCGCGCTGACGTTCCAGCGGCAGCTTTCGAGCACGCGGCGCAGCGCATCGCGTTCGGCATCGCCGAGCACGTCGTCGCCATCGAGATCGGAAAGATCCGCCGGGCTCGGCGCGGTGAGCGCCGGCAAGACGCTGGTGCCCAGCCATTCTTCGTTGAAATCGGCGAGCGTCAGGCAATCGCCTTCACACATGGCGATCATCGTGCGCAGCACATTGCGCAGTTGCCGGATGTTGCCCGGCCACGGCGACTGCAGCAGCCGTCGCATCACGGCGTCATCGACATCGATCGGCGCCCGGCCACGGGATTCTTCGCGAATCAGGCTCAGCACCAGTTCGCGGCTGTCCTGGCGGTCACGGAGCGCCGGCATGCGCAGCGCCAGACCGTTCAGGCGGTAATACAGGTCTTCGCGGAAGCGGCGGTCGCGCACCTGCTGCATCAGGTCGCAGTGGGTGGCGCTGATGATGCGGATGTCCACCGGAATCGCTTTCGAGCCACCCAGCGGCATCACTTCGCGATCCTCGATCACCGACAGCAGGCGCACCTGCAGCGGCAACGGCATGTCGCCGATCTCATCGAGAAACAGCGTGCCGCCATTGGCCTGCACCACCCGGCCCGGATGACCTTCACGGGTCGCACCGGTGAACGCGCCGGCCTTGTAGCCGAACAGCTCGGACTCGATCAGGGTTTCGGGAATGGCCGCGCAGTTGACCGTCACGAACGGCTTGTCGGCCCGTCGGCTGGCGGCGTGAATCGCTTTCGCGAAGCAGCCCTTGCCGGTGCCGGTTTCTCCGAGCAGCAGCACCGGGATGTCGCGATCGAGCACCCGGCGAACGATGCGGATGTTGTTCGCCATCTGCTGATCGCCATGCTCCAGGGTCGCCAGCGGACCGCAGGGCGAGGGTGCCGGTGCCTCGATCGGCTCCCGACGAGTTTCGCTGCGAGCATCGCGCTCCGGAGGCTGGATCGCGCTCCAGAGCTTGGTCTGCGAGCTGCGCACCACCAGCGGCGCAGCGCGAAAGGCGCGGCGCGCGGCGAGCTGCATCTGGGTCGACATGGTGGTGTCGAAGATCGCTTCCAGTGCCTGGCCGCACAGGGCGCGATGATGGGAGAGGCCGAGCAGTTCGAGGGCGCTGCGATTGGCGCCGACGATCATGCCATTGTCATCGAAAGCGACGATGCCTTCTCCCGGCGTGGAGATGAACTCCGCCTGGCGATGGAAACGCAGCATGTAATGGCGCTTGCAGGATTCCAGCAGTGCCCGGTTTTCGATGTTCTGCGCGGCAATCTCGACCAACGCCAGCGTATGCGTCTGCGAGCGGCTGAAGCTGCCTGAGATATCGAGCGCGGCGACAACTCTGCCCTGCATGTCGAAGATCGGTGCTGCCGAGCAGGTCAGTTCGGTGTTCTGGGCGAGAAAGTGATCATTCTGATGGATGATTACCGAGCGCTGCTCGATGATGCAGGTGCCCATGCCGTTGGTGCCCAGCTCGCGTTCGCTCCATATCGCGCCTTCGCGCAGGCCGCTGCGCTTGGCGGTATTGGCGAAACCCGGATCGCCGACGTAATGGAGGATCACGCCGTCCTGATCGGTCAACATGATTCCGAAGTCATTCTGCTGCAGCCGGTTGCGCAGGCCCAGCAATTCGACTCGGGCAATCGACAGCAACAGGCCGTGCTGCTCGCGCCGCGCCTGCAGTTCCGGGCGATCGACGATAGTGGCCTTCTTGGGCGTCAGTGGATCGAGTGCGTAATTCTCGATACACCGGGTCCATGAATGACGGACCAGATGATCGATTTCGGACGCCGGGGCTATGCCCTGAACAGCCGATTCGACCAAGCTGGCATGACGCGCCGCTTTTTGCGTGGTCAGCATCTGTTCCTCCTCTCGCGCTGTCGGGCCCGTAGGCCCGCAGTCTTTATCGTCTTGGTGCTCGGGCACCTTGCGAAACGCGTCAGAGGAAAAATCATCCGGGACAGCGGGCAGGGCGACACCGAGCGACTGAAGACTACCCCCGTCAGGTGCGCGGTACAACAATAGGTTTCCGGGTGCCGGAACCCTTGAAGAATCAGGCTTGAAGGGGTCTGACGGAAGGTCCTGACGACGTCCGGGAGTTGCCATCCAGTAATCCGGTGCGAGCGAGTGTGCGGGCGTCTGATCGAGCCGCGATTCCGCGTCGCTGCGCTTGCGATTTGCGTCCGCAGCCGGCGGATCAACGCTGGCATGCCGGATTGGACTTTTGCGACTGCCGCGCTTCTTCACCACGATCGAACTCCAGTCAGCGGGAATGTCTCCACAGCGTCCATTCGCAGTGGAGACATCAGTCGGCAGAGGCGACGAGCGTTAGGCAACATGGCGGGGAACGGGTATCGAGCGGACTTGGGCGACTCTTTTGAATCGCCCTTCGATGCCTCGCACTGCAGATCGCGTGCCATCGTCGCAATCGTGTTTGGGTACTAAATTTTCAATGAAAACAACAATGAAAAGACTGCTTGACGGCGTTCATGAGCAGGCTCCACAGAGCCTGTTTCGATATTGACCCAATGCTGTGCCGCTGCGTGCGCCGCTGCTTGGGCGGATGCCGATGGATGGCCGCTCAGAACTTGCCTTCGCTGATCCTCATCGTTGTGCTGATGGCTGGCGCCGCTGCGCTGCCGGTGGCGGCTGCGGTGCTGGTACGAATCTCGTAGACGCCGCCCGGTACCGAAGTGGAGAAGGTGAAGACATAGGCTTTGCTCGCGAACGGACCGAAGCGATCCTTCAGCGAATCATTCACGTAGGGCTCGATCGTCACTTCGTTGCCATCGACGGTCTTGCCCTTGTAGCTCAGCTTGATCGGCTTGACCGTGGCGGCGACATCCGCCAGCGCCAGACGGATGCGCTTGCGGAAGTAGGCCTGCTGGCCGCCGAGACGATCGTGCATGCTGCGGATGTCATGTTCGAGGAAGTAGAGGATCACCGGGTTGCCGACGCCGCCTTCGACGCTCGGCAGTTCGATCTTGTGGGCGCCGGTCAGGAACTCCACGGCGAGCGTTCGCTGGTCCGCGCTGCCTTCGCCGACCTTGAGCTTGACGACGTCCTCGAAGCTGTCCTCAGGCTTGCCGCTCTGCGTGTAGCGATATTCGATGGTCGCGGCTTTCGGCACATTGGCCAGGTGCTGATCGAGGAATACCCGCTGTTCGGCAGGCGAGTAATCATCTGCCGCGAATACGGCAGGTGCTGCAACGAAGCTCAGCGCGATACCAAGGCTTGCCAACAGTTTGTTCATGGCGGTTCCGGAGGGAAATTTCTTGGAAATGGAGTTCTGGTGTTGCAGCGAAAATTGGCAATTCAAGGCGGCGGCGATGCTGGTTGGCCCTGGCTGTTTCGGGTCGCCAGTTCCGAGGCCAGCGCCGGATCCAAGGGTTCGAGTTTTTGGACGATGCGCTTGATCTCCTTCTGCTGGCCGAGCCTGATCTTCAGCTGGCCGAGCTGGAACCAGGCCTGCGCAAGATGCGCGTCGAGGCGCACAGCGTGTTCGTAGGCAGCCACGGCTTCGCTTGGGCGATCAAGACGGGTCAAGGCCTGAGCTTGCATGAACCAGGCTTCGGCATTGCCCGGTTCGGCTTCAGCCCATTGATTGCTGAGGCTGATCAAGTCTTGCCACAGCATGCGCGCTTGCAGGGTCGCGGCGCGCATGAAGAATGGCAGGCGCTCGGGCGGCTGCGCCCAGAACGGTGAAGCGCCAGCGAGCTTGCCGACCGGTTCGAAGGGATCGCTGCGGGCGAGTTCCGATTCGATCCAGTCAACCGGAATCGAGAAGTAGTAAGCCTCCGCACCCTTGAGTCGAAAAGTCAGGATGCCGACCAGTCGACCGTCCAGCTGGAACAAACCGCCGCCGCTGGCGCCGGAGTTGAAGTAAGTGGCGCTTTGAATCACGGTGCCGTCGGCAAGCGGATGAAGTGCCTGCACGGTGCCGACCTGAGTCGCCAGCCCGGTGCCCAAGGTGTAGCCGATCGCAGCGACCTCGGTTCCCACGCGCAGATCGCTGACTTTGCCGCGTGGCACGGGAACCAGGTCGTCGAGCCCGCGAACCTGAAGAATGCACAGATCGCGAACAGTGTTCGCGCGCTGTCGAATGACCGGCCAGCGCAGTCCTTGATACAGCACGGTGATCGACACGGCCTGTGCCGTGACGTGGCAACTAGTGACAAAACGGCTGGGCTGAACCGCCACGCCGCTGCCCAGCGAATAGCTGCCACTGTCGGTCACGGCTTCGATCTTGACGATGCTGGCGACGATCGGATTGAAGCGCTCGCGGTTGATATCACTCGCCGCTGCGCGGACGCCGCTCGACAGAAGCATTGCGATCAGCCAAAGGGCGATCGAACGGGTGCCAGGACACCAAGGGCCTGCGGTAGTCATGGCGTGGTCGGTAGGCCGAGATGCTGAATAGGAAGCTGCAGGGCAAAAAAAGTGGCACCACCGAGTTCGTCGGTGGCACCACCCGGTACTTCAGAACCTGCTGGGTCCGTGGACCCGGTGACCGTTTATTCGCTGAGGGCGAAGACGGTCAAAGAGCCGCCCAGTTCCGTGTACTGGCTCAGTTCGCGATAGCCGCCCACTGCACCAAGGCCGTCCGCATCCTTCTCGAGGCCTGCTGCCATGCCGATACCGGCCCAGCCGCCAATGCCCGAGTAGACGCCAACGTACTGCTTGCCCTTGTGCACGTAGGTGAACACGTTGCCGATGATGCCGGACGGAGTCTTGAACTTCCAAAGCTCCTTGCCGTCCTTCAGGCTGACCGCCTTCAGGTAGCCTTCCAGCGTGCCGTAGAACAGCACGTCACCCGCGGTGGTCAGAGCGCCTGACCAGACCGAGAACTTCTCCGGCTTGGACCAGACGATCTTGCCCGCGCCCGCATCCCAAACCGTGAAGTTGCCCATGCCGCCATGGCTGTTCGGCGCCGGGTACATCGCCAGGGTCGCGCCGACATACGGCTGACCTGCGGTGTAATCGACGGCGAACGGCTCATAGTCCATGCAGACGTGGTTGGTCGGCACGTAGAACAGGCCGGTCTTCGGGTTGAACGCCGCCGGCTGCTGGTCCTTGGTGCCCAACGCCGCCGGGCAGACGCCCTTGGTGTTGACGTCCGGACCGTTCTGCGCAGTGGAGTACTTGGAGACGACCTGCGGACGGCCGGTCTTCATGTCGACGCCGGTGGCCCAGTTCACGGCCGGATCGTATTTTTCGGCGACCAGCAGCGCGCCATTGGTGCGGTCCAGCGTGTAGCCAAAGCCATTGCGGTCGAAATGGACGAGGGCCTTCGTTGCTTTCCCCTTGACCGGGATGTCGGCCAGGATCATTTCGTTGATGCCGTCGAAATCCCATTCGTCGTAGGGGGTCATCTGATAGACCCATTTGACCTTGCCGGTATCGACATCACGCGACCAGATCGACATCGACCACTTGTTGTCGCCCGGACGCTGCGACGGATTCCAGGTCGACGGATTGCCGGTGCCATAGAACACCTGGTTCAACGCGCGATCGAAGCTGTACCAGCCCCAGGTCGTGCCGCCGCCGATCTTCCACTGATCGCCCTTCCAGGTCGACAGCGAGGAGTCCTTCTTGACCGGCGTGACCTTGCCATCTTCCCAAGTGGTGGTCTTGCCCGGTTCGATCAGCATTTCTGCATCCGGACCAACGCTGTAGCCCTTCCAGGCCGGCTTGCCGTCCTTCAGATTATAGGCCGCGAGGAAACCCCGAACGCCCCATTCACCGCCCGAGATGCCGGTGATGACCTTGTCCTTGAACACGTGCGGTGCATTGGTGTTGACGGCGCCCAGCTTCGGATCGCCATTCTTCACCGACCACACCAGTTTGCCGGTCTTGGCGTCGAGCGCGATCAGGTTCGAGTCAGCCTGCTGGAGCAGGATCTTGCCGTCGCCGTAGGCCAGGCCCCGATTGACCGTGTCGCAGCACATCTGCGGAATCACGGCCGGATCCTGCTTCGGCTCGTACTTCCACAGAATCTTCTGGGTATCCAGATCGACCGCGAACACCTTGTTCGGGAACGGCGAGTGGATATACATGGTGCCGTCGATGACCAGTGGGGAGCCCTCATGGCCGCGCAGCACGCCGGTCGAGAAGGTCCAGGCTACCTGCAACTTGTTGACGTTCTTGTCAGTGATCTGGCTCAGTTTGCTGTAGCGCTGGTTGTACTCGTCGCCAGCCTGCGCAGCCCAGTTGTCGGGATTGGCCATCGCCTTGTCGAGATCTGCTGCGGCATGGGTGATGCCCGGAGCCGCGACGAGGGCGAAGGCCGCCATTGCCATGCTTGTCTTGTAGCGAAAATTCATTTGTTTTCTCCTCCGCATTTAAGAAATTACGGTTGCCGCTGTTCGATCACACCTGGACTGCACAGCTCCATTTCATCCGGCGCATCATTTTTGTTGTCTCGAAACCCGGTGGGACATCGAGGCTGTATCACTTGAATCGACTCTGCGATTGACCCCTCGCCGTGTCGCCCTCAATAACCGAACCCGCATGCGCTTCCGCAACAGCCGTGCCACTCTGGGAAAGCTTCCCGGAAGTTAATTAAATCTATTGAATACAATGGTTTGAGAAATTCATTTATTGCTGCAATTGCACAATTCAAGGGGTGGTAAAAATCCTCTGGCGCAGTTCTGACCCAAGTGTTTCTAGTGGCGCGTGACCTCGATAGCACCGGGAGTTTTCCGCCTCTGCGGAGGCACGCGCAGCCATCGAACCGGCGGTTGTCCTCAAGCCGGAATTTCGAGCGCAGAACGCAGTTCTGATCCTCGATCGCATCGCGCTTTCGAATGGGATTGGCAAGGCCGGCCATGCTGCCTTCGGCTTGAACCCAAGACACAAAAAAACGGGCCGATCAGGTGATCGGCCCGCGCTATGCGGTGCGGCGCGCAGACGGTGCTCAGACCATCTCGATCGCCACCGCCACCGCTTCACCGCCGCCGATGCACAGCGAGGCGATGCCGCGCTTGCCGCCGGTCTTGTTCAGCGCGCCGATCAGGGTGGCGAGAATGCGCGCGCCACTGGCGCCGATCGGGTGGCCGAGCGCACAGGCGCCACCGTGGATGTTGACCTTGTCGTGCGGCAGGCTGTGCTCCTTCATCGCCGCCATCGTCACCACCGCGAAGGCCTCGTTGATTTCCCAGAGATCGACATCGGCGGCTTTCCAACCGAGCTTGTCGAGCAGCGCCTGAATGGCGAACACCGGTGCCACCGCGAACTCGCCCGGCAGGCGTGCGTGCGAGGCATGGCCGAGGATGCGGGCCAGCGGTTTCAGGCCGCGCTTGCTGCTTTCCGCTTCCGACATCACGACCACGGCAGCGGCACCGTCGGAGATGCTCGACGAGGTTGCGGCGGTGATCGTGCCGTCCTTGCTGAAGGCGGCTTTCAGGGTCGGGATCTTGTCCGGACGGCCTTTGGCGGGCTGCTCGTCATGGCGGATCAGTTCCGGGCCGCTCTTGCCGGTGACTTCGACCGGGGTGATCTCGAAATCGAAAGTGCCGTCCTCGTTGGCCAGCTTGGCGCGGGCCAGCGAAGCGACGGCAAAGGCGTCCTGTTCCTCGCGCGTGAAGCGGTACTGGCTGGCGCAGGTTTCGGCGAACAGGCCCATCGATTTGCCACGCTCGTAGGCGTCTTCCAGACCGTCGATCGCCATGTGGTCATAGATCGTGGTGGCACCGTAGCGCACGCCGCTGCGGCCCTTCGGCAGCAGATGCGGGGCATTGGTCATCGACTCGAAGCCACCCGCCACCATGATCGTGTTGGTCCCGGCCTTGATCAGGTCATTGGCCAGCATCACCGCCTTCAGGCCGGAGCCGCACATCTTGCTGATCTGGGTGGCACCGACGGAGTCGGGCAGGCCCGCACCACGGACCGCCTGACGGGCAGGGGCCTGACCCTGGCCGGCGATCAGGCAGCAGCCGAGGATCGCTTCCTCGACGTCAGCCGGCGCAATGCCGGCACGCTCGACGGCGGCCTTGACGGCAATCGCACCGAGCTGGGCACCGCTGAATGGCGAGAGCATGCCCAGCAGGCCGCCCATCGGCGTGCGGGCGATCGAAACAATGACCACGGAATCGTGGCGGGCAGTGGATGACATGGTGACTCCGCAAATGGTCTGGCAGGTGCGGAGATTATCGCCTAAGGTTGGGGGAAGGCCCGAACCGGACGCAGAACTACTTCACTTCTTCCTCGATCGCGCTGACCTTGCTGTCGCTGAACACGACACGCACATGGTCGCGTTCCTGGCGCGTGGTGTTGCTCAGGTAATACGGATAGAGGCCTGCGCCGGCCCCGTAAAAGCCCGGCCCGTTGAAACTGTTGAACGGGTATGCGAAGCCGCGATGGTAGAAGCCGGTGTACAGCGGCGCACCGAGCTGATCTTCGTAGCGGGTATAGCGCCAGACCAGGCTGACGCCTTTGGCGTCGGTCCGTTGGGTGATCCGGTCCGGCTCGCCCATCGCCAGCTTCACCGCCGTCTCATCAAAACCGATACCGATCTTGCCGACCTTGATCAAGGCCTGCTGCTCTGCCGGCAGCGCATTGAAGGCTTCCGGGCTCTTTTCGATGCGCGTCTGCGGCGACGCACAAGCCACCAGCAGCAGCGAAAGCAGGCCGGGAGCGAGCAGACGGTACGGGCTTTTCATCACGACATCCTCGGGCGGGAACAGCTAGTTCGATACCAGCTTACAGACCATGGCGAGGGCGCGAGAGTTCAGGGTCGCGGATGGCTGTCGCAATGTCGTCAGTGCATTTACGGCAAGCGGCACGAGCGGATGCGATGCTTGTTTGCAAATGAAAATGATTATCATTAAATTGACTGAACAAGCCGCAGCGAAGCTTAAGCCGCTAGCCAGCCGGAACCCTGTCCGCACAAGGAGGGCTGGTCATGCCGATTTCCGATTCAGGCACGCTGCGCGGCTTCGGCCGCACCGTTTCCCATTCGACGCCGATAGCTGACGACCGACCGTTTCGGCATCGGCCGCAGGTATTTCTGGATGCGCTCTACCAGCCGGTTCGGGCACCTTTATGGCGTTCGCGCCGGCCTGAGCGCCTGCTGTCGGCGGATTGCGGCCGGCTGTTGCGGCAGATGGTCGACGTCAGTGCCGCGCGGCTGGTGGTGGCCTTGGGCAGCGCCGATGGTGTAGCCGCGGTCTGGCTTGCCGATGCCTTGAGGGAAGCGCCGGTGGGGCGTGGCGATCGCGCGCTGATCGCGTTCGAGCGCGATGCGGGCGCCGCGCATCGGGCACGAGCGACGCTGCGCGGTGCCGGCATCTCCCGGTATGTCGACATTCGCCATGACCAGCCGACCCGGCTGCTCGGCGAACTCGATACGCCGATCGACCTCGTGCTGTTGCTCGAACCCTTCGATGCCGATGCAGCGGCGCTGCTGCCGCAACTGACCGCCAAGCTCCGACCGGGCGGCATCCTGATTGCCCCGCAGATCCAGCGACGACAGCGAGCGCTGGCCGACTGGCTGGCCAGCGTTCGTGCTCCCGATGGCCCATATCGCAGCCTGAGCTTGCCGATCGATGGTGGCCTCGAATGGTCGGTGAAACAGCCATGAACCACCCCGTATTCGTCTCTCTTACGCCATCTGCGCGCCTCCAGGAAACCGCGCGCCGTGTCGTATTCCGTCTCGTCTCGTTGAGGAGTTCGACGACGGCTTTCTATTCGCCGCAGCAAGCAGTGCGCGTGAGGTACGGCTGATGTGCGGGCGTTGTGTTCTGTGTCCTCGGGAAGCCGACAGCGCTCGGGGCAAGTGCGGCAAGCCGGCTTTCAACGCGAAAACTGATGCGCTGGCTCAGCCCAAGTCAGTGCGCCTGGAAACGCTGCTGGCGCGACGCAAGCTTCCTGAACCCAGGCAGCCTGCAACCCCGGGTTTGCCGTGAGCCATCTGTTCAGCCCGATCGCCGATGCGCCGCCGCTGTTGATCGCCGCCGTCTGGTTGAGCACCGGCCTGCGCAATCGTGATCCGTCGGCGCGGCTTGAATTGCTGGCCGCGAGCCTGCTGCTGGCATCGGCCTCCGCCGTGCTGTGGAACGCGCTGGGCGGCGCATCGGCACTGTGGACGACCGGGGTCCCGCATCTGGCGCTGATGGCGACGGCGATCGTCATCGCCGGGCTTGCGCAGGTGATCCCGATGGAAGGTCTTGCGCTACGCAGCGCCCGCTATGCAGCCGGAGTCGGCTTGTCGGGCATCGTGCTGGCGGCCAGCTTGGGCCAGTACGCGCCGAGCGCCTGATAGATCGCCAGGCAGTTGCGCAGCACCACGTCGAACGGCAGTTTCAAGCCTTCGCGCACCCAGTGGGTGGCGATGTGGATGTTGGCACCGAGCAGGCCGGTCGCGATCAGGTCGAGATCGACACCGCGCGATTTCGCTTCCGGGAACAGCATGTCGATGAAGCGGCGCGTCAGTTCGACGTACTCGCGGGTGATCTGACCGGAAATCTGCTGCACGTCGTGACTGATGCTGATCGCGTCGATCAGCATCACCCGGGCGCGGCGAGGGTCATCGCGGATGAACTCCAGCAGCACTCTCAGCGCCGCTTCGGCCAGCACGTCGACCCGGTTACCGCCGGTCACGGCACCACTGCGTATCTGCGCTTCGATCAGCGCGGCGAGCGTGGCCCGCTTCAACTGGCCGTTCAGTTCCAGATACAGCGCGCTGAACAGCGCTTCCAGGCTCTTGAACGATTCGTAGAAGTAGCGCTCGGTCAATTGCGCACCGACGCAGACCTCCCGCACGGTCACCGCGTGATAGCCGCGGGTGCCGAAGGCTTCGAGCGCGGCATCAAGCAATTGCAGGCGCCGCTGCACCACGCGATCGGCCATCGCCACACCCTTGAGGGCGCGGCGTTTCGGCGGCTGCGGCTCGGCTGCGCGAATCTTTTCGGATGACTGCTTCGGATTGACCATGGGCCATCTTGACATGGTACGTTGTCAAAATGTAGATTGACAACGTTCATTGTCAAACAAGAGGGGAGAACAGATGGCATACGACGCGGGCAAACCGAACGAGAACAAGCAGATCCTGATCATCGGCAGCGGCTTCGCTGGCCTGTGCATGGCGATCAGGCTGCGTGAGCAGGGCATCGAGGACTTCCAGATCCTGGAGCGCGGCGACGATGTCGGGGGCACCTGGCGCGACAACCATTACCCAGGCTGTGCCTGCGACGTGCAGTCGCACCTCTATTCGTTCTCGTTCGAACCGAACCCGGAGTGGACGCGGATGTTCGCGCGCCAGCCGGAGATCAAGGCCTATCTCGAAAAGTGCGCCGCGAAGTACGACCTGCGCCGCCACATCGTGTTTGGCGCCAATGTCCAGAACGCCCGTTATGACGAAGGCTCAGCAACCTGGACGGTGAACACCGCCGACGGTCGCAGCTTCAGCGGCCGCGTGCTGGTGTCCGGCATGGGTGGCCTGTCGAATCCGGCGATGCCCAACGTCAAAGGGCTGGATAGCTTCAAAGGCAAGGCTTTCCACTCGGCGCACTGGGATCACCGCTACGACCTCAGCGACAAGCGCGTGGCCGTGATCGGCACCGGTGCCAGCGCGATCCAGTTTGTCCCGCAGATCCAAAAGCTCGCGAAGCGCGTCGACCTCTACCAGCGCACCGCGCCGTGGATCATGCCGAAGCCGGATCGCGAGATCGGCCCGCGCGAGCGCCGCCTGTACAGGGCGTTGCCGGTGCTGCAGAACGCTTACCGCACGGCGATCTACTGGATGCTGGAATCGCGGGTGCTCGGCTTCGTTATCAATCCGAAGCTGATGACCATGGTCGAAGGCGTCGCTCGCCGTCACATCAAGCGCCAGATCAAGGACCCGGCGCTGCGCGCCAAGGTCACGCCGGACTACACGATCGGCTGCAAGCGCATCCTGATCTCCAACGATTACTACCCGGCGCTGGCCCAGGCCAATGTCGAGGTCATCACCGATGACATCGTCGAAGTGCGAGCCAACTCGGTGATCGACAGCGCCGGCAACGAGCGTGCGGTTGACGCGATCATCTACGGCACCGGCTTCAAGGCCCAGGACCCGATGCCGCGCGGCACCGTGTTCGGCACCGGCGGCGTCGATCTGCTCGATGCCTGGAAGACCGGCCCGGAGGCTTACCTTGGTCTATCAGTCGCCGGCTTCCCGAACTTCTTCATGCTGGTCGGCCCGAACACCGGCCTCGGCCACAACTCGATGGTGTTCATGATCGAGTCGCAGGTCGCCTACGTGATGGACGCGCTGAAGACCATGCACAAGCAGGGGTTGCGGGCGGTCGACGTCAAGCCGGATGCCCAGGTGACGTTCAACTTGGGGCTTCAGGGGCAGCTGTCGAAAACCGTCTGGACGTCTGGCTGCAAGAGCTGGTACGTCGACGCCAACGGCAAGAACACCACCTTGTGGCCGGGCTTCACCTTCATCTACCGCGGCAAGACGCGGCGCTTCCCGACAACGGCCTACCGGCTGGAACGCGACACCGCGACGGTCGCGGCCTGAGTCGTCGAACCTTAAAAGAACAATCACAAGAACGAGAAAGACACGATGAAATCATTTGCCAACAAGGTCGCCGCGATCACCGGCGCTGCTTCCGGCATGGGCCGCGAGCTGGCGCTGGAGCTTGCCGCCAAGGGCTGTGCGCTGAGCCTGTCTGACGTCAACACCAAGGGTCTGGAAGAGACTGCGAAATTGGCCAAAGCCAAGGGCGTGAAGGTCACCACCGCCAAGCTCGACGTTGCCAGCCGTGACGCGGTCTACGCCTGGGCCGAGCAGACCGCCAAGGATCACGGCGGCGTCAATCTCATTTTCAACAACGCCGGCGTCGCGCTCAACGCGCCGCTGGACAGCATCTCGCAGAAGGATTTCGAGTGGATCGTCGATATCAATTTCTGGGGCGTGGTCTACGGCAGCCAGGCGTTCCTGCCGTATCTGAAGGCCAGCGGTGACGGCCACATCATCAACACCTCGAGCCTGTTCGGCCTGATCGGCACGCCGGGCACCGGCGCCTACTCGGCGACCAAGTTTGCGGTGCGCGGCTATACCGAAAGCCTGCGCATCGAGCTGGACATGATGAGCTGCGGCGTCAGCGCCACCTGCGTGCATCCGGGCGGCATCCGCACCGAGATCAACCGCAGCGCGCGCATCGCCGAAGGCACCGAAAAGCTGTTCGGCGTCAGCGGCGAAAAGGCGCGGGACAAGTTCGACAAGCTGCTCAACACCACCTCGGCGAACAAGGCGGCGCGGATCATCCTGCGGGCGGTCGAGAACAATTCGCGCCGGGTCGTCGTCGGCCCGGATGCCAAGTTCATGGACATCCTTGTGCGCCTGCTCGGTTCGGCCTACCAGCCGCTGATCGCTGCCAACACCAAGCGGATGCTGCGCTGACCGGTGCGCGCGGCTGCCGTCTTGGGTGACGGCAGCCGCGCAGCCGCTAAACTGCCGGCATGAGCACCAACAAGACGCCGGACCGGTCGAAGCTCGACCAGATCATCATCGATAACCGGCGCAAAGCCGACGCCCGCGAACTCGGCTACCGGGAGCAAGCGCTGAAGCTGTATCCCTGGGTTTGCGGCCGCTGCGCCCGCACTTTCGAACGCGTGAACTTGCGCGAACTGACCGTGCATCACCGCAACCACAACCACGACGACAACCCGTCCGATGGCAGCAACTGGGAACTGTTGTGCCTGTACTGCCACGACAACGAACACCAGCGCTACATCGACAAGACCACCGTCGGCAATGCCAAGGACAAGCTGTCGACTGGCAATCCGTTTGCCGATCTGAAGTCGTTGTTGAAGAAGTAGCTACTAGCGCGCTACCGCCTGCTCCGGCTCGATGACCCGAGCCAGCGCCCGGACGAAATCCGACTGGGTAATGATGCCGACCAGCTTGCTGTCGGCATCGACGATTGGCAGATGGTGATGACCATCGGCGGAGAACGAGGCGATCAGGTCGACGATCAGCCGATCCTCGCGGGCCACGCGAACGCGGCGAGTCATGATCTGGCCGACCACTTCCGGCTTCGTCGACAGCAGCGTGCCGGTGCTGCGCACCAGCTCCTTGACCCGCTCGCCCAGGCCTTCATGGGCATCGCGATTGGCCTGCCGCAGGAAATCCGCCTGGGTGACGATGCCGGCGATGCGACCGCTGCGATCGGTCACCGGCAGCGCTTTGACGTGATGCCGGCGCATCAGCGCCCAGGCGTCCTGCAAGCCATCGCCGAACTGCACGATGACCGGCTCGCGCGACATGATGTCGGCGCAGCGCAGGCCGCCGAACAGGCGGTGATAGGCGTTCAGCTCGGTCTGGCGCAGCAGGTTTTCGAGGTCGTCGCGGCTGACGTCGAGTACCTCGTTGTAGCGGGCGAGGGCCTCGTCGAAATCCGCCGAGTTGAAGCGTGACGGAATCTCGCCGGCCGGCGGTTTTGCCGGCTGCTGCGAGTGCGGATAGCGTCGGCCAGTCGCCCGATGGAACGCACTACCGGCAAGCACCAGCAGCAAGGTGTTGACGGCAACCGGGAACAGCGCGAAGCGGAAGTCATGAACCTGCAGCAGCACCGCAGTCAGCGCCACCGCGCCACCGGGTGGATGCAGGCAACGCAGGCTGAACATCGCGGCAATCGACAGGCTGGCGGCCAGCGCGGCGACCACGAACGCCGGCTCGCCGATCCAGCGTACACAGGCAATGCCGACCACCGCCGAAACGGTGTTGCCGGCAACCGCCGCCCAGGGCTGGGCCATCGGGCCGGCGGGTGCTGCGAACACCAGCACCGCCGAGGCACCGAGCGAAGCGACCATCCATGCGCCTTCGATGCCGGCAACGCCGGCCAGGCTATGACTCAGCAGCGCGGCGAGGCCGACGCCGATCGCGGCACCGGCCACGACGCGCAGCCGTTCGCGTCCGGCCAGAGTCACCGGGGCCGGCAGCAGCGATAGAAAGATGGTCTTGATCGCCCCGGCCAGCGGAGCGGAAGGAGTTGGCGACGAGTTCATCCGCGCAGTTTATCGCGCGGGTCTCGTCGCTCTCCGGTTGCCTTACAGCCCGTTCGGTCGCCGCAGATCCAGCGTATGCGGGTAGTCCGGGTTGACCTTTTCCTCGGCCGGCCAGTACGGGTTCGGCGTGTGGCCGAACGGCGTGAAGCGGCTCAGGAAACGCGCCTCGGCCTCGTAGGCGTTGACCGGGAAAGTCTCGTAGTTGCGGCCGGCCGGATGGGCGACGTGGTAGGTGCAGCCGGCCACCGGGCGCTTGTTCCAGGCGTCGTAGAGATCGAACACCAAAGGCGTGTGGACGCCGATCGACGGATGCAGGGCCGATGGCGGATGCCAGGCGCGATAGCGCAGGCCGGCCACGTACTCGCCCCTCACGCCGGTGTTCAGCAACGGCAGGCGACGGCCGCCGGCGGTGACGAAGTGACGGCCTTCGGTCAGCCCGGTGACTCGCACCTGCAGACGCTCCATCGACGAATCGACATAGCGCGCCGTGCCACCGACGGCGTTCTCCTCGCCGAGCACCGGCCAGGGTTCCAGCGCGTGACGGATTTCCAGTTCGACCTGGCCGTGACGCACGGCGCCATGGCGCGGGAAGCGGAACTCGAAGTGCGGCGCGAACCAGTCGAGCTTGAACGGGAAATCGGCGCGATTGAGATCGGCCACCACTTCGCCGAGATCGCTCCAGACGTAGTGCGGCAGCATGAATTTATCGTGCAGCTGGGTGCCCCAGCGAACCAGCGGCTGGGTGTACGGCTGCTCCCAGAACCAGGCGATCAGGCTGCGCAGCAGCAGTTGCTGGGCGAGGCTCATCTGCGCGTGCGGCGGCATCTCGAAAGCGCGGAATTCGACCAGGCCGAGACGGCCGGTCGGGCCGTCCGGCGAATAGAGCTTGTCGATCGAGATTTCGGTGCGATGGGTGTTGCCGGTCAGATCGGTCAACAGATTGCGCAAGGTGCGATCGACCATCCACAGCGGTACTTGCTGGCCCGGAGGCGGCAACTGGCTGAGGGCGATTTCCAGCTCGTACAGTGCTGAGTCCTGGGCTTCGTCGATGCGCGGATGCTGCGAGGTCGCACCGATGAACAGGCCGGAGAAGAAGTACGACAGGCTGGGATGGTTCTGCCAGTAGCGGATCAGCGAGCCGAGCACGTCCGGCCGACGCAGGAACGGCGAATCGGCCGGCGTGGCACCGCCGACGACGAAATGGTTGCCGCCGCCGGTGCCGACCGAGCGGCCGTCGATGAGGAATTTTTCGGTGGCCAGACGGGCCAGCCGCGCTTCCTCGTAGACGGTCAGCGTGGTTTCGCGCAGCTCTTCCCAGCTATGCGAAGGATGGATGTTGACTTCGATCACGCCCGGGTCCGGGGTGATCTTGAGCACGTTGATGCGGTGATCGTTCGGCGGCGAATAGCCTTCGATGCGCACCGGCGTGTCGAGTTCGGCGGACGCGTCCTCGATGGCGGCGACCAGCTCCAGATAGTCCTCGATCGATTCGGTCGGCGGCAGGAACACGCAGAGATGGCCTTCGCGCGGCTCCACGGTCAGCGCGGTGCGGACATTGCCACCTTCCAGATAGGCGCCGCGCTTCACCGGCTCCGGCTGGTCCTGCTCGGCGGTCAGGCGTTGGCGGCGTTCGCGCAGACGCGCGGCGATATCGGTTTCGGCTTCCGCGCGCTTTTCACCGGACGATTGCAGGAACGGCTGGCGGCGGCCATCGAAGGCCGGCAGCGGTGTGGCGGTGCGGATGTCGACCGCCATCGGGTCATAGGGAATCAGGGTCGGGAAGCGCGACGGCGGCAGCCAGGGCAGGGCATCGAGCGGCAGGCGGAAGCCGATCGGCGAATCGCCCGGGATCAGGAACATGCGCTTCTGACGGAAGCTCCAGCGCTCGGAAATCCAGGCCCGCGACTGCCAGCGCTGCACCGGCAGTGCATAGCCGCGCGGCACGTCGAGCCCGCGCTCGAAAACCTTGGCGATGCGGGCGCGCTCTTCCGGGTCCTTCAGCTTGCTGTCTTCCGGCAGCACGTTGTCCGGCAACTGGCGCTCGCGGTGCAGATAGAAGAACGCGTCCTCGTAGCCGGGCAGGGCGTTTTCGGGGCTCACTTCGAGCCGGTTGGCGATGCCGCGCACCAGCAGCGCTGCGGCTTCGATGGTCGGCGCGGTCTTGCCCTCGGCGAGATCGGTGCGGACGATCGGCTTGCCATCACCGCGCCAGTACAGCGCATAGGCCCAGCGCGGCAGCGATTCGCCCGGATACCACTTGCCCTGGCCAAAGGTCAGCAGGCCGCCGCCCTTTTCGGGCGGCGCGAAACGATCACGCAGACGGCGGATCAGGATGTTGGCCAGCCCCTGCTTGGTCGGGCCGACGGCGGCGATGTTCCATTCCTCGCCCTGCATGTCGTCGATCGAGATGAAGGTCGGCTCGCCGCCCATGGTCAGGCGCACGTCGCCGGCTTTCAGGCGCGCATCGACGGCCAGACCCAGGGTGTCGATCGCCTTCCATTGCGTTTCCGTGTACGGCTTGGTGACGCGCGGCGATTCGAACAAGCGGGTGACGATCATCGAGTGGCCGAACTCGGTGTCGAGACTGCCCTTGCCTTCGAAGCTCATCGAGCCGGTGATCGGCGCCGCACTCGACGGCTCCGGCGTTGCGCACAGCGGAATATGGCCTTCGCCGGTCAGCAGGCCCGAGGTCGGGTCGAGGCCGACCCAGCCGGCACCCGGCAGATAGACCTCGCACCAGGCGTGCAGATCGGTGAAATCGTGATCGGTGCCGGACGGGCCGTCGAGCGATTTCACGTCCGGTGTCAGCTGGATCAGATAGCCGGAGACGAAGCGCGCCGCCAGCCCGAGCTGGCGGAAGATCTGCACCAGCAGCCAGCCTGAATCGCGGCAGGAGCCGGAAGCCAGGGTCAGGGTGTCTTCCGGCGTCTGCACGCCGGGTTCGAGGCGGATCAGGTAGCTCACCGCTTCCTGCACGCGGCGGTTCAGTTCGACGATGAAGTCGATGGTGCGGATCTCTTCCTTCGGAATCGCCCTGACGAATGCGGCCAGGCGCGGTGTCGCCGAGCCGTGCTTGAGGTAGGGCTTGAGGTCTTCCTTCAGCGCATCGTCATAGGTGAACGGGAAGGTCTCGGCCTTCTCTTCGATGAAGAAGTCAAAGGGGTTGTAGATCGACATGTCGGCGACCAGATCGACGGTCACCTTGAACTCGGTGACCTTGTCCGGGAACACCACTCGGGCCTGCCAGTTCGCGAAGGCATCCTGCTGCCAGTTCAGAAAGTGGCCTTCCGGCTCGACTTTCAGCGAGTACGACAGCACCGGCGTGCGGCCATGCGGTGCCGGCCGCAGACGGATGATCTGCGGCGACAAGGTCACCCGCCGGTCGTACTGGTAGGTCGTTTCGTGATGCAGGACGGCATGGATCGACATGAGGCGGTCGGCAGTTCCGGAAGGTGGGTTTGATTGTGAAGCAAGAAGACTGCCGTTGTTCTTCGGCGTGGCGCAAAAGCCAAAAGCATTAGGCAGGCTTTTCGTCGGTAGACTCCTGCGCCATGTCAGTCTTTTCGCATTCCGAGTTCGATGGCCACGAGCAGGTGGCTTTCCATCACCACCAGGCCTCTGGCCTGCGCGCGATCATCGCCGTGCACAGCACCCGGCTTGGTCCGGGCCTCGGCGGCTGCCGCATGTGGCCCTATGCCTCCGATGCCGAAGCGCTGACCGATGTGCTGCGCCTGAGCCGCGGCATGACCTACAAGGCAGCACTCGCCGGGCTGCCGCAGGGCGGCGGCAAGTCGGTGATCCTCGGTGACCCGCGCCACGACAAAAGCCCGGCCTTGATGCGCGCCATGGGCCGCTTCGTCGAATCCCTGAACGGCCGCTACATCGTCGCCGAAGACTCCGGCACCAGCGTGCCGGATATCCGCCTGATGGCTGAGCAAACCCGCCACGTCGGCGGCCTCGCCGATGCCACCTCGATCGCCGCCGGCCGCAGCGGCGACCCCAGCCCGGCGACCGCGCTCGGCGTGTTCATCGGCCTGCAGGCTGCCGTGCGCGCAGCCCTCGGCCGGGACGATCTGCGTGGCCTTCGGGTGGCGATCCAGGGCGTCGGCAATGTTGGCTATCGCTTGGCGCGGCATCTGCACGCCGCAGGGGCAATACTTTGGGTGACCGATTTGCATCGGCCTGCGGTCGACCGCGCGGTCGCCGAATTCGGCGCGACGGCGGTGGCGATGGAGGCGATCCACGCGCTCGATGTCGACGTGTTCGCGCCCTGTGCGCTCGGTGCCATGCTCAACGAAACCCGCATCCCGCAGATTAAAGCCAAGGTGATCGCCGGTGCCGCGAACAACCAGCTGGCCAAGCCGCGCGACGGCCAGCGGCTGCTCGATCACGGCCTGCTGTACGCGCCGGACTACGTGATCAATGCCGGCGGTATCATCGACATCCACTACGAAGGCCCGGGCTACGACGAAGCGGCGGTCCATGCTCATCTGCAGCGGATCGGCACGACCCTGAGCGAAATCTTCACCCGTTCATTCGCAACCCAGCGCCCGACCGGCGAGATTGCCGATGCAATGGCGGAAGCGATCTTCCGGGCTTGAAGCCGTTTCCAGTGGTTAGTGTCCAGTGTCCAGAGAAGCACAGCGATGAACCCTGTTCCTGATGATGCGGTGCTCAATGCCCTGGCGGTTCAGGTTGGCGAGCGGCTGCTGGCGCGCGGCGAGATGATCGGCACTGCCGAGTCCTGCACCGGCGGCCTGATCGCCAAGCTGATGACCGACATCGCCGGCAGTTCCGGCTGGTTCGAGCGCGGCATCGTCAGTTACTCGAACGGGGCGAAGCAGGAACTGCTCGGCGTGCCGGCAGATACCATCGAGACCTTCGGCGCAGTCAGCGGCCCGACGGTGATCGCCATGGCCGACGGACTGAAAGCGCGCGCGCCGGTGCGTTGGACGGTCTCGGTCAGCGGCATTGCCGGGCCGGGCGGGGCGGTCGCGGCTAAGCCAGTCGGTACCGTGTTCATCGCCTGGGCCGGGCCGGGCATTGCCACTTCGTCGAGCCGCTACCAGTTCGATGGCGATCGCGACGCCGTGCGGCGGCTCACCGCCGAAGCGGCGCTGCAGGGGCTGCTCGATCTGCTCGACGCGACTGCTCCTGCCTGATCGCTTGGCGGGCTGCCGGCCGTCGTTTGGTAAACTCGCGGCATGAGCAGAACTGATTCCGGCAACGTCGATCACGACGAAATTTCCCGCTTCGAAGCGCTGGCCGCCCGTTGGTGGGATCGCGAAGGCGAGATGGGTGCGCTGCACGTCATCAACCCGCCGCGGATGCGCTACATCCTGCAGCGCGCCGGTGGCGCGAGCGCTTCGATCAAGGGCAAGCGCACGCTCGATGTCGGCTGCGGCGGCGGCATCCTGACCGAAGCGCTGGCGATCGCCGGTGCCGATGCGCTGGGCATCGATCTGGCCACCGCGTCGATCGAAGTCGCCAAGCAGCATGCCGAGGAAGCGGGGCTGAAGGTCGAGTACCGCGTCGTCAGTGCCGAAGTGCTCGCCGAGCAGCAGCCGGAAAGTTTCGATCTGGTCTGCTGCCTGGAAATGCTCGAACACGTGCCGGACCCTGCCGAGACCATCGAAGCGATCGCCCGTCTGGTGAAGCCGGGCGGCGACGTGGTGTTTTCGACCATCAACCGCAATCCGAAGTCTTACGCGCTGATGATCGTCGGTGCCGAGTACATCGCCCGCATCGTGCCGCGCGGCACTCACGACTACGCCAAGTTCATCCGGCCGTCCGAGCTGGATCGCTGGGCCCGCAACGCCGGTCTGGTTCCGCAGGACGTCATGGGCCTGCGCTATAACCCGCTGCTGAAGTCGGCCTCGCTGAATGCCAGCGACATCGACGTCAACTACCTGATGCACTGCCGGAAGCCGGCCGAGGACTGATCGTTTTGAATCCGAATAACTACTGTGTGCTGTTCGATCTGGACGGCACGCTCGTCGATAGCGCGCCCGATCTCGGCTACGCCGCCAATCTCGTTCGCGAGGCGCAGGGGCTGCCGCATCTGCCGCTGTCCGACTACCGCCCGCAGGCCTCCAATGGCGCGCGCGGCCTGCTGAAAGTGGCGCTGAACATGAGCATGGATCATCGGGACTACGAGGACCGCAAGGCTCTGTTCCTGAAGTTCTATCAGGCCAATCTGACCACTCACAGCCGGCTGTTCGATGGCGTCGTCGAGTTGCTGGCGGCGCTCGATCAGGAAGGGCTCAAGTGGGGCATCGTCACCAACAAGGCCGGCTGGCTGGCCGAGCCGATGGTCGCGCAACTGGGCTTTCCGGCTGGCTGCGGTTGCCTGGTCGCCGGTGATTCGACGCCGCATCCGAAGCCCGCGCCCGATGGCTTGCTGCTCGCTGCGCGGAAGATCGGCATCAAACCCGAGCACTGCATCTATGTCGGCGACGACCTGCGCGATGTCGTCGCCGGTCGCGCCGCCGGCATGATGACCATTGCCGCCGGCTGGGGTTATCTCGGTGCCGAGCCGGATCTGTCGATCTGGAAAGCCGACGCGATCGCCCATGCGCCGGCCGATGTGCTGGCGCTGATCCGGCCGCGAGTGGCCAGATGAGGACGGCATGAGTTCAGCGATTCCTGCCGGCTACACGCCGGCTGCCGGCCTGCTCCAGGGCCGGGTTGTTCTGATCACCGGTGCAGGTGCTGGCCTGGGTCGCGCCACCGCGCTGGCGGCTGCGCGTCTTGGCGCGACGGTGATCCTGCTCGGCCGCACGGTGAAGAAGCTCGAAGCGGCGTTCGACGAGATCGAAGCCGCTGGCGGGCCGCAGCCGGCGATCTATCCGATGAACCTGGCCGGCACCACCTGGGCCGATATCTTCGAACTCGCCGAAACCGTCGAGCGCGAGTTCGGCCGGCTCGATGGTCTGGTTCACTGCGCGGCGCACTTCAAGGGTTTCACGGCGATGACCGAGGAAGCACCGAAGGATTGGCTGGAAGGCCTGCAGGTCAATCTCACGGCGGCGTATTCGCTGACTCGCCAATGCCTGCCGCTGCTGCAGCAGACCCGCGACGCCAGCATCGTCTTCGTCACCGACGCCGTCGGCCGCGAGCCGAAAGCCCTGCGCGGTTCCTACGGCGTTGCCAAGTACGCGCTCGAAGGCCTGGTCAAGAGCTGGTCGCAGGAACTCGGCGCTACGCCGGGCCTGCGCATCAACAGCTACGACCCGGGCGCGATGCGCACCGAACTGCGCGCGCGCGGCTTTGTCGCCGAAGAAGTGCAGAAGCTGCCGGGACCTGATGCAGCCGTGGCGGGCCTGCTGTATCTGCTCGGCCCGGATAGCGCTGGCATCAACGGCCAGGCGCTGTCACGCGGCTAATCTGCAGCGCTAGCGATCCAGCCGCATGTCGATGTGCCAGATACCGTCTTCGAGATACGGCAGGTCGATCTGCACGAAGCCGAGGCTTGCGTAGAAGCGGTCCAGACGTTGCTGAGCGCCGATGCGAATCGGCATGCCGGGATGGTGCTCGCGAGTCAGCCGCAAGGCTTCCAGCATCAGCAGCCGGCCGAGTTGCAGCCCGCGCGCGGACGCCGCGGTGATGACCCGGCCGATCGAAGCCTCCGGATACTTCAGGCCCGGCGCCAGCAGCCGGGCGTAGGCCAACAGCTCGCCGTCGGCGTTGGTGCCACAGAGATGCGTGCAGGCCGGATCGAGACCATCCATGTCCGGGAACACACAGTTCTGTTCGACGACGAAGATCTCGCTGCGTAGTCGCATCGCGGCATAGAGCAGATCGTTTGACCACTCGTTCCAGCGCCACAGGTGCCAGTCGATGACGGCTGCCGTCATACCAGCAGAGCGTCGGTCTTGGCCGCGCAGATGAAGTCGTTCTCCGACAAGCCGTCGATCGCGTGCGTCCAGTAGCTGATGTCGCAATTCTTGTAGTCGAAGGCGATTCCCGGGTGATGGTCGTCGTGGATCGCGATATAGGCCGCCGCGTTGACGAAGCTCAGGGTGCGGAAATAGTTCTTGAACTCGAAGTGCCCGTGCAGCTTCCGGCCGTCTTCGGACAGCGTCCAGGCCGGGCCAAGCCGGGTCATGAACTCGGCGGCTTCGGAGGGCGTCAGCGGTGCGACGCCGCCTTCGCAGGGAACGCAGCGGCGCTGGGCGAGGGTGGGGGTGGTCATGGCAGTTCTCGTCGGTCTCCTTCCCCCGCAAGCGGGGGAAGGTCGGGATGGGGGCGTTGCAGCACGGACAGGATGCTATCGGCCACAGCGTCGGTTTCGATCAGAACCTGAGTATTCCAGAAGCGCAGCAGCCTGAAGCCCTGGGCTGCGAACCAAGCATCTCGCAGCGCGTCGCGGCTACTTTCGAGATGCTGGCCGCCATCGACCTCGACGATCAAATACGCTTCCAGACAAGCAAAATCAGCGATGTAAGGACCGATCGGGGCCTGACGGCGAAACTTGTGGCCTGCAAGCTGCCGGCTGCGCAGGCGCGGCCAGAGTTTCTGTTCGGCATCAGTCAGTGCTTTGCGGAGTGTTTTTGCGTGCTGCTGGGATTTTGCGTTGCGCATGGTCCACTCCTGTACTGCTTTGCTGCTCTCCTTCCCCCGTAAACGGGGAAGGAGCTAGCCGATCAGTTCAGCGCATGCGCCAAATCGGCCCGTAGATCCTCGACATCCTCGACGCCAACCGACAGCCGGCACAGCGTGTCGCTGATGCCGAGTGCGGCGCGGTTGTCGGCCGGGATGCTGGCGTGGGTCATGATCCCCGGGTGCTCGATCAGGCTTTCGACGCCCCCTAAGCTTTCGGCGAGCGCGAACAGTTCGCAGCGCTCCAGGAAGCGCTTGGCATCATCGAGCGCACCTTTAAGTTCGATCGCGATCATGCCGCCGTAGCCGCGCGGCATCTGTTTCTTCGCCAGCGGATGCTGAGGGTGCGAGACCAGGCCCGGGTAGTGAACCTTGGCGATCTTCGGATGGGTCTGCAGCCAGCCGGCCAGTTCCTGCGCGTTGCTGCAGTGGCGCTCCATGCGCAGCGCCAGTGTCTTCACGCCGCGCAGCGCGAGGAAGGCATCGAACGGCCCGGCGACGGCACCGACGGCGTTCTGCAGGAAGGTCAGGCGTTCGGCCAGGTCAACGTTCCCGCCGACCACCAGCATGCCGCCGACCATGTCGCTGTGGCCGTTCAGGTACTTGGTCGCCGAGTGCATGACCAGATCGAAACCGAGTTCGATCGGCCGCTGCACGTAAGGGCTGGCGAAGGTGTTGTCGGCGGCAGCAATCAGCCCGTGGCGCTTGGCGATTACGGCGATGGCTGACAGGTCGGCCAGTTTCAGCATCGGGTTGGTCGGCGTTTCGACCCAGATCATCTTCGTTTCCGGGCGGATCGCCGCCTCGACATTGGCCGGGTCGCGCAGGTCGACGAAGGAGAATTTCAGCCCGGCCGATTTCGCCCGCACCCGCTCGAACAATCGATAGCTGCCGCCGTAGAGATCATCGCTGGCGATGATGTGATCGCCGGGCGCGAACAGGTCGAGCACCGTCGCGGTCGCCGCCAGACCGGAGGCGAAGGCATAGCCGTGCGTGCCGCTTTCGAGATCGGCGACGCAACGCTCGTAGGCGAAGCGGGTCGGGTTCTGGCTGCGTGCGTACTCGTAGCCCTTGTGGACGCCCGGGCTTTCCTGGACGTAGGTCGAGGTGGCGTAGATCGGCGGCATGATCGCGCCGGTGGTCGGGTCCGGGCTCTGGCCGGCGTGGATCACGCGGGTCGCGAAGGCGTTGCGTGCTGGGGTCTGGGTGGTCATGGCGTTGCGTTTTGTGAGGTCAGGACTGCGAGCACGTTAGCGCGGTGACCGAGCTTCTGCGCGTGGCTGCAGAAAGTTCGACTGCGCTGCATCGGCTTTCATCAATCCGTTGTATGACATCGTATATAAACGTCATACCGCTGAATCGACCGAAGGCTGCCGCTGTCAGGCAGACCTGGGCTCGCCGACGCGGTGCCGGGCCGGGCACAGGGCGAACAGGGTGAGCAATGGTTGATCATGTGAAGCGATTGATGAGAGGGGCCAAGAGAGCATCCAGGCATGCGGGACTGGCGGGCATCGCAGGATGGTCCGGACTATCCGCAACCTGGGCCCATCTGGCCGTAGCGGCTGGCGTGCCGGGTGAGGCGGTGCATGCCATCAACCTTGTAAGCATGTTCCCACTGAGGCGCTCGTCCAGGTCTCAGACGCAGCCGGAGGCCAGTACACGCGGAATCAGCAATCCGCTGTTCTTTCAGCGTTGGGTCGTTCTGGAGGCACCGCAGGTAGGCGTCGGAAAGTTTGGTCGGCATGTCGAGGCGGGAAGTGATTGGGGCGCCCTTGGGGGCACCCCATTTCATGAGACACTATGATACGGAATGATTCAGAATGATAGGTAAAACAATGTTTTCAAACGAATTTTTTAAATCAACGGCCCGCCAAACTTACTGCAAAAATTGCTTCGGGAGCAAGAGGTCGTAGGTTCGAATCCTGTCGCCCCGACCACTTTTGAATGCTTGGAATCAGCAGACGGCTGATTCCGTGGTTCGGCCATCGCCAACACCTCAAATCCGACCGCAAGCCAGCCCCTCATCGCCGCCGATGAGCCGGGGCCTGTCGACCTCATTCGTGCCGACGGCAGCTCGCCTTTTTTTCTGATCTGCGATCACGCCAGTTGTGCGGTGCCCCGCTCGCTGGCTGCGCTGGGTTTGCCGGATGCCGATTTGCGTCGTCATATCGGCTGGGACATCGGCGCGGCGGAAGTGTCGAGGCTGCTGTCCGCACAGCTCGATGCGACCCTGGTAATGCAGGGCTATTCGCGACTGGTGATCGACTGCAACCGGCCACCACAGGCCGCTGACTCGATCGCGCCATGCAGTGATGGCACGGTAATTCCGGGCAATGCTTCGGTAAATTTTGCCGATGTCGAGCAGCGACGCCTCGCCATCTTCGAGCCTTATCACGCCGCAATCACCGCGCAGCTCGATGCCCGTGCCGCGCGTGGCCAGCTCAGCGTGCTGATCGCCGTGCATAGTTTCACGCCGATCTGGCAGGGTCGGGCGCGGCCCTGGCAGGTCGGCGTGCTGTATCACCGCGATGCACGTCTGGCCCTGGCGCTCGGTGCCTCGCTGGAAGGGGAGCCGGGCACGGTAGTTGGTTACAACGAGCCGTATGACTTGAACGACGAGAGCGATTATTCGATCCCGGTGCATGGCGAACAACGAGGTCTACTGCATGTCGAACTCGAAATTCGTCAGGACCTGATCGCCGACCCGGTGGGCCAGCAATATTGGGCCGCCTTGCTGGCACGCTTGCTGCCTCCGCTCCAGACACTACCGTAGTGCCCGCCGGGCTTTCCGGATCGTGGCCAACCACCCCGCCGGAAACCATTCATGCAGATCCGCTTCGGTTACGAAATCGTCTATCAGTGTCCGCAGCCGACACCGATGATTCTCACCCTGCACGCGCACTATTCGCGTGCCTCCGACCTGATCCGGCCGGACCTGCTGTGCCTCGATCCGCCGGTGCCGATGACCATGTACCGAGATGGTTTCGGTAACTGGTGCAGCCGCATCGTCGCCCCGGCTGGCCGTATCCGTCTGACCGCCGATGGCCTGATCCGTGATCACGGTCGTACCGAACCGGTGCTGATGAATGCGCAGCAGCATCCGGTCGAACAACTGCCGCAGGAGACGCTGGTGTTCCTGCTCGGCAGCCGTTACTGCGAGACCGATCTGCTGATGGGCGCGGCCTGGCAACTGTTCGGCAACACGCCGCCGGGCTGGCCCAGAGTGCAGGCGGTCTGCGACTACGTGAACCGCCACATCGTCTTCGGCTACCAGTTCGCGCGGCCGACCAAGACCGCCTTCGAAGCCTGGAACGAGCGTCAGGGTGTCTGCCGCGATTACGCGCACCTGGCGATCACTTTCTGCCGCTGCCTGAACATCCCGGCCCGTTACTGCACCGCCTATCTCGGTGACATCGGCGTGCCGGCAGTGGATGCGCCGATGGATTTCGCCGGTTCGATGGAAGTCTTCCTCGGCGGTACCTGGCATCCCTTCGATCCGCGCAACAACCAGCCGCGCATCGGCCGCATCCTGATCGCCCGCGGTCGCGATGCCGCCGATGTCGCCATCACCACCACCTACGGCCAGCACACGCTGGAGTCGTTCAAGGTCTGGACCGACGAGGTGCCGGCGACGGTGCCGGGTGTGCTAGGTCAGTCCGGTTCATCGTTTTCGACGCTGCCCGGAAACCCCTGAGTTTCGACTGCGCTGCTGTGTCAGTTGTGGCCATCGATCTGGCGCAATTTCGCACATCTTGTTGTTCGCTTGCGGCTGCTCCAGAGTAGTTGCGGGCGACGGGTTTGAGCGACAACAAGACGCCTGCGCCAACAAGCACACGATAACCAATTGAGGAGAATGACCATGGGTATTTTCACGCATGTGGTAGTCGGTACCAACAACGTTGAAGCCGGCCGCAAGTTCTATGACGCCGTGCTCGACACGATGGGCCTGAAGCGGGTGATGAATTTCGACGCCGCGTCGTTGTGGAGCACCGGTGCGGAAGGTTCGGACTTGTTCATGATCACCAAGCCCGGCAACGGTGCACCGGCGACGTTCGCCAACGGCGGCACCATCAGCTTCAACGCGCCGTCACGCGCAGCCGTGCACAAGTTCCACGAAGTGGCGCTGGCGCAGGGTGGCAAGGACGAAGGCGCGCCCGGCCCGCGTTCGTTCACGCCGACTGCCTACGCTGCCTACGTCCGCGATCTGGATGGCAACAAGATCTGCTGCTACTGCTTCGCCCCGGCCTGAGCTTGCCCCAGGGCTGACTACACGCTGACGAATCGGCGCAAGCCGCCCGTCAGCAACAAAAAAGGCGGCGCTGCGAAGCGCCGCCTTTTTTGTGTCCGCCGATCCGCTCCGCTGATTGGCGGGCAGGCCAAGGGTGCTGAATCAGACCGCGTCCGGCCCGGTTTCGCCGGTACGGATGCGCAGTACCTGCTCGAGTTCGGTGACGAAGATCTTGCCGTCGCCGATCTTGCCGGTGTGCGCCGCCTTGGTGATCGCGTCGATGGTCGGTTCGACGAGTTCGTCGCGCACCGCCACTTCCAGCTTCAGCTTGGGCAGGAAGTCGACCAAGTACTCGGCGCCGCGATACAGCTCGGTATGGCCCTTCTGACGTCCGAAGCCCTTGACCTCGGTCACGGTGATGCCGCTCACCCCGATGTTCGCGAGCGCCTCGCGGACTTCGTCCAGCTTGAACGGCTTGATGATTCCAGTGATCAGCTTCATGGCGGGCTAGGGACTCGGGTTCGTGGGCGTTGCCTGCACGGTAGCGGCCTGCACCGGATGCTTCAAGCGGCGTGGAATCCACATCCGCCGTGACGGTGTTCACAGCCGCGGTCCGGGCGGCGGCTGGCGTGCAGTCCAGAGCTGGGCAAATTGGATAGATTCTCGAAGCCGCGCCGTCCTGCCGGGGCAGCGCCAGGCTGATGCTCATCCACTGCCGAGGATCTTCCATGCCGACCCTGACTGCCGCACTCCGCGCCGAGTACGAATCGCTGTTCAATCGCTGCGTGATCTCGCCGATCCCGGTCAAGACCAAAGCGGTCAATGATCTGGTCAAGAAGCTGCTGAGCAACCGAGCGCGTTACCAGGACGTTTCAAAGGCAACCGGCGTCCCCTGGCACTTCATCGCCGTGATTCACAACATGGAGTCTGGCCAGAGTTTCGCCGGGCATCTGCACAATGGCGATCCCTTGAACGCCCGTACCGTGCAGGTACCGAAGGGGCGGCCGCTCGGCCCGCCGCCGTTCACCTGGGAAGTCAGCGCCACCGATGCGCTGGGCCTGAAAAAACTCGATGCCAGCACCGACTGGAGTCTCGCCGGCACGCTGTACCGGCTCGAGCTGTACAACGGCTGGGGCTATCGCAACCATCATCCGGAAACGCTGTCGCCCTACCTGTGGAGCTACTCGAATCACTACGTCAGCGGCAAGTACGTCAAGGACGGCGTCTGGTCGCCGACTGAGATCAGTAAACAATGCGGTGCCGCCGTGCTGCTGCGCCGGATGGCCGAGCTGGGCGAAATCGCCTTCCCGGTGCCGGCGGCGGTTGCCGTGGCAGCGAAGGTGGTACCGCGCTATGCGATGAAGAAATCCACCGATGCCTCGATCGTCGCCCAGGTTGAATCCCTGCAGCGCTGGCTCAGCGGTTTCCCGCAGATCTTCCTGAAGGTCGACGGCGTACCGGGTCAAAAGACCTCGGACGCCTACAAGGCAGTGACCGGCAGCTTCCTGCCCGGCGATCCGCGCGCCTAGCGCGGCCAAGTCAAATAGACTCATAAAATCCCGTCATGCCCGCGCAGGCGGGCATCCAGTGTTGGCCTTGGCGCGCCGTATCAGAACTGGATTCCCGCCTGCGCGGGAATGACGAGTGTTGGTAGGGATGTGAAATAAGAACGCGCTATCGCGCCAGCAGATTCAGCGCTCTGGCACGTGCCAGCGCTGCCGAGCGGCTCGACACGCCGAGCTTGGTGTACAGGTTGTAGAGGTCCATTTCACCGTCGCCACCGACAGGTTCAGGCGGTCCGCGAGTTGCTGGTTCGACAGCCCAGCCTCGATCAGGCTGAGCAACTGCAGCTCGCGGGCGGTCGGCGTTTCCAGCAGCGGGTTGTCGCCCTGCAGTTGGTCGAGATGATCGACCAGGAAGGAGTTGGTCAGCGGCAGGCCGTTGCAGATCTCGAAGAAGAACTTGCGCTCCTCGTCCAGCGCGAAGCCCCAGGCGGTGGCCTTGGTTTCGTTGACCAGGCCGGCGATGGTTTCGGCGCGATCGCGGAACGGCCGGATGATGCGCCGGCGCGCCGCCAGCCCGATCGCGCGAACGAAATGCCGCGCCGCCGGTTGTGGGTTGTGCGAGCAGATCGCGATCGTCGTTTCCGCCAGTGCCAGCTCGACCAGCCGGGCGATGCGGCCGTCCTGCTTGGCGAGCCGGGTTTCCTCGGCGATCAGCACTTCGGCCTAGCGCAACTGGCCGGCGGCGATCAGCAGTTCGATTTCGGCAGCGGCGTACAGCTCGCGGACTCGCGGATTGTCGATGCCTTCAATCGCCGGCAGCCGGCGCTCGGCACTGAGCGTGATCCCGAGGCCGATCTGTGCGGCTTCGGTCAGCACTTCGCCAAGCCGGCCGAGGTGTACCAGACGCTGGACGATCAGGCAGGACAGCATCAGCGCCAGCCGTGGCGGATAGCCGGCGGCAATCTCGCGCAACGGGGCGAGCGCCACCGGATCGTCCGGCCGACCGGACCACAGCTTCAAGGCCGCATCGAAACCGGCTGCGGCGGTATCGACGATGCCGTGGGTATGCGCCCAGTGCAGACCCTGGGCGAGCAGGCTGCGGGCTTCCTCGTCCTGCCCCATCTCGACTGCACACTTGGCGCCGACCAGCGCGATCGTGCGAGTGATGCCGGCGTTGTCGCCGAGTGTGGCGCGGCTGCGGGCGAGGGCAGCGAGGATGTCATTGTGGACGGCGGCGAAATCGCCTTCGAAGATGCTGATCATCGCCGTCAGCATCGATACCCAGCCAATGCCATAGGCGCTGCGCGACTGGGCGATCGCCGCCTGCGCCGTGCGCATCACCTGCCGGGCTTCGACGAAGCGATGGACGCTGCTCAGCGAGATGCCGGCGGCGCTGGCGACGGTGGCTACGTTGAATGGATCGTCGGCTCCGCTGCCAGCCAGCCAGCCAGGCGAGAGCGAGGCGATGGGCATCGACCAGGCGATCGGTATAGGTGTCGACGCAGGCGCGGATCACCTCGGTGCGGCGCTTGAGATCAGCCATCTGCGCCGGATCGCGGCCGGCCTGCTGCTCGCGCTCTACGCGCTGGGTCAGGCGCTCGTTCTGCAACCGTGCGGTGTCGTAGCGGCGATGGAAGACCAGCGCCCAGACGTACCAGAAATAGGCTTCCCAGCCGACTTCATGACCACCGCCGTGCAGTTGCTCGATCCAGTCGATGTACTGGCGAAGATTGCCGCGATCGCGAACGAACAGTGCGGCGACGCGCTCGACGGCGTGCGGAACACCAGCAGATCAAGCAGGGTGCCGAGCGTTTCGTCGGCGCAGTAGCCGAGGTTGTCGATGAAGATCAGCGTCGGGTCGGGCAGCCGGGCGACGGCGTCGAGCACCGCGTCGATGCGGCTTTCCATCGGCTCGTCACCGCGAGTCAGATGCTGCACCGGATCAAGCTCGGCCTGATGGGCATCGAGACTGTCTTCGAGCAGATGAACGACGCGCTTGGAATGGTCAGCGTCGCGACGGTGCAGCCCGACTCGCAGAAACCGGAAGCGATCTCACGCGGAGAACGCAAAGAACGCGGAGAAAAGCGAAGTAAAAATTCACCAACAAGCGCTTTTGACGTTCTCTGCGTTCTCTGCGTTCTCTGCGTCCTCTGCGTCCTCTGCGTGAGGCCAGCTTTTCCTGTCAGTGCGGAAGCCAGCTGCGTCGGGCGTGGCCCGATCTACAACTGCTCGCGCAGGCTGGAGAAATCCAGCGCGCCGTGGCCGGCCTCACTGTGCTGCCGATACAGCTCGCGAGCCAGCGCGCCGAGCGCGATCGGTGCCTGGGCGGTTTCGGCGGTTTCGGCGGCGAGGCCGAGATCCTTGAGCATCAGGTCGCTGCCGAAACCGCCGGCGTAGCCGCGCGAAGCGGGGGCTGTTTCCATGACGCCGGGCCAGGGGTTGTAGACCTCCAGGGTCCAGTTGCGGCCCGAGCTTTTCGCCATGATTTCCGACAGCACCCTGGCATCGACGCCGCTGGCGACACCGAGATTGATCGCTTCGATGGTGCCGATCATCTGCACGCCGAGCAGCATGTTGTTGCAGATCTTGGCGACCTGGCCGGTGCCGCTGCCACCGGCGTGAAAGATGTTCTTGCCCATCGCGCTCAAGGCAGGTCGGGCGCGTTCGAGCGCTTCCGCCGAGCCACCGACGATGAAGGTCAAAGTGCCCGCGGTGGCGCCGCCGGTGCCGCCGGAGACGGGTGCATCGATCATCGTGTAGCCACGCGCTGTTGCCGCTGCGGCTACGTCGCGTGCGGCATCGGCGGCGATGGTGCTGCAGTCGATCAGCAGCGCGCCGGCTTTCGCCGAAGCGAGCACGCCACCATCGCCGAGATACAGGCTGCGGACGTGCTTGCTGGCCGGCAGCATGGTGATGACGATTTCGGCGTTGGCGACGGCATCGGCCGGGCTGCTGGCGACTTGCGCGCCGGCTTCGGCCAAGCGACGCAGCGGCTCGGCGGCGAGATCGAACACGCGCAAGCCGAAGCCGGCTTTCAGCAGGTTCAAGGCCATCGGCGCGCCCATGTTGCCGAGGCCGATGAATGCGATTGTGGTCATGGGGAACTCCAGAAATTCGGGGAGATGCTTCGGGAAGCGGCGCGCTAGCCTCTCCCTTCGGGAGAGACGAAAGCCCGCGCTGTGCGTGCTCACACGTCAAGTACACACATCAAAATCTCGTCATGCCCGCGCAGGCGGGCATCCAGTGTTGGCCGTAGCGCGCCGCATCAGAACTGGATTCCCGCCTGCGCGGGAAAGACGGGTGCTTGCAGGGTGTTGATGGAAAACTGCGTTAAAGATCGGCCAGCGGGTGCACACCGTTCGGCCAGGCCGGCGCAACGAAATGCCCATCGACATGAACCTGCGTCACCGCCGCCCAGCGCGGTGCGTTGTCCTTGTCGACCAGCAGCGCCCGCACACCTTCGGCGAAATCCGGCTGTGCGCAGCAGTGCAGCGCGACGATCAGTTCGAGGCGGAACACTTCGGCCAGCGACAACTCGGCACCACGCTGGAACAGCGCCCAGATCAGCGCAGCGGTGGTTGGCGAACCGGCTTTCAGTGCGGTGGCCGCGCGGCGCAGCCAAGTGTCTTCGCCGGTGTAGCCGGTGATGGCGTCGACCACGGCGGCTAGCGAATTGCTGGCACACATCGCGGCGATCAAGGCCGCATGTTCTTCCAGCTTCGAGGCCGGCAAAGCATCGACAGCCTGTGCCGAAAAGCCTTCGAGCTGCACACCGAGCAGGCTGCGATCCAGCACTGCATCACCGGTCCATTCAGCCGACGACAGTGCCGCGAAGATCGCATCGCGATCGGCCGCACGCACGAAGTGATCGGCGAGCTTGGCGCGCAGCAGATCGTGGCCGTTCAGCGAGGCGCCGGTCAGTGCGACGAACAGCCCGGTGCGGCCCGGCATCCGTGGCAGGAACCAGCTGCCGCCGACATCCGGGAACAGGCCGATGGTGATTTCCGGCATCGCCACCCGCGAGGTTTCGGTGACCACGCGATGGCTGGCACCGGCGAACAAGCCGAGGCCGCCGCCCATGACGATGCCGCTGCCCCAGACCAGGAACGGCTTCGGATAGTGGTGGATGAAATGATCGAGCCGGTATTCCTCGGCGAAGAACGGCAAGGTATCCGGGTTCGGCAGGCTGGCCGGATGACGGCGCATCGCGTCGTACAGGCTGCGCACATCGCCGCCGGCGCAGAAAGCTTTCTCGCCAGCGCCATGCAGCACCACGCAGGCGATGGCCGGATCAATGGCCCAGGTGCGCAGTTGCGCGTCGAGCAGGCGAATCATGGCCAAGCTCAGCGCGTTCAGCGATTTCTCGCTGTTCAGCATCGCGTAGCCGATCGTCTTGCCGTTGGCCGCTGCGGCCTCGCGGAACAGCACAGGCGCGCCGGGCGCCAGGTTTGCGGAATCAGCCATTGCACCACTCCGCTTTGCGCTTTTCGAGAAATGCGTTGACGCCTTCCTTCTGATCGAGGGTGTCGAAAAGATCGACGAAAGCTTCGCGCTCCACCGGCAGTACCTGCTTCAGCGGCACGCCACGGGTGCTCTGGATCAGGGTCTTGCAGATCGCGACACTGGTCGGGCTCTGCTTCGCGGCCGCTTCGGCCAGCTTCAGCGCGGCTTCCAGCGCGGTGCCAGTCGACACGACTTGTTCGACCAGGCCGATGTCCTTCGCAGTCGCGGCGTCGATGCGCTCGCCGCAAAGGATCATCCGCTTCGCCCAGCCTTCACCGACCAGGGCCGCGAGGTTCTGGGTGCCGCCGGCGCAGGGCAGCAGACCGACCGTCGCTTCCGGCAGTGCCAGCTGCGCCTGGGTTTCGGCGATGCGGATGTCGCAGGCCAGCGCGCATTCCAGGCCGCCGCCCATCGCGAAGCCGTTGATCGCCGCGATGCTGACGCCCCGGAAGGCGCTGAGCGTTTCGAAGGCTTCGCCGAAGCGGCGCGCCATGTCGCGGGCGCGGGCCTTGTCGCCATCGGCGAACAGCTTGAGGTCAGCACCGGCCGAGAAGAACTTGGCACCGTCGCCGGTGATCACCAGCGCGTAGATTTCGCGATCGGCGTTCAGATCGAGCACTAGCTGCTTGAGGGCTGCGAGGCTGTCGGCGGTCCAGGTGTGGGCCGGCGGATTGTTCAGCGTGACGATGGCGGTGTGGCCGCGCTTCTCGAGTTTCAGATTGGTGTAGCTCGTGTCGCTGGGGCTGCTCATCGCAATATCTCCGGTGCGCCTTCGCGCAAGATGGCGCGGGCCACGATGACCCGCATGATGTCGTTGGTGCCTTCGAGAATCTGGTGCACGCGGCTGTCGCGCACATGCCGTTCCAGCGGGTATTCGCGGCTGTAGCCGTAGCCGCCGTGTAGTTGCAGCGCTTGATTGGCGACTTCGAAACCGATGTCGGTGGCATGGCGCTTGGCCATCGCGCAGTAGGTGCTGGCCTCACGGTGTTGGGAGTCGAGCATCCAGGCCGCCAGCCGCACCATCTGCCGGGCCGACACCAGGTCGATCAGCATGTCCGCAAGCCGGAACTGCAGGCTCTGAAACTGCGCCAGGGTCTGGCCGAACTGCTTGCGGGTGTTCAGATGGGCCTGGGCGCGATCGAGCGCCGACTGCGCGGTGCCGACCGAACAGGTGGCGATGTTGATGCGGCCGCCGTCCAGCGCCTTCATCGCGATCTGGAAGCCTTCGCCTTCGGCACCCAGGCGATTGCCTTCCGGCACCTCGACATTGTCGAAGCTGATCGCCCGCGTCGGCTGGCTGTTCCAGCCCATCTTGTGTTCCTTCTTGCCGTAGCGGATGCCCGGTGCATCGGCCGGCACGGCGAAGGTCGAGATGCCCTTGGCGCCACCGCCACCGGTGCGGGCGAAGACCACCAGCAGATGGGTCGCGCCGGCGCCGGAGATGAACACCTTGCTGCCGTTGAGCACGTACTTGCCACCGCGCTTCTCGGCCCGGGTCTTCAGCGAGGCGGCATCGGAACCGGCGTCGGGCTCGGTCAAACAGTAGCTGCCCAGTGCCTCGCCGCGGGCCAGCCGTGGCACCCATTCGTCACGGAGTGGGGCTTGCGCCCAGCGCGCGACCATCCAGCAGACCATGTTGTGGATGGTGATGTAGGCCGCGGTGCTGGTGCAGCCGGCGGCAAGTTCTTCGAGGATGATCGAAGCATCGAGCCGGCTGAGCCCCAGGCCACCGAGCGCTTCCGGCGTGTAGATGCCGCAGAAGCCCAGCTCGCCGGCCTTGGCGATGGTCGCCAGCGGAAACTCGCAGTCGGCATCCCAGCGCGCCGCATGCGGCGCCAGTTCGCCGCGCGCAA
>JAUXYM010000066.1 GCA_030694365.1 Nevskia sp. | reverse complement strand
GTAGATGTCCTGCTTGTCCGGCGACAGCGCCACCTGCACCGAGGCGATGTTGAACTGCAGATAGCCGCGATCCTGGTAGTACGAGGACAGCGTTTCGAGATCGCCGCCGAGCTGCTGCTTGGAGTAGCGATCGGTTTTCTGGAACGGCATCCAGGTGGTCTTTTCCAGCTTGAGCTGCTTGAGCAGTTCGTCGCGCGGGAAAGCCGTGTTGCCGATCAGGTTGATTTCCTTGATCTTGGTAACCTTGCCCTCGGTGACCTTGATGTTGATGTCGACCCGATTGTTCGGCAGCTCGGTAACCTTGGCTTCGATCGCGACATCGTAATAGCCGTTGGCGTAGTACTGGCGGCGCAATTCCTGTTCAACCGAATCGAGCAGCGCGCGCTTGAACAGCTCGCCTTCGGCGAGACCGGCGTCCTTCAGCGATTTGTTCAGCTCATCGCCGCCGACCTTCTCGTTGCCTTCGAGCTTGAAGCTGGCAATCGCCGGACGCTCCTTGAGCTTGATGACCAGGTCATCGCCATCGCGGACCAGCTGGACATCGAGAAACAAGCCCGATCCGTACAGGCTGCGGATCGCCGAGCGTGATGCCGTTTCGGTCAGTTCGTCGCCGACCGACAGCGGGAAGTAGGTCAGTACCGTGCCGAGTTCGAGGCGCTGCAAGCCCTCTGCTCGCACCTGCTTGATCACGAACGGATCAAATGCCCACGCCGCCTGGGTGCTTGCGGCGATCGCGACCAGAGTCAGCAGTGCGCCACGTGCCGTGTTGCCTAGACCGTTCAGAACCATTCCTCGAATAAACCCAGTGTCGTTGTCAGCCGATCACGCTGGCGACATCGTTGTAAAACGCCAAACCCATCAACATCAGCAGCAAGGTCATGCCCAGCTGCTGCCCTGCAGCCTGCACGCGCTCGGACAGCGGTGAACCCTTCACCGCTTCGATCACCCCAAACAGGATCTGGCCGCCATCGAGCATCGGGATCGGCAACAGATTGAAGACGCCGATGCTGACGCTGACCAAAGCTACAAACGTCAGGAACGCGCCAATTCCGGCGCTGGCCGAATAGCCCGCCGCTTGCGCGATCTGGATCGGACCACTGACGTTCTTCACCGAGACATCGCCGACCACCATCCGGTACAGCAGGCGTACCGTCAGAGCCGACACCTGCCAAGTCTGGTGCAACGCCGCCGATGCCGCAGCCAGGGGACCTAGCTGAACTTCAGCGCGCAAATCCTGCCACAAATCACCCTCGCTCGCCATGCGCTGCGGTGCCAGGCCGACTCTGCCGATGGCCTCGCCATGGCTGGCATCGGTGCCGATGATGACGCTGATTTCCTGCCTCGCGCCGGCCCGCTCGATGGCGAACTTGGCGAGTTGACCAGGACGCGCCGAGACCTGGCTGCGCAGATCCTGGAACGAGGCCACCAGCTTGCCGTCGATATCGACGATGCGGTCACCGATCTTAAGGCCGGCACGGTCTGCCGCCTCACCCGGCACCACCTGCCCGATCACGGCCGGAATCGGCAGCTCGAACGGATTCAGGCCAAGGTCCTCGAACAGCAGCACCGGATCGACGCGCGCCTTGCCGAGATCGATGTTGACGGTCTGCTCGCGGCCATCGGCCCGGGCGATCAGAAATGCGCTGTTGCCGCGGCTCAGTGCCCGATCGAGCAGTTCCGCGCGCAGCACCGACCAGGTCGGGATCTTCTGGTCATCGAGGGCGATGATGCGATCGCCAGCGGCAAGCCCGGCGCTGGCGGCCAGGCTGCCGGCCGGCGGCGCGGCGATCACCGGCTTCATGCCCGGCACGCCGACCATGTACAGCACCCAGTAGAAAGCGATCGCCAGAATGAAATTGAACGCCGGACCGGCCGCGAACACGGCGATGCGTTTGCCAACCGGCTGACGGTTGAAGGCATGCGGCAGATCTTCGGCCGCGATCACCACATCGGCCTCACGCTCGTCGAGCAACTTCACATAGCCGCCGAGCGGAATCATCGCCAGCACGTACTCGACGCCGTCCTTGCCGCGCCGCGACCACAGCGGCTTGCCGAAGCCGATCGAGAATTTCAATACCTTGATGCCAAAACGCCGCGCCACCCAGAAGTGACCGAACTCGTGGAAAGCCACCAGCACGCCGATCGCGACGATGAAAGAGGCAGCGGAATGCAGCGTATCGAGCATGGATCAGAATCCGGAAGGGGATGAGGTCGCGGCTTCGACCATGGGTGAGGCAAAAGCGTTCGCGATCACCATCAAATTCCCAGCAAGGCCAGGCCGAGCGCCAGCACCGGAGCGGCCGCCAGCAGGCTGTCGACCCGATCGAGGATGCCGCCATGCCCCGGCAGGATGGTGCCGCTGTCCTTGACGCCGCGATGGCGCTTGAACAGGCTTTCGGTCAGATCGCCGATGATCGACACGCCGATCACTGCGACGCAGAGCAGCAGCAGCTTCCACCAGTCGAAGCGGCCGAAGCCGAACACCCAGGGCGCCGTGCCGACCACCAGCAAGGCACCGATGAAGCCGCCGATCGCCCCTTCCAGGGTCTTGCCGGGGCTGACTTCAGGGGCCAGCTTGCGCTTGCCGAATTTGCGGCCCGCGAAGTAGGCACCGATGTCAGCCATCCAGACCAGGCCGAACAGGAAGAACATCCGCAGCACGCCGTTGCCGCCGCTGTGCAGCATCGCCAGCCCGAACACCGCCGGCACGATCATCAGCAGGCCGTAGATCGCCATCATCGCCGTGCCCGGCGGCTTGAGCCGGAAATTCACCGGATAGCCGGCGATCATGCTCAAGGCATTGCCCCACCAGATCGCGCCGAACATGGCCACCCAGACGCCCAAGGTGATGGTGCCCATGAACCAGGCCAGCGCCAGCGCCAGCGCCACCAGCAGCAGATAGGCCGCGCGCGATGCCGGCTGGATCAGCCCCATCAGTGCCGTCCATTCCCAGGCGGCGAGCAGGCCGACCGCCGACAGGAACAGGTACAGCCAGTAGGTCGGGAAAAAGATGATCGGCCCGAGGATCAAGGGCACCAGGATCAGCGCGGTGATGACTCGCTGCTTCAGCATGGCATCGGTCTCAGCCGGCTTCCGGCACGCGACCGAAGCGGCGCTCGCGCGACGCGTACCAGGCGAGCGCTGCGGCATACGCCGCTTCATCGAAATCCGGCCACAGGGTTTCGACCAGGTGCAGTTCGGTATAGGCAAGCTGCCAGATCAGGAAGTTCGACAGCCGCTTCTCGCCGCCGGTGCGGATCAGCAGATCGGGATGCGGCAAGTCGGCGACCACCAGCCGCGCTTCGATCGCTTCCGGGGTGATCGGCAGGCCATCACGGCACAGGCTGGATGCCGCCTGGGCGATGTCCCACTGGCCACCGTAGCCGACCGCGATCACCAGGGTCAGGCTGGTATTGGTGCCGGTCAGCGCTTCGGCGTCGGCCATCAGCTTGCGCAGTTCCTCGGGGAAATCGCCGTGATCGCCGATGAAGCGGATGCGCACGCCGTTCTTGTGCAGGCGGGCGATTTCGCGCGACAGCGTGCGCACGAACAGGCGGATCAGCAGCGACACCTCGGTTGGCGGTCGCTGCCAGTTTTCCTGGCTGAACGCGAACAGGGTCAGCACCTGGACGCCGGCCTTGTGCGACGCCCGGACGATCCGTCGCGCCGCTTTGACGCCAGCCTGATGGCCGAAGGCGCGCGGCCGCAGCCGCTGTTTCGCCCAGCGCCCGTTGCCGTCCATGATGACGGCCACGTGCGCCGGAATGCCGGCCTGGCCCAGCGTCGGCAGGTGCTGGGTCATCCGTGCGACAGCAGCTCTTTTTCCTTGGCGTTCATCACTTCTTCCGCCTTGGCCACGAACTGGTCGGTGAGCTTCTGGATCGCCGCTTCGCCGCCCTTTTCCTCATCCGCCGTGATGATCTTTTCCTTGGCCATTTCCTTGACCGCCTGGTTGGCGTCGCGGCGCACGTTGCGGATCGCGACGCGGGCGTTCTCGGTCTCGGACTTGACCACCTTCACCAGGTCCCGGCGGCGTTCTTCGGTCAGCGGCGGCATGTTGATGCGAATCGTGGTGCCGGCGGTGTTCGGCGTGATGCCGAGATCGGAGCCGAGAATGGCTTTCTCGATGGCGGCGATCATGTTGCGGTCCCAGGGCGCGATCGAAATCGTCCGGGCGTCTTCAACAACGACGCTGGCGACCTGCGACAGCGGCGATTCGGAACCGTAGTAGTCGACCCGCACGTGATCGAGGATCGCCGCGCTGGCGCGGCCGGTGCGCAGTTTGCTGAACGACTGCCTGAGACCGTCGACGGTCTTCTGCATGCGGGCCGTCGCGTCTTTCTTGATGTCTTCGATCATCGGGTCAATTCCGGAACAACAGATTCGTGTAGTGAGATTGGCAGCCGGCGGTAAAGTTGCAGTGCAATTTCCGAGGCCACGCGGTGACTCCTGGCACCGCTCAGACCCGGACCAGCGTGCCCACCGAGGTGTCGCCGGTGACGATCCGGTGCAGCGCCTTCGGGCGGTCCATGTCATAGACCCTGAGACGGACCTTGTGATCGCGGCACAGTACCAGTGCGGTCTGGTCCATGACGCCGAGACGGCGATCCAGCGCCTCGTCGTAGGTCAATTCATCGTAGCGCGTCGCGGTCGGGTCCTTCTTCGGATCGGCGGTGTAGATGCCGTCGACCTTGGTTGCCTTCAGCATCAGGTCGGCCGAGATTTCGATCGCCCGCAGCGCGGCGGCGGAATCGGTGGTGAAAAACGGGTTGCCGGTGCCGGCAGCGAACACCAGCACCCGGCCCTTTTCGAGATGACGGATCGCCTTGCGGCGGATGAAATCCTCGCAGACCTCGTTGATCCGGATCGCCGACTGGACACGGGCTTCCAGACCAATCCGCTCGATCGCATCCTGGATCGCCAGGGCATTGATGACCGTGGCCAGCATGCCCATCTGGTCACCGGTGACCCGGTCCATGCCGGCGCGGGCCAGACCTTCGCCGCGGAAGATGTTGCCACCGCCGACCACCAGCGCGACCTGCACGCCGAGTTCGACGACTTCCTTCAGTTCCCGGGCGAGAAAATTCATCACCTCGGGCGAGATGCCGAAACCGAGGTCGCCCATCAGGGCTTCGCCGGAAATCTTCAGCAGGATGCGCTGGTACGCTGGCTGGGGGGCGGGCTGGGGGGCGGGCTGTTGATTCAATGAACGACTCCAGAGTCAATCAGCGGGAGATCGCCGGGCCGGCCGCATGCCGCGCTAGGTTCAGGCATTAGCAGCGACAAACGATCCGCGAAAACCGGGAAAGGGCAGTTACCAAAAGGCCCCGTTTCCGGGGCCTCAGATCGCAATACTTTACCTGAAATTAAGGTCCCGGCAGAGGCTCAGACCTGGGTGGCAGCCGCCACTTCGGCTGCGAAATCGAGGGTTTTCTTCTCGATGCCTTCACCGACCGCCAGACGCACGAAGCTGGCGACGCCGGCGTTCTTCGACTTCAGCAACTTCTCGATGGTCTGGTCCGGGTCTTTCACGAACGGCTGGCCGACCAGGGTGATGTCGTTGACGAACTTGGCGATCTTGCCAGCGGTCATCTTGGCCAGGATGTCGGCCGACTTCGGCCGGTAGCCGCCGCCGAACTTCTTCTTGACGCCGACGTACTCGTCGTCCCAGGCCTTCTTGGCTTCGGCGTCGAGGCCGTCGTAGTGGCCGTTGCTGCGCTCGGCGTCCATTTCCTTCAGGAAGCCGCCGAAACGGTCGGAATCGGCCTGCGCTTCGGCCTGTTCCTGCGCCATCGTCGCTTCGATGACGCGCTTTTCGGCTTCGATCACGTCGGCCGGGATCTGCGTGGTGTCGAGGTAGCGCGGCTGGCTGGCGGCGATGTGCATGGCGAGATCACGAGCCAGTTCTTCGTCGCCAGCGCTGAGCGCCACGACCACACCGATCTTGGTGCCGTGCAGGTAGTAATTGATCGCGCCTGCAGCCTTGGCGACGACTTCGAAACGACGCACGGTGATGTTCTCGCCAATGGTGGCAACCATTGCGCGACGCATTTCCTCGACCGTCTGGCCGGAATCGGTCTTCAGCGCCAGCAGATCGGCCAGCGTCGCCGGACGGGCAACCAGTGCGGCCTTGGCAGCAGCTTCGCCGAGCGCCTTGAAATCGTCGCCCTTGGAGACGAAATCGGTTTCGCTGTTGGTTTCGACCAGGGCGATGGCATCGGTGCCGACGGCGATCGAGATCACGCCTTCGGCAGCGGTGCGGCTGCCCTTCTTGTCGGCCTTGGCCATGCCGTCGACACGCAGCTTTTCAGCCGCTGCGTCGACATTGCCGCCGGTGGCTTCCAGCGCCTTCTTGCAGTCGCTCATGCCGGCGCCGGTACGGTCGCGCAGTTCCTTGACGAGGGCAGCAGTGACGGGAGTGCTCATGGGATTAAACCTGTTGCGTTATGGGGCTGCTGTTAATTCGAAAAACGAATCTCACGCAGAGATCGCAGAGAACGGCAAAAGCTTCATATCGATGCTTTTCCCGTCATTTTCCTCTGCGTCCTCCGCGTTCTCCGCGTGAGAAATCGCTTCTAAAGCGACCGTGCTTTAGGCTTCGGCGCGGCCAGCCGGCTTGCCGGTGCGCGGACGGCGCGGACGAGCCGGTGCTGCGTCGTCACTGCCGGTGGTGAAGTCTTCGGCGCGGACATTGACGGTGTTGGTGCCACGGCCTTCGATGATCGCGTCGGCGATGCACTGGGCGTAGACCTTGATCGCGCGGATGGCGTCGTCGTTGCCCGGGATCACGCAGTCGATGCCGTCCGGGTTGTTGTTGGTGTCGACGACGGCAATGATCGGAATGCCGAGCTTCTTGGCTTCCGAGACGGCGATCTTTTCGTAGCCGGTGTCGATGATGAACAGCGCATCCGGCAGCGCCGGCATGTCCTTGATGCCGCCCAGCGAGCGCTGCAGCTTTTCCAGCTCGCGGGTGAACAGCAGCTGTTCCTTCTTCGACAGGCGGCCGATGGTGCCGTCGGTGACCTGCTTTTCCATCTCGTGCAGGCGCTTGATCGAGCCCTTGATGGTCTTGAAGTTGGTCAGCGTGCCGCCGAGCCAGCGCTGGCTGACGTGCGGCATGGCCGAACGGACGGCTTCGTCGCGGATCGCGTCACGGGCGGCGCGCTTGGTGCCGACGAACAGGATGCGGCCACCGTTGGCGGCCAGCTTGCCGGCAAAGTTGCAGGCGTCCTTGAGCAGCGGCAGCGTGTTCTCGAGGTTGATGATGTGAATCTTGTTGCGGTCGCCGAAGATGTAGGACTCCATCTTCGGGTTCCAGTAGCGGGTGCGGTGTCCGAAATGGACGCCGGCTTCCAGCAGCTGACGCATGGTAATCGACGACATGGTGCAATCTCCTTGGGTTGGGCTGACCGCGCATCGAGGAATTCCTACGCCCTCGTCAGAATTGTTTGACGAGCGTTGAGAACACCCAGGGACGAGCGCGGATGGTTTCTTGCTGCTTGCGCCACTAAGCTTGCATCAAACCGTGGAAACACGGCCTGATGATTGCTTGGCGGTTGCATTGCCTTGCGGCGGCGCGCTTTATACCATACGCCGCTCGACGCTGACCACCCGCCTTGCGCGGCCCACTCCGGACAGCGCGCGGCGACCGCCGCATCTCCCCCAGCAGCAGGCACGAAACCTTCAATGTCGGTAACCATCAAGAATCCGGAAGAGCGCGAGGGCATGCGCGCCGCCGGCCGAGCAGCTGCTTCTGTCCTGACCATGATCGCGCCGCACGTCAAGGCCGGCGTGACCACCGAAGCGCTGGATCAGCTTTGCCACGACTACATCGTCAACACGCTTCAGGGCATCGCCGCCCCGCTCGGCTACGGCGGCGGCCACGGCCGGATGCCGTTTCCGAAATCGGTCTGCACCTCTCTCAACCACGTTGTCTGCCACGGCATCCCGGCGAACAAGGCGCTGAAGCGCGGCGACGCGCTGAACATCGACGTCACCGTGATCATCGACGGCTGGCACGGCGACACCAGCCAGATGTTCTACATCGGCGAGCCGACCATCCTGGCCAAGCGCCTCACCGAAACCACCCGGGAAGCGATGCTGGCCGGTATCCGCAAGGTGCGTCCAGGCGCGCGTCTCGGCGATATCGGCGCGGCGATCCAGACGATCGCCGAATCGCGCGGCTATTCGATCGTCCGCGACTACTGCGGCCACGGCATCGGCCGGATCTGTCACGAAGACCCGCAGGTGGTTCATTACGGCCGGGTCGGCACCGGCATGGAACTGGTGCCGGGCATGACCTTCACCATCGAGCCGATGCTCAACGCCGGCAAGGCCGAAGTCCGGCTGCTGCCGGATGGCTGGACCGTGGTCACCAAGGATCATTCGCTGTCGGCACAGTGGGAACACACCATCCTGGTCACCGAAACCGGCCACGAAATCCTGACCCTGCGGGAAGGGGAGGCATGCTAGTGGCCTGTGTTCAGTGGCCAGTGGCCAGTAGTAGCGGACGTCACCCGACACATCCCGCCGTCCCTTACCGGCCACTGGCCACTCATCACTGGACACTGCTTCATGGGCGCTGAAATCGAGCTGAGCGAAGACGAGAGCATCGCCGTCTTTTCCGCGCGCCGGGTCCGCAGTCGCTTGCGCGCCGATGGCGGCAAGCCGATCGCCGCGTTCCGCGAAACCCTGGCCTGGGGACGCGAGCGCCTGGTCGGCCTGTTCCACGAGGGCACGCCGGCCGATTCGCTGGTCCACGCCCGTGCCCATCTGGTCGACGAAGTGCTGCGCGAAGCCTGGACCCAGTTCCTGCCGCAGTCGTCGGACGGTCTGGCACTGATCGCCGTCGGCGGTTACGGCCGTGGCGAATTGCTGCCGCATTCGGATATCGATCTGCTGGTGCTGTTCGACGAGGCCTCGCTGGAAGCATCGAAGTCGCAGCTGGAAAACTTCTTCGCCTTCCTGTGGGACATCGGCCTCGATGTCGGCTCGGCGGTGCGCAGCGTGCCGCAGTGCGCCGAACTGGCGGCCAGCGATGTCACCGTCGTCACCAATCTGACCGAAGCCCGGCCGCTGATCGGCGATCTGAGCCTGTTCGCTACGCTGCAGGACGCGATGCGCCCCGAGCACATGTGGCCGGTCGACGCCTTCTTCCGCGCCAAGGTCGCCGAGCAGCAGGCCCGCCATGCGAAGTACGACGACAGCGCCTACAAGCTCGAACCGAACGTCAAGGAAAGCCCCGGCGGCTTGCGCGATATCCACACCGTGGCCTGGGTCACCAAGCGGCATTTCGGCGCTTCCAGCCTGACCGAGTTGCGCGAACGCGGCTTCCTGACCAAGACCGAGTGCGACGAACTGTTCGCCGGCCAGGATTTCCTCTGGCGGGTACGCTTCGCGCTGCACATGATCACCGGCCGCCACGAAGACCGGCTGCTGTTCGATCACCAGAACAAGATCGCCACCTTGTTCGGCTATGAGGACCCGGACCGCAATCGCGCCGTCGAGCAGTTCATGCAGCTGTACTACCGCACGATCAGCTCGCTGTCCTGCCTGAACGACATGCTGCTGCAACTGTTCGAGGAAGCGATTCTCGGCCGCGGCCGCGACGCCGAAGTGAAGACGCTGAACGCGCGCTTCCAAATTCGCAACCATTACATCGAAGCCCGCGCTGACGATGTGTTCCAGAAGAACCCGTCGGTGTTGATCGAAGTGTTCGCGCTGATCCAGCAGCATCCGGAGATCGAGGGCATCACCACCGATACGCTGCGGCTGATCCGCCGCGATCGCAGTCTGATCAACGATAGCGTGCGCAACGACGTGCGCTGCCGGACCCTGTTCATCGGCATGTTCCGGCACGGCCCCGGCCTGACCCGGGCGCTGCGCCGGATGAACCGCTACGGCGTGCTCGGCCGCTACCTGCCGATGTTTGGCCAGATCGTCGGCCACATGCAGTACGACCTGTTCCATACCTTGACCGTCGATGAGCACACGCTGCGTCTGGTGCGCAATCTGCGGCGCCTGAACATGGCGCAGTTCCATCACGAGCTGCCGTTCTTCAGCGACATGATGGCGCGCATTCCGCGCCCGGACCTGCTCTATGTCGCCGGCCTCTATCACGACCTCGGCAAGGGCTCGGGTGGCGATCACTCGGAAGTCGGCGCGGTCGAAGCGGAAAAATTCTGCCTCGCCCATGGCCTGTCGCATGCCGATGCCGACCTGGTCTGCTGGCTGGTCCGTCACCATCTGCTGATGTCGCTGACCGCGCAGCGCCAGGACATCTCGAATCCGGAAATCGTCACCGCGTTTGCGACCAAGGTCGGCAACCGCAGCCGGCTCGATTATCTGCTGGTGCTGACGGTTTCCGACATTCGCGCAACCAATCCGGCGCTGTGGAATTCCTGGCGCGAAAGCCTGCTGCGCGAGCTGTATCACAGCGCCGGCAGGGCGCTGGAACGGGGTCTTGACAACCCGATGACGATCGCCGAAAAAGTCGCCGAACAGCGGCGCGCGGCCTATGCGTTGCCGGCGGCCCGGGATGTCGATGGCGCGCTGACCGATCGCATCTGGGGCCGTTTCACGCCGGACTATTTCCTGCGCCATACGCCGGCCGAACTGGTCTGGCATCTGGCGGCGATCGCCACCACCTCCGAGGACCTGCTGCCGCTGATCCTGGTCCGCACGCTGGACGGTCGCGGCACCACGGTGTTCGTCTACATGCGCGATCGCGACCATCTGTTCGGTCTGTCGACCGGCGTGCTCGCCAAGCTGGGGCTCAACATTCTCGATGCCCGGATCCACACCACGGCCGATGGCTACGCGCTCGATTCCTTCGTGGTCATGGAAGGCGATGGCGCGCCGATCGAGAATGTCCATCGCTTCGAGGAAATCGGCGGTGCGCTGCGCAAGGTGCTGGCGGATCCGTCGATCTCGGTCGTCGATGTCAACCGTCGCCGCGCCACGCGGCTGCGCCACTTCGACACGCCGACCAACATCCATTTCAGCCAGGACACCGCCCACGGCCGGACCATGCTGGAACTGGTGACCGCCGACCAGCCCGGTTTGCTGTCGCTGATCGGCCGCGTGTTCCACAAGCGCGGCATCCTGCTCGATGCCGCCAAGATCGCGACCATCGGCGAACGTGCCGAGGACGTGTTCTACATCACCGATCGGCAACACCAGCCGATCACCAGCGAAAAGGCGCTGGACGAGCTGCGCGAAGTCCTGACGCGCACGCTGACCAGTGCCGAAAGCACCCATAAATAGAACGACAGAGAGACTGCTTGAACAACCATGAATTGAAGGCGATCGTCGAGAGCGCCTGGGAAGACCGTGCCACCCTCGATGCTTCGAACACCGCCGTCGCCGCTGCCGTCGAAGCGGCGATCGAACTGCTGGACTCAGGCGCTGCCCGCGTCGCCGAACCTGTCGAGGCTGGCTGGCAAGTCAACGAGTGGCTGAAGAAAGCCGTGCTGCTGTACTTCCGTCTGCATGACAACGCGCCGATGGCCATGGGCCCGCTACAGGGCTACGACAAGGTGCCGCTGAAGTACGCCGGCTGGACCGCCGAGCGCTTCAAGGCGCAGGGCGCGCGCATCGTGCCGCCGGCCTCGGTACGCCGTGGTGCCTACATCGCACCGGGCGCGATCCTGATGCCGAGCTTTGTCAACATCGGCGGCTATGTCGGCCGCGGCACCATGGTCGACACCTGGGCGACGGTTGGCTCCTGCGCGCAGATCGGTGCCAACGTCCACCTGTCCGGCGGCGTCGGCATCGGCGGCGTGCTTGAACCGCTGCAGGCCTCGCCGACGATCATCGAGGACGACTGCTTCATCGGTGCCCGTTCGGAAGTGGTCGAGGGCATGATCGTCGAGAAAGGCTCGGTGCTGTCGATGGGCGTGTTCATCGGCCAGTCGACGCCGATCTACGATCGCGAAAAGAACACCGTCAGCTACGGCCGGGTGCCGGCCGGCTCGGTGGTGGTCGCCGGTTCGCTGCCCCGGGACGGCGGCCGCTACAGCATCAATTGCGCGGTGATCGTCAAGACCGTCGACGCCCAGACCCGCTCCAAGGTTGGCATCAACGCCCTGTTGCGCGACCTCTAAATTTGGGTCGCCGAGCTGCTGTCCGGCTCAGGCGGGCGGCGGCGGAGGCGACGGCGTTTCGATCGCCTGCGCATCGGCCTGGCTGTCCAGCCCGCCGATGCGCAGGAAGCGCGTCGCCAGATAGACCTCGCGCAGCAGGTGCAGCAGCCCGGTGATCAGCAGCAGCATCGCGAACACGAACACCGTCGCGACCACGCCGCTGAGCCCGACACCGGTCAAGGTGCTGATGAACAGCACGACGATGTCGCTGCAGATCAGCACCGCACAGGACACGCACAAGGTCATCGCCCGGTTCGCCAGCCGGGCCCGCTTGGCCAGATTCTTCAGCGCCGCACGAATCGCGTCAGCCCGCACGATCGAAGCGCCACGCAGCTGCGATTCCAGATGCCGCGCCCGATCGACGATGCGCCCGAGCCGGTTCGAGATCACCCCGGTGAACGCGGCGACACCGGCGAGCAGGAACACCGGCGCCACCGCCAGCTGGATGACGTGGGCTATCGAAGTGATCTGCGAATCGGGGTCCATCGGGCAGTTCCTGAGGTCGCGGCGATTATCGCCGTGAACGGCTGCGAATGGCGGGCATTATTGATTCGGCCACGAAATAGTTGAACAAGGCGATACGTCTGAATTTGATGCCTGATCTTCCCGGCGAGGTCGGCACGTGGCCGAATCAATAACAAAATCAATATGTTTTTTGTTATTGAGGCGGCCGGCGCGGTCTTGTTTCGCCGGGAAGTCCCTCATCCCAACCCTTCTCCCGAAGGGACAAGGGCTTTTTGCGAATGGGCTGAGCTTGCTTGCTAATCAAGATTCCCGGAAAGTCTTGAGAAACTGCGCCCAGCCAAGTTGATGTACGAAAACCGTCCAGTTGCCCGCCGCCGCCAACGAAGCTGCCCATCGCCGCCACCACGACTGCGCGCTGGCGCCAAGTCGTTGCTCAGCGCCGCCAACTCGATGACCAGCGGCGCCAAGCTGCTGCCCACTGACGCCAGCGAGTTGCCCGCCCAAGCAGGGAGTTCGGTTTCTGTTGTCCAGCGCTGCGACTTGCACGATAGTTGTTCAATGGAGCGCGTAACAGCATGAGCAAGCTGGCAACAGACGATGACCGAAAGGCGTTCGGGGAGCGGCTGTTGCTCGTCCGCATGTGGGTCTACCAGTCGCAGTTCGAGTTCGCCGATACGCTGGGCCTGGCCCCAAGGGCCTACGCTAATTACGAGCGCGGAGAGCGAGAGATGCCTGCGGCCGTTTTTCTCAGGCTCTACGAGCTATTCCGTGTTGACCCGGTATGGCTTCTGACCGGGGAAGCGACCGCTAAGGTTGCCGACGTTCCGAAGCTACGCCACAACCGACAACGCCCCTTGCCGACCCCGGCGAGTTGGCGTGACGACGATCTTCACGTCGTGACCGAGGGCGGTCAGGCAGTCGAGTAACCGGCGTTCGGAAACGCCGCGTAGCTGGCCCCGGAGCACGCTGGACAGCTTGGGCTGGGTCAGGCCGGTGATCTGCGCCGCTTCCGTCTGTGAGTACCCACGCGCGCGGATAATGTCGCCGACGCGCTGAGCCAGCAGGCTCTTGACGGTCTCGGCTTGATCCGTATCTTCGAGCATCGCTACGGGGATTTGACGACAGCAGTGAAGTCGGACCACTGCTCGATACGAAATGCCCGGATGTCCCTGACTGACTTCGGGAACCAAGTCCGGGCCTTCAGCGCCTGCATGGCGAGGAACAGGACGGCCATGTCCTCGTTGTCGCTCACATACAGGCTGCCCTGCACCCGCCGGAAGCCATGCTCATTCAGGATCGACCCGATGTCCGCGTACGCTTGCGACACGCCCTTTGGATGATGCAGCTCGGTATCGGCGACGACCAGATCGAATGCAACTGCGTACATCAGCGCGCCTCGGGATCGTCGTTCACATGGGTCAAGCGATACTCGGCTTTCTCGCCGGTCTCGACCAACATCACTTCGACCATCCAGTCGCCGTCATCGAGCGCGCGCAGCGCTTCACGGACCTCATATTTGGGGCCGAACGCGCCAAAGCTCTTGATCTTCCCGACCGGCACAGCGGGAACCGCACCCAACGTACCCATGTTCGCTCCTGACAACGATCCTCCACGCATTATACCCATATGGGAATAGCTGCGCGACGGGTCAACTCGCTGGCGGCAGTGCGCATCACAACGGGCGTTGAGCGCTCAGGTCATTGTCGATTCGTAGATGCGCGTAATCAGGGTCGAAAATGCTGCCGCTGACCCTGACTGTGCTCAACGCGTTGAGGTCGAGCAGCCGGATCGGGCGAATGATGTCGAAGCGTCCGATAAGAATCTGGCTACCAACGGGCGGACGGACCTCGCTGATGGCCGTCTCGATATTCGTCGCGCCGTAGAACACCGAGATGCCTCTGGCATTCATCCGACCCGCACGTGACGCAGATTCCGGTGGCGGACCGAGTTCCAGATCAGGCTTTTTAAGCGCGGACAGCAATTCCTTTTCATTCTGGAAAACGCGTGCGCGGAAGAATGCAGCGTGCGCTGTTTCAGGACCGGCCGCGATAATCAGAGGATTGCTGTTGTCCGTTCCGGCCATTTGACCGCGCTATCGACTAAATGACTGCGCCGTCGTTCGCCGCGGTAATTTGACCGATGACTAGTGTGGTGTCCCAGTAATATCTAGCATAATTATTGCTTCCGAATTGGGTATTTTCATGATCGGAGCAATCCCCGATGCGAACTGGACG
>JAUXYM010000044.1 GCA_030694365.1 Nevskia sp. | reverse complement strand
ACGGCATCTGTGCCTACGCCCGATTCAAACTCACCACCGCCCGCCTCGAGGCCGGCAACGTCGCCATCGGGATGATCCGCAAACGCGCCAGAGGCCTCCTCGATCAGGACTACTTCAAACTCAAAATCAGACAGACCGCCGCACCAGAACCACCACTGCAGCTCTTCCCTAAAGCGAGAAAACTACCTCATGCTTCTGCATAAGAGCCAAGATTTTGATCCTCTCTGCGTATCTCCGCGTCTCCTGATTAGCAAGCAAGCTCAGCCCGTTCGCAAAAAGCCCTTCTCTCTCCGGGAGAGCAAACGGTGGGCAGATAAAGCCTGCCCACCCTATGCGGCTGCGTCCCTCACCCCCAGCCCCTCTCACGGAGGAGAGGGTGGCCCGCGGTCAGTCCTGCTCGGCGCCTGGACGCCGGTGTTCATCGCAGGGAATGCTGAATAGCGCAGCGTCATCGAGACGCAGCGCGCTGAGCTGGCCGCCCCAGAGACAGCCGGTATCGAGTCCCCAGACCTGGTGTTCCGGCCAGTGCACCTGGCCCAAAGTCGACCAGTGGCCGAACAGGATCGGCGTGCCGGCGCTCTTGCGGCCGGGCACCGCGAACCAGGGCAGCAAGCCGGCGGGCTGGCTGCCCGGCGTGCCCTTGGGTTCGGTGGCGATCCGGCCTTGCGGCGTGCAGTAACGCAGGCGGGTGAAGCAGTTGATGACGAAACGCAGGTACGGCCAGCCTTGCAGCTCGGCCTGCCAGAGGTCGGGCTGATCGCCGTACATGTGGTTCAGCAGCGCTTGGTGATCAGGGCCGCGCAATACCGTTTCGACGGCGCGTGCGTGTTGGGCCGCCTCGCTGATCGTCCACTGCGGCGGCAGGCCGGCGTGCAGCAACTGCCAGGCGCTATCGGCACTGCTGTGAAGCAGCGGACAGTGGCGCAACCAGTGCAGAAGTTCGTCGCGATCGGGTGCGTCGAGGATGTCGTCCAGCGTGTCGCGTCGGCCGCGCTTGCCGCCGGCGGCCACGGCGAGCAGATGAAGATCATGGTTACCGAGCACGCTGACCGCGCTGTCGCCGAGCGCAATCACCGTGCGCAGGGTTTCGGCCGATTGCGGCCCGCGGTTGACCAGATCACCCGCGAACCAGAGCTGATCGCTGGCTGGATCGAAGCGCACATGGTCGAGCAAGCGCTTCAGCGCATCGCAACAGCCCTGAAGGTCTCCAATTGCGTAAATCGCCACGAAGGTTTCAGTTTTTGCGGAAAGTGCCGATCACCATAACCGATGAGCGGTAGCAGTTGCGGGAGCCAGCAGCTTTGACGCATTCCCGGCGCACGCCCATCATTTGTTCACGGGTTTCAAGCACCCGAACCGCCCCCGAAACGTGACCGATGGAGTAATCCCGTGATCAAGAAAATCCAGAATTTCCTGCGTGATGATGAAGGCGCCAGCGCTGTTGAGTACGGTCTGATTATTGGTCTGATTGCTGTCGCGCTTGTTGTCATCGTGGGGACCATCGGCGGCCAGGTCCAAGGCATATTTACTACTGTTAGCAACGCGCTGCCGGCGGCCGCTCGCTGAAGCTTTCCTGATTTTCCAGACGCTGAACTCAAGTTCACGTTGCCGGGGCTGGCTGGCTTGGGCATCTGTCTTCGCTGGATCGATCTTCCAGTGGTGTCGGATGCCCAGTTCGTTTCGAAGTGTCGTCAGAAAGTGCCGTTCTTGTTGCCTTTCTGGTGAATGTCGAAACGGCTGCTCAGAAATTGCCATTGGTGGTACTCAGCCAGTCAACTGCATTGGCAGCGATGTCGATCGATCTTTTGCTGGACAGCTTCGATGCGAAAATTTTTGGCTACGGCCGAGATTTGAAGCGGAAGAGCCTGGATTATTGAGATATCGTTGCTGCGTCACCTGCTGAGCCGAAGCGTTCGCGTCCGCAAGTCCGTCCAGTTGTCCTCATGTTGTTCTGGAACACCCGATCATGGCCCGTCATCGCTTGCTGAACCGGCTGCCACGCCGCATCACTGGCGCATCGGCGATCGAGTTTGCGTTCGTCTTTCCGCTGCTGTTCGCGATCATCTACGGCACGGTGACTTACGGCTACGTCTACTTCCTGCAGCAACGGATCAATTTCATTGCTCAGGAGGCGGTACGGGCTGCGATTGCGGTGGCACCGTGCAGTTTGCCGTCGTGTGATTACACGGGAGCAATAACCCTTGCAGTCACTGAAGCGATCAATAGCAATTTCACTCTGGCAGGAGGTGCGAAGCCAGATGCACTGAAGTTAGCTCTGTTTGCCATCGACGCCGCGACTAACACCGTGAGTATCCAGTTGACCTACGAACTCAAAGCTCCAGTCCTGTTTCCGCAGATGGTCTTACCGATGGGCGTTGGTTCCATTCCGCCGCTGCCGGACAGGTTGCAGGCAACGGCTGCGGGTCGCTTGTCCTGATACACCGAACGGGTCGGGGAACGGACCCAAAGAACACCGATGCATCGTTTAAGCTGCCGGCAAAAAGCGGCCAATAATCAATAGGGAGCGGCACACGCATGAACAACAGCAACGCGATTCGGATCGTCGCGATCGTGCTCGGATTGCTGGCCATCATCCTGGCTATTGTCGGCTGGCGGATGAGCCGCAGCTTCGCCGAAAGTGCCGCCAAGGCCCAGGAACAGCAGCCGGTAGCCGCCGCGCCGGCAGTGCCGCAGATCCTGGTGGTGATTGCCACCCGGCCGCTGGCCGCCAACGTGCCGATCGACCGCGATGCCATCGTGCTCGCCCCGGTCACCATCGCGCCGACCGAGTACTTCGCCAATGTCGACGATGCCATCGGCCGTACGCCGCTGATCGATATCGACGCTGGTGCGCCGGTGGTGCCGCGCTTTTTCAAGGACGCCAACATCATTGCCCGCGGGGTGCCGGATGGTTTCCGCGCGCTGTCGCTGAAGGTGGATGATGTGGTTGGCGTCGGCGGCTTCGTACGCCCTGGCGATACCGTGGATGTGCTGGTCTACATCAAGTCGGTGACCAGCACGCCGACCGGTGAAAAATCCGGCCCGGACAAGACCGAAGACATTCCGACCCAGGCGCGGGTGCTGATCCGCGATATCCGGGTGCTGTCCTACGAGGATCATCTGGTCGAGCCGCCGAAAGGCCTGCCCGAAGCAAAGGACAAGCAGGCTCAGGCGCGCCGCGAGCGCACCGCGGTGCTGGCGATTCCGGAACCGCAGGTCACCAAGGTGCTGCTCGGTTCCAGCTACGGCGAACTTCGGCTCGCTCTGCATGGCACGCCGGCGACTACTGCTGCCGCAGCCGATTCCGGCGCACCAGCGATCAGTGCTGTCAGTGGGACCGTCAGCAGTCTGCCGCTGAGCCCGGAAGCGAAGGCCAAGGCGGATGCCGAAGTGGAACTCGCCGCGGCGCAGATCATTACCGCTACAGAGTTGACCCAGCTGATTGCCAAGGGCAAGAAGAAAGCCGTGCGCAGTGAGGGGCCGCCGCGCATCGAGATCTATCGCGGTTCCGACCTCAAGACGGTGTCGCCATGAGCCGCGCTACGCAGCTGATTTCCGGATTCCCCATTTCTGGCTTTATTTCTGGTTGGGCCGCTGCCCGGCCGCCGCTCGCAGCTCGCACAGGAACTGGCATGCGCTTCTCGATCACTCGGCAGCTGTCCCGGAGTTTCGCCGTTGCTGCACTCGTGGTGGTGGTCACCGCGCAGATGCCGTTGCCGGTGCATGCCCAGACCGTGGCCAAGGCCGAAACGCTGCTGGTCGAGCCGGGTACGCACAAGCTGGTGCGCGCCAAGGGATCGGTCACCCGGGTGGCGATCGGTGATCCGAAGGTCGCCGATGTCAATGTCGTCAACGGCCGCGAGCTGTTGATCAATGGCAAGCTCGGCGGCACCACCAGCCTGCTGGTCTGGACCCGCGGTGCCAAAGGTGTTTCCGAACCGACCGAATACCGCATCGCCGTGGCCGCGCTGGCCAGCAGTGATCCGGCGCTTTCCAAGCTGACCGTGCAGCCGAACGGTGCCCTGGATGGTTCCGTCCCGAACCTGCTGGCGCATCGCAAGGCCAGCCAGACTTCGGTGCTGCGTGACAAGGATGCGCCGCCACCGGTTGATCGCAGCCTGGTCGGCGGCGAAACCCAGGTGATGAGCCATGTGCGCATCGTCGAGGTCAACCGCCGGTCGCTGCAGCAGTACGGCCTCAACCTGTTCAAGCTCGGTGCCAACAGCGCCGCTGGCCTGGGCGCGCCGAGTTCGGTCACCCAGGCACCGCTGTCCGGCGCTGGTGGCGGCCTGCTCGGTGGCTTCGCGGGTGCCACCGGCTTCCTGCCGATTGGCGACGCTTTCAATATCGTGTTCGGCAACAACGGCTACACCGGCATTCTCAGCGTGCTGGAGCGCAAGGGCCTGGCCCGCACCCTGGCCGAGCCGAGCCTGACCGCGCTCAGCGGCCAGACCGCCAGCTTCCTTGCCGGTGGCGAATTCCCCTATCCGGTGCCGCAGGGCGGCGGTGCCAACGGCAGCGGTTCGATCACCGTGCAGTTCCGCGAGTTCGGCGTGCGCCTCAATCTGACGCCGACGGTGCTGTCGAACAGCCGCATCGCGATCAAGGTGGCACCGGAAGTCAGCGATCTCGATTTCACCAATTCGGTGACCATCGGCGGCACCACGATTCCGGGCATCGTCATTCGCCGCACCGATACCACGGTGGAATTGGGTGATGGCGAAACCTTCGTGCTCAGCGGCCTGGTCAGCAACAACCTGACCACCAATGTCGACAAGGTGCCGTGGCTGGGTGATATCCCGGTGCTCGGCGCGTTCTTCCGCACCACCAACATCAAGCGCACCGAGAAGGAACTGATCATGGTGATCACGCCGCACCTCGTGCGTCCGATCGCCAAGGGCTCGGCTTTGCCGCCGCTGCCGGGTGCCTCGACCGATCGCTATCGCCCGAATTTTGCCGAAACGATGTTCCTGGAATCCGGTGACTTCGGCCAGGACGCCGAAACCGGTTACAGCAAGTAGTTCTGCCGCCTCTCGAAGAAGATCCGAACGACCGTGATGCCCAGAACGAAGATTCCTCGCGGATGAAGACCAAGGTGCTGGTCGTCGCCGACGATCCGGAATTCGCATCCTGGCTGCAGGATGCCGAGGACGCCAATCTCGACGTCGTCATGATCCGCGGTCTGGTGCCGACGGAATTGCTGGCCAGCGTCGAGTCGCAGGGCCGCTATGGCCTACTGTTCTGCGAGTTCACGCCGGCCAACGCGATGATGCGCGCGAGTTTCGTCGAACAGTTTCTCGAGCGTCACTGGCAGGTGCCGGTGGTCGGCCTCGGTGCCAGCGAAAATCCCGAGTGCATGCTGGCGGCGATGCGCGCCGGTGCCCGCGACTATTTGGTGCGCGGCCGGGACGATGCCAAGCTCGGGGGCCAGATCGGCCGCCTGCTGAAGCGCACCGCGGCGACCACTGCATCGGCCGCGCTGCCGACCAAGGCCGGGCAGATTTTCCTGACCTTGTCCGGTCATCCGCATGAGTCGATCGCCTTCTTCGCCGAGCACCTGGCGCTGGCGGTGGTCGAACGCCTGAACCCGGGCGAGAAGGTGTTGCTGGTCGATCTGGCCACGCCGTCCGGTGCGGCGGCGATCTTCCTGAACCTGAATCCGACTTACAACCTGCTCGATGCCGTCAATGATGCGCATCGCTGCGACCAGACGCTGATCGATACCGCATTCTCCAAGCACGCCAGCGGCCTTTACGTGCTCAGCCTGCCCGAGGATCTGCTCGGCCGGGCCAGCTTCGATGCCGATCAATTGCTGAAGCTGATGCAGGTGCTGCGTGGCCTGTTCACCTACATGGTGGTGGCCGTCGATGGCCATGCGCCGATCACGGCACTGTCTGGCCTGGTCAGCATGGCCGATCGCAGCCTGCTGCTGTCCGATCAGTCGATCCTGAAATCGCGCCACAACAAATATCTGCTGCGGGCGCTGCGGGCTCAGGACTGCTCGCTGGATCGCACTGCGCTGGTGGTCGACAACTATCGCCGGCACCTGGGGCTGGAGCCGCGCAACCTCGCCGAACTGTTCGAATTGCCGCTGCTGAGTTCCTTGCAGACCGAAAGCTTCAACCGCCTGCTGTCGATGAATTCCGGCGAGCCGCTGTATACGCTGGCGAAGAAAGATCCGTACTGCGCCGGCATGCAGGAACTGGCGGGTCTGCTGCTGTCCGGCGCAATGAAAGCTGCGTCGGCCCCGCAGGGCTTTCTTGATCGGCTGCTCCGGTAACCGGTGCTCGCCGTGACGGATCAGATCGAGCGGTTCCGGCTGTCGGATCAGTACCAGACGCTGAAGAGCAGCGTCCACCGGCATCTGATCGCCCAGATCGAGGATCGCAAGCTCGACATCTACACCTGGCCGGCCGACAAGGTCGAGCGCTTCGTCGCCGAACAGGTCAAGCGCTATGTGCTCGAACAGCGGCTGCCGGTCAATCAGCGCGAATCGGAAGCGCTGATCGCCGATGCCCGCAACGAGTTGCTCGGCTTCGGGCCGATCCAGAGCCTGGTCGACGACGACACGGTCAACGATATCGTCGTCAACGGTCCGCATAACGTCTTCATCGAACGCGCTGGCAAGCTCTATTCGGCACCGGTGCGCTTCGTTGATGACAACCACGTCATCCGGGTGATCCAGCGCATCCTGGCACCGCTCGGTCGCCGGGTCGACGAATCGACGCCGATGGTCGATGCCCGTCTGCCCGATGGTTCGCGCGTCAACGCGATCATTCCGCCGATCGCGCTCGACGGGCCCTGCCTGTCGATCCGCAAGTTCAAGAAAATCCCGCTGACCGCCGAAGACCTGCTGAACAGCGGCAGCATCACCCAGCCGGAACTCGACTACCTGAAGCGCAAGGTCGAGACGCGGACCAATCTGATCGTCGTCGGCGGTACCGGCTCGGGCAAAACCACCTTCCTGAACCTGCTGAGCAGCTGGATTCCGCCGGGCGAGCGCATCGTCACCGTCGAAGATGCCGCCGAGCTGCGGCTGCGCCACAACCATGTCGTGCGGCTGGAAACCCGGCCGCCGAATCTGGAAGGCCAGCGGGCGATCAGCGCCCGCGATCTGGTTCGCAATGCGCTGCGCATGCGGCCGGATCGGATCATCGTCGGCGAGGTGCGCAGCGATGAAGTGCTGGACATGCTGCAGGCGATGAACACCGGCCACGACGGCTCGATGACCACCTTGCACGCGAACAATGTCCGCGATGCGATGCACCGCATCGAACTGCTCGCCGGGTTTGCCGGCTACACCGGTGGCGAAAAGACCCTGCGCGGCCAGATTGCGGCGGCCATCCAGTTGATCGTCCATGTCTCGCGTCTGTCCAGCGGCCAGCGCCGGGTGATGTCGATCAGCGAGCTGCATGGTCTCGATGGCAGCGAACTGGTGATGCGCGATGTCTTCCGCTACCAACCCGAGTCCGGCATCGTGGTGCCGCAGGAGGCCGCATGAACGCCGGAGTGAGCTTGATCGTGCTGGGTGCCGTGCTGCTGCTCGGCGTCGCCGTGTGGCTGTTCCTGCAGGCGCGGGACCAGGAGTACCAGTCCGACGTCAAGATGCGCCTGCGAGTCAGCGGTGCCGACGAGGCCGCGATCAGTCAGGGCAGCTCGACAATTGGCAATCCCGTGCTGCGCTGGATCTGCCATCTGTTCTGGCGCACCGGTTCGGAAATCCGCCCGGAGGCTGTGGTCCGGCTGCTGCTCGGCGTCTTGGTGGTCAGCGTGCTGCTGACGGTGATCGCCGGGCCGTTGATCGTGCTGCCGGTGCTGGGCATCGTGCTGTCGCTGGTCTACATGCTACTGATCCAGCGTGCGGTCTGGCGGCGGATCAAGATTGTCGAGCAATTGCCGGCCTATCTGGAGAACGCGATCCGCGTGCTTGCCGCCGGCAACACGCTTGATGAAGCGCTGAATCAGGCGGGTCGCGAAGCGCCCGAGCCGATTCGTCCGCTGTTCACCTCGATCGGCCGCCAGGTGCGCCTCGGCGCACCGCTGGAGCAGGTGCTGAGCGAAGCCGGCGAGATTCATCGCCTGCGCGATCTGAAAGTCATGGCGCTCGCCGCCAGCATCAACCGCAAGTACGGCGGCAGCATGCGTGGCGTGCTGAAAAGCCTGATCGTGGTGATCCGCCAGCGCTCGTCGGCTGCCCAGGAGTTGCGCGCGCTGACCGCCGAAACCCGCTTTTCGGCCAAGATGCTGGCTTTCATCAATGTCGGCCTGTTCGCCTGGATGTATGTCAGCAATCCCAAGTACTACAACGTGATGATCGACGACCCGACCGGCCTGCTGCTGCTGGCCGGCTCCGGCGTGATGCTGGTGCTCGGTTTCGTTGCCATGTGGCGGATGCTGAAGGGCATCGACGAGAGCGAATCATGAGTCCGACGATCTATGCGATGGTCGTGGTCGGTGCCGTGCTGTTCGGCATCGCCACCTTGGGGGTGCTGATCTGGATGGCGTTCGATGCCCGCGCTGGCCGGCGTCTGCGGCGCCGCCTCGAACTCGGTGGTACCGAGCTTGGCGACAACTTCGATGGCGCCGAACACAAGCAGTTGCTTGAAGGTTTTGCCCGCCGTGGCCAGTCGATCGAGAAACTGGTGGACAGGGAAGGCGAGACGCCGCGCCTGCTCGCCCAGGCTGGCTGGCGCGGGCCGGAATCGCGGCTGATCTTCTATGCGCTGCAAGGGCTGGTGCCAGTGCTGCTCGGCATCGGCGTGTTCATCGGCGTGTTGAGTGGCGGCAAGCTGTTCAAGCCGCCGCTGCTCTATCTGGTGATCTTCGCGGCGTTCGCAATCTCGCTGCTGCTGCCGCGCATCGTGTTGCGTCGGGCGGCAGCCGCGCGGCGGCAAAAGATCAAGCGCGAGGTGCCACTGTTCGTGCACCTGATGGTGCTGCTGTTCGAAGCCGGCCTGTCGACGCGTCAGGCGCTGGCCTCGATCGTTCGTGACGGCCGCGGCGTGCTGCCTGAACTGGGTCGCGAGTTCGATTCCGCCGTGCGCCAGTTCGATGCCGGCGCCGATACCGGCGAAGTGCTGCGCCAGCTGGGTGACATGCTCGAAGTCGATGACCTCAGCAATATCATCGGCGTGCTACGCCAGGTCGATCGCTACGGCGGCGAAGTGCGCGAACCGCTGCTCGACATGATGAAGCTGATCGAAGAGCGCCGCGGTCTCGATCTGCGCGAGCAGGTCAACATCATCTCCGGCCGGATGACCGTGGTCATGGTGCTGTTCTTCTTTCCGGCGCTGCTGATCTTCGTGGCCGGCCCGGCGACACTCGGCATCATCCGCACGCTCGGCACCGTTGCCGGGAAGTGAACCTCAAACACCCGACCATGAAGCGGCTATCTGCGCTCGTCATCGTGTTGCTACTCAGCGGCTGCGCGCAGCGCGTGGTCCGCGAGACGCCGCCGGACGATTACCAGCCGATCGCGGCCGATCCTTCCAAGGTCGTCGAGATTCGCGATGACGTGATTCGCGGTCTGCTCGACAAGGGTCAGTACTACGCGGCGCTCGCCCACATCCAGGAGCAGAAACAGGCGGCGCCGGACAGTGCGCAGCTGATCTATCTGGAAGCGGAGACGCGTCGCCGACTGGGTCAGACCGGTCCGGCCGAGCTGCTGTACCGACGGCTGATGGGCGGCGCGCTGGAAGGCAAGGCCTGGCATGGCATCGGCCTGATGCTGGCGCGCAAGGATCTGGAAGGCGCGATCCGCGCGCTGCGCAGCGCCTCGGCGAAGTTGCCGACCGATGTCGAGATTCGCAACGATCTGGGCTATGCCCTGATGGAAGCCGGCCGCTATGCGGAAGCGCTGCCGGAGTTGTCGACGGCCGCCGAGCTGGCACCGGCGCAACTCAAGAGCCGCAACAATCTGATCATCCTGATGCTGCTGACCGGCAATCAGCCGGGCGCCGATCAGATGGCCAAACAGGCGGGTGCCACGGCTGAAACGATGAAACGGCTGCGTGCCGATGCCCAGGGCATCCGCAGCCGGCAGGCATCGCGAACCAGTCGCACGCCGAGCTGAACCGGCCAACGGCCCGGCCCGGGGCGACAGCGGGGAATCACTATCATCGAGCGGCGGACCGAGTCTGCCGGTCACACAGGAGAAGGAAGATGCGCGCAATGATCATGCTGGCCCCGGTCATGATGCTGGCCTTGACTGCCGGTTCGGCGGCCGCCGAGGAATCGTCCACCGCTGCCAATGGCGAAGCGGCGGCTACCGGCTTCGGCTCGATGACGCGGGACTGGACCCGGCTGCAGACCAGCGGCAGTGCGGCGTCCCGGATCGCCAGACCGATGCCGGGTGACGCTGCGACCAACGTCTACCAGCGCTACGCCGACAGCTTCAAGCACCCGATCCCGGAAAAGTTCGAGCGCGATTCGTTCACGACCAAGGAAAACTGAGTTCAGCGCGTAGGGTGGGCAAGCTTCACCTGCCCACCGATTCGCGACCGTCAGAGGATGACGCATGGTGGGCAGATGCAGCCTGCCCACCCTACGGGCCCACCCCACGGGCCCACCCTACGGGCCCACCCCACGGGCCCACCCCACGGGCCCACCCCACGGGCTACGGCTGCTTCACCCTGGCTGGGTCGCGGCCAACCCCGCCCAGGCGTCCGAGAGCCGCGCGAATTCGGCTGGCGACAACTGCTCGGCGCGGATGCCGGGTTCGATGCCGACGGCCGCGATCTGCGCCGCCGTCAGCAAGCCCTTGAGACCGTTGGCCAGGGTCTTGCGCCGCTGGTTGAACGCTGCGGCGACCAGGCGCTCGTAGGCACCGAGATCAGCGAGCGGAAACGGTGCCGGCCTCGGCGTCAGCCGGACCACGGCGGAGTCGACCTTCGGCGGCGGATGGAAGGCTTCCGGGCCGACATCGAACAGGCTGACCGCTTCGGCGCGCGCCGCCATCGATACCGTCAGCCGGCCATAGTCATCGCTGCCTGGCTCGGCGCACAGGCGGTCGACCACTTCCTTTTGCAGCATGAAGTGCATGTCCCGGACCATATTATTGGCCAGGCCGGCAATGCCGAGCAGGTGGAACAGCAGCGGCGTCGAAATGTTGTACGGCAGGTTGCCGACCAGACGCAGCGGCTTGCCGTCGTCGACGAATTGCGCGAAATCGACTTCCAGCGCATCGCCCATGTGGATTTCCAGCTTCTCCGATTGACCGCAGGCCGCGCGTAGCGGCGCGATCACATCGCGATCGATCTCGACCACTCTCAGCCGCGTCACTTTCGGCAGCAGCAGCCGGGTCAGCGCACCGCGGCCGGGGCCGATCTCGACCAGGGCATCGTCCGGTTTCGGATTGACCGTGCGGACGATGCGATCGAGTACCGCCTGATCGTGCAGGAAATGCTGGCCGAAGCGTTTTTTCGGTGCGCTCATCGAGCGATCTCCTGACGGCGCGCAACCAGTTCGACGGCGGCATCGATCGCTGCCCGCAGGCTGCCGGTATCGGCGCGGCCAGTGCCGGCCAGTTCCAGCGCGGTGCCGTGATCGACCGAGGTACGGATGATCGGCAGGCCGAGCGTGATGTTCACCGCTTCGCCGAAGCCGCTGGACTTCAGCACCGGCAGACCCTGGTCGTGATACATCGCGAGTACGGCATCGGCACCGGCCAGTCCTTTCGCCGTGAACAGCGTATCGGCCGGCAGCGGGCCGACCAGGTCCAGGCCATCGGCGCGGAGCTGATCGAGTACCGGGATGATGGTGTCGATCTCCTCGCGGCCCAGATGGCCACCTTCGCCGGCATGCGGGTTCAGGCCGCAGACCAGAATGCGCGGGCGGGCGATGCCGAACTTGGTGCGCAGATCGTGATCGAGGATTTTCAGCACCGCGCGCAGGCCGTCGCGGGTAATCGCATCGGCGACCTCGCGCAGCGGCAGATGGGTGGTCGCCAGCGCCACCCGCAAGTTGGGCGCGGCGAGCAGCATCACCGGCAGCGGTGCATCGCAGAGTTCGGCGAGAAATTCGGTATGGCCGGTGAACGGCATGCCGGCGTCGTTGATCACGCCCTTGTGCACGGGCGCGGTGACCATCGCATCGGCAGCGCCAGACAGACAGGCGCGCGCGGCGACTCGCAAGGTGTGCAGCACATAGCCGGCGTTGGCCGGATCGAGATGACCGGCGTTGACCGGTGCCGCCGTTTCAACCGGATGCACCTGCAGGCTGCCCGGTACGTGGATGGCAGCGCTGGCGGCGACCAGACGCAGCGGCAGGCCGAGCTGGGCAGCACGTTCGGCGAGCAACTCAGGATCGGCAACCACCGCCAGCTGCGCAGCCAGCGGATCCTGAGCGATGCGGATGATCAGATCAGGGCCGATGCCCGCCGGTTCACCCGGCGTGACGATCAGGCGGGGCAGCACCTAGCCGGCCGGCGTCGCAGCAGGCGGCGTCGCAGCAGGCGGCGTCGTGGCGGCAGGGGTTGTCGCGGCATCAGGGGTGGTCATCCGATACTCGACATAGGCTTCCTCGCGCAGGCGGCGCACCCAGGTGTCGTACTCCTCGGCTTCCTTGCGCACCGAGATCGACTGGCGCACGCGGCCGCGGCGGGCTTCCACCGTCGCGTCACGGGTGCGGCGATCGTTGACCTTGGCGATATGCCAGCCGAACTGGGTGTGGAAGGGGGGGCTCATCTGGTTCGGCTCGAGTTCGTCGAGTGCTTTCTGGAACTCCGGTGCGAACACGCCCGGTGGCTGCCAGCCGAGATCGCCACCGGAATTCTTGGAACCCGGATCGTCGGAGTACTTCTTCGCCAGCGCCGCAAAATCCTCGCCCTTGGCCAGACGGTCGTGAATTTCGCGAATCAAGGTCTGGGAGCCGTCTTCGTCGCGCAGCGCGGTGACCTGCAGCAGGATGTGCTGGGACTTGGTCTCGTTGACCGTGGTGCGCTCGCCGGCATCACGCTTGTCGGTCAGCTTGATCAGGTTGAAGCCGCTGCCGGATTCGATGATGTCGGCGACGTCGCCGACGGCGAGCTTCGGCGCGACCTTGGCGAATGCGGTCGGCAGGTTTGCGCCCTTGCGCCAATCGAGATCGCCGCCGGACAGCGCCTGCTGGCCATCGGAACTGGCGATCGCCATCTGGGTGAAATCTTCGCCACCGCGGGCACGGGCCAGCAGCGCCGTGGCCTTGGCGCGCGCCGCTTCGCGGACTTCGGTGGTGGCGCCGTCCGGCACCGACACCAGGATGTGGGTGAGGCGGTACTCGGTGGTGTCTTCCGCCGAGGCGGTGGCCAGCGCCAGATCGATGTCCTGGTCGGTAACCTGCACGCGAGCAGCGACTTCCTTCTGACGGACGCGCTGGGTCAGCACTTCATCGCGGATCTGTTCGCGGATCGATGGATAGTCGAGGCCATCCTTCTTCAGCACGTCGATGAACTGCGGCAGGCTCATCTTGTTCTGCGCGGCAACCGAGTTCAGCACGTCGTTCAGCTCGCGGTCGTCGATGCGGATGCCTGCTTCTGCGGCACGTTGGGTCTGCAGGCGGGTGACGATCAGCCGTTCCAGCACCTGCGATTCGATCACACCGGCCGGCGGTGCCGGGATGTTGCGATCGCGCAACTGGGCCTCGGCAATCTTCATCGCGCGTTCCATCTCGCTTTGCAGCACCACGCCATCGTTGACCACGGCGATGATGCGATCGAGCGATTCCACCGCCGCCAGCGCCTTCGCGCCGGTCAGTGTGGCGACGATCAGGAATGCGAGCTTGAGCAGGGACTTGGTGGGCATCATCAGCACAGGTGAGACGGAACGGGCGAAAAGGTTAGCACGCGCGGCTTCAGCGGCTGCGTCGTTCGCTGTCGAAATCATCGTTCGGCAGCAGGCGTTCGAAGCCGTTGCCGATGCGGGTCAGACCCTTCAGTTCGAGCTGCACGTAGAAGCCGTTGTTGAAGCGATCGACGCCGCCGACCAGGTAGCGGCGATAGGTGGCGCTGACCGCCCAGCAGCAGGTCTGGTATTCGGCACCGCCGAAAGCTTCCAAGGTGCTGTCGTCGCGCAGGCTGTAACGCATCCGCGCCGCCAGCCGCCAGGCATCGGTGATCGGCGTCGAAAAGCTGGCGTCGGCCTGTTCGAGGAGATCGCGCCGATAGCGGTAGGCGAGGTCGAAGCGACGGCCGCCGGCATGGGCTTCCGGGTCCCGGTAGCGCAGCGCGACGGAACTGCGCTGCACCCGGTCGACGGTCGAGGAGACTTCAGCGGTGCCGGTCGCCGACCAGCGACTCGATAGCTGGTAGTCGAGGTTGCCGAGGAAGTTCGAGCCGCCTTCGCTCGGCGTGGCGAAGCCGGGCAGATCGACTCGCGGGCCTCGGAAATAATAGATCTGGCCAAGCGTGGCGCTGAGCCTGGCGATGCCGGAGCCGCTTTCGATCAGCCTGGAGGTGACCGCCGTGGTCAACTGATTGGCGTCGGACACCCGGTCGTAGCCGGAATAGCGATTGCGCGCGAACAACTGCGGGAAATCGAAATCGGGCAGACCGCTGTCGAATAGCGGCAGCAGGTCCTGATCCCGATATGGCACATACAGATAGAACAGCTTCGGTTCCAGAGTCTGCACATTGCCGGTGCCGGTCAGGCGCTCGAAGCGCAGGCCGCCCTCGGCGCTGAGCAGCGGCAAGGTGCGGCGCGGCGCATCAGGCGCGCCGGCAGCGGTGTTGGTCAGGTTGTAGGCCGTGTACGACAGATCGCCCTGGGCGTTCGCGTACCAGGACAACTGGTCGTGCTCCCAGCGCAGGTACGGCTGGGCAATGACCCGCTGGCCCTCCACCGAACCGGCCCGGGCGAAATTGGTGAACTCGCCGAACAGCCCGGCGCGGGTGCCGAGGAAGCTGTTCTTGCTCAGGCCGTCGACGCGAATCTGCGGCAGTCGCGTGTACGGGTCCGGATCAAGACCGCTGAGGCTGGAGGTCTGGCTGGTCGCCAGCGTCTGGTATTCCTGCACCAGCGCTTCGACCCGAAACACGCTCGGTGCCTGGTAAGTGAACTTGATGCCGCGCTCCAGGAACGGCGTCGAGGTCAGGTCGACACCGCCGCCGAAGGTCGCGAAGTAGTTGCGGTCGCTGACATAGCCGTATTTCGCTTCGACGCCGAGGTTGTGGCTCAACACGCCGGCGTGGCGGTAGTCGACATAGCTGCGGCTTTGGCCATCGAGCTTGTTGTCGCTGGGCAGGTATTCGCCGAACAGCGAACCTTCGTTGCTGTCCAGCAGATAGCGGCCTTCGCCGCCGATCTGCGCGCCGCGCTCCGACAGATAACGCGGGATCAAGGTCACGTCGTAGTTCGAACCGAGGTTCAGATAGACCGGCCAGCGGATATCGAAGCCGGTGTTCTGGTTGTTGCCGACAATCGGGAACAGGAAGCCGGAATGGCGCAGGCCATCGATCGGGAACTGGAACCAGGGCAGATAGAACAGCGGCACGCCCTGAAAGCGCAGCAGCGCATTGGTGGCTTCGCCGCGGCCGCTGTCCTGGTCGAGCGAAATGGTCGATGCCGACAAGGTCCAGGCCTCGTTGCCAGGCGCGCAGGTGGTGAAGCGCACCTGCTCAAGCTTGGCGTTGCCGCTCTCGGCGACCGACATGCGCTTGGCTACACCTCGGCCGTTGATCGAGCGCAGGGTGAAATCATTGTCTAGAAATACGCCGCTGCCGAGCTGCAGGTCGTAATCGGTCTGGCCGCTGCGAATTGCATAGCGGGCGTCGCGGAACAAGGTCTGCGAATCGGTGCGCAGGCGCTGGTCGGCTTCGCTGTAGTCGACCTTCTCGGCCGCGAACTCGCGGCCGCTCTGGCTGACTCGTACCGAGCCGCTGAGGCTGGACTGGCCGCCTTCGTTGAAATCGACCTTGTCGGCGTTCAGCACCAGTTTCGGATCCGACGGAATCGGCGGCATCTCGCTGGTGAAATCGATCTGCGGACACGACGCCGGTTCGCCGCGTGCGACGCCGCTGCACAGCACTGATAAGACCGCGCAGGCGCGCAGCAGTCGGAACGTAGAGGGTTGCAAGCTGGAGGATCCTTGAAGGCGGGCAGAGTATGGGTTTGGCTGGCCGTGTTGACAATGAGTTTGCCGACTCCGGCCGTTGCCGATCGATGCGCCGGTGCAAATGTGCGGGCGCGCTCTTACCCTAAGGTTCCTCTCTCGATCTCCAGCTCCCATCCGTGACCGGCTCCGCTTCCCTTGCAGCCTCCCTGAACGCCCTCGATGCCCGCGCCGTGCAGGCGCGCGACTGGGCTTTCGCCTGCCTCGGTCTGAGCATCGAGCCAGGCGGTGCCAGCTTCGCACCGGCTTCGGCCGATGCCAGCTTCCGGCGCTACTTTCGTATTGTCGATGGCCGTATCGTCGATGGCCGCCGCAGCTGGATCGTCATGGACGCGCCACCGGCCGTGGAGGACTGCCGGCCGTTCCTGAAGGTCGGCGCGCTGCTGCTTGCGGCCGGTGTGCATGTGCCGCAGGTGCTGGAGCAGGATCTGGCGCAGGGCTTTCTGCTGTTGTCCGATCTCGGCGCCCAGACCTACCTCGATGTGCTCACGCTGGACAATGCCGATGCGCTGTTTCAGCCTGCGATCAACGCGCTGATCCAGTGGCAGCTCGCGTCGCGCCCCGGCGTGCTGCCCGATTACGACGAGCCGCTGCTGGCCCGCGAACTGGCGCTGTTCCCGGACTGGTATCTGTCCCGCCACCTCGGTGTCACCTTAAGCGGTGACGATCTCGCCGCCTGGCAGTCGGTCTGCGCGAGCTTGATCGCCGCCGCACTGGCGCAGCCGAAGGTCTATGTCCATCGCGACTACATGCCGCGCAACCTGATGATCAGCGAACCGGAGCCCCATTTCCGGGTCGGCGTGCTCGACTACCAGGATGCGGTCTACGGCCCGATTGCCTACGACCCGATCTGCCTGTTCAAGGATGCCTTCCTGAGCTGGCCGGAAGCGAGGATCGACACCTGGCTGCGCCGATACCACAGGCAGGGCCTGATGGCCGGGCTGCCACTGACCGCGGACTACGTCGCGTTCCGCCGCGACGCCGACTGGATCGGCCTGCAGCGCCATCTAAAGGTGCTCGGCATCTTCGCCCGCATCAACTACCGCGATGGCAAGCCGAAGTACCTCGCCGACACGCCGCGCTTCATCCGCTACGTGGTCGATGTCGCGGCTCGTGATGCGGAACTGGCACCGCTGGCCGCGCTGTTCGAGCGCTACGTGCTGCCGGTCGTGCCGCTCGCTTGAGCGTGCAGCGATGAAAGCGATGATCCTTGCGGCCGGTCGCGGCGAGCGTATGCGGCCGCTGACCGACCTCAGGCCGAAGCCGCTGATCCCGGTCGCTGGCCGGCCGCTGATCGAGCATCACCTGCTGCGGCTGAAGTCGGCCGGCATCAGCGACATCGTCATCAACCTCGGCTGGCTCGGTGATCGGCTGCGCGAGCACCTGGGCGATGGCGCGGCGCTCGGCCTGTCGATCGCCTGGTCTGAAGAAGGCTGGCCGGCGCTGGAAACCGGCGGCGGCATCTTTCACGCGCTGCCGCTGCTCGGGCCTGCACCGTTCCTGCTGATCAATGGCGATGTCTGGAGCGATTACCCGCTGGAACGCCTCGTCGCGCGTGCGGCAAGCCTTCCAGACAATGATCTCGCCCATCTGCTACTGGTGCCGAATCCGGCGCACAACCTGCGCGGCGATTTCGGTCTTGCCGGTGACGAGACTGGCGGCCGCTTGATCACCGCTTGCGCTGAGGCACATACCTTCAGCGGCCTGTCGGTACTGCGTCCCGAACTGTTCGCGGACTGCACGCCAGGCGCATTCCCGCTGGCACCGTTGCTGCGCGATGCCGCGATCCGCGGCCGAGTGAGTGCCGAGCTGCATCGCGGTATCTGGATCGATGTCGGCACGCCGGAACGGCTGGCGCTGCTGGAAAATCAAATCATGCAGGAGACAACGCGATGAGCAGTCCGCAGATCGAAGTCAGCAAGGCCGCCGATGGCCAGTTCATGCAGGTGGTCACGGCCGGCCGCCACCTGTTCAAGGTCGACGTGCCCATCGACGGCGGCGGCGAGGACGGTGGACCCGATCCGCACGATCTGCTCAATGCCGCGCTCGGTGCCTGCACCGCACTGACCGTGACCATGGTCGCCCAGCGCCGCAAGATTCCGCTCGATGATTTGAAGGTGACGATCGCCTTCACCGAAGCCGACGGCGTCTACCGGATCACCCGCACGCTGGCCTTCATCGGAGCGCTCAGCGACGAGCAGAAGAGCTATCTGACCGGCATCGCCAACAAGTGCCCGATCCACAAGGCGCTGACGGGGCGGTTCGAGATCAGCACGGTGACCGCAGCAGCCTGAGGTGCAGGCCTCGGGCATTTTCCCTTCAAATCCTTACAAAACACTGGTCATTCCCGCGCAGGCGGGAATCCAGTTGTGACCTTCACGCACCCTGGCAACAGAGAACTGGATTCCCGCCTGCGCGGGAATGACAGTTGCGGCTCGCGTGGGATTTATCCGCCCGCCAGTACGCCATGCGCCTGCTGATCGGCATGGTAAGACGACCGCACCATCGGCCCGCTGGCGACGTGATCGAAGCCCATCTCCAGGCCGACCACGCGCAGGCGCTCGAACTCGTCCGGGTGCACATAGCGGATCACCGGCAGGTGGTGCTTCGACGGCTGCAGGTACTGACCGAGGGTCAGCATGTTGACGCCGTGAGCGCGCAGGTCGCGCATCACCTGTTCGATCTCTTCGATCTCTTCGCCGAGTCCCAGCATCAGGCCGGATTTGGTCGGCACCTTCGGGTGCAGGCCCTTGAAGCGTTCCAGCAGGTCCAGCGACCAGTCGTAGTCCGAACCCGGGCGGGCCTGCTTGTATAGGCGCGGCACGGTTTCCAGATTGTGGTTGAAGACGTCCGGCGGGTTGTCCTTGAAGATCGCCAGCGCCGGGTCCATGCGGCCGCGGAAGTCCGGCACCAGCACTTCGATCACCAACTTTGGTGAGGCAGTACGCGACTCGGCAATGCAGGCCGCGAAATGGGCAGCGCCGCCGTCCTTCAGGTCATCGCGATCGACGCTGGTGATCACCACGTAGCGCAAGCCCATGTCGGCGATGGTGCGGGCCAGCTTGGCCGGCTCCTCGGTGTCGAGCGCGTTCGGGCGGCCGTGGGCAACGTCGCAGAACGGGCAGCGCCGGGTGCAGATGTCGCCCATGATCATGAACGTCGCCGTGCCCTTGCCGAAGCATTCGGACAGGTTCGGGCAGCTCGCTTCTTCGCAAACCGTGTGCAGGCCGTTGGCGCGCAGCGCGCTCTTGACCTTGGCGACTTCGGCCGATTCACCGAGCTTGGCGCGGATCCAGGTCGGTTTGCGCAGCGGCGTGATGGTCGGCTCGACCTTGATCGGGATGCGCGCCATCTTTTCGGCAGCGCGCAGCTTGACGCCGGCAACGATGGCGGCGGGCGGGGCGACGGGGGGCTGCTGGGACACGGGCTGACCTGATGCAGCGGAGGTGCCGCGTAGTTTACCCCTCGCTCAAGCCGCGATGGCGTCGCGGTCGTCGCGGGATTTTGCTGGGCGGATCGAGTCGGGTGCGATCGCCATGCAGATCGCCGTATGGGCGGCGTGGGCGAGGCTGGCGCGGTCGTGACCTTCCGGATCAATCGCGTCGCAATAGATGATTTCCGCGCTGATCGCGCCGTGCCTGAGCAGCCGGACGATGTTGTCGAACAGCACGTCGTCGCCGACATAGGGTGCGGTGGCGGTGCCGTCGGCGGCGAGCGAAAAGCGCAAGGCGATCGGCTGCACCGGCCGCTTGGTCTCGATCGCCGTTGCGAACAGACGCGGCTGGAATTTCAGGACGATCGAACCGTCGGTGGTTGTGCCTTCCGGGAAGAACACGATGGAGTCGCGCCCCAGATGTTCGTCGATCGCTTCGATCAGCTGCTTGGTGCCGCCCGAGCCGCGGCGCAGGTAGAAGGTGCCGCAGGCATTGGCCAGCCAGCCGATCACCGGCCATTCGCCGACTTCCGCCTTGGACACGAAGCGCGTCGCTTCGCAGGCGGCAACCACCGGGATATCGAGCCAGGAGATGTGGTTGCAGACCATCACCTTGGTGCCGGCCAGCGGCGTGCCGCTGACCACCAGTTTCACATCGAGGATGCGCAGCAGTACCCGGTGCCACCAGGTGGCGAGGTTTTCACGCGACCAGCGACCGTGGCCGTTGATGATGACCAGGATCGGCAGCAGCAGCCCGACCAGCAGGTGGGAAATGATCCGCAGCCCCTTGCGGCCTACCCGCAAGTAAGTCATCGCAGGCGTGATTGACGCACGGATAAGCGCCTAAGCGTGACCCGCAACAACGGTGGTCTCCTCGATCTTCGAGCGGTCCATGAAGTGGCGGGCGTAGCGAGGATGCAGGTCGGTGACGTTGAGCAGCACGAAGACATCGGCGCAATTGAATTCGCGATCCCAGTACGGCTCGCCGCAGGCCTTGGCGCCGAGGCTGAAATAGGCCTTCAGCAGCGGCGGCAGGCGCGGCGACTTGTCGGCCGGACGGGCATCGGCGATCGGCAGAGGGATCAGCGGACGGACTCGCTGCCAAGGCTCGGCCATGTACTTCAGCTTGATCTGGTCGAGGATCGCGTGGGCGTTGGCACCCCCGTCTTCGAGGCCGATCGAAGCGCAGCCGAACAGGTAGTCGAAGCCATTCTTGATGATGAATTCGGCAAGCCCTTGCCAGAGCACGGCGATCACCGCGCCGCTGCGGTATTCGGCATCGACGCAGGTGCGGCCGACTTCCATGACCCGGCCAGGCAGGGAGTCGATCATCTTCAGATCGAATTCGCCGGCGGAATAGAAGCCGCCGGCTCGCGGTGCCTTGTCGTCGGTCAGGATGCGGGTGCAGGCGACCAGACGGCCGCTGCTGGTTTCACGCACCGTGAGGTGGCGGCACCAAGCGTCGTAATGGTCGGTATCGAGCCCTTGTTCGCCGCCGTCGATGTCGGCACCCATCTCGCCAGCAAAGATGCGATAGCGCAGACGCTGGGTTTCGGCGATCTCGTCAGGCGTGACCGCGAAGCCGACGATGAAGCGCGGCGCGTTTTCTGGAGTGCTGGTTTCAATCACTGGGGACATGAATCGCTCCGACGAACATTTCGCAAACTCTATGAACGTCGCGTTGAAATGTGATGACTTTGGCTTGAAGCATTTATGACAGCGCGGCCGGATCGACGTTCGTCTTCCAGCTCTTGTGCGCTTCGCTCGAAGTCCAGACCAGGTAGTGCAGTCTTGATAAAGCGATCGAATCCGTCAACAGCATGTTCTTCTGGTTGGCATCGAGCCTGGCTGGGCCATGGATCAGGGCAGTCTGCAGCAGTGCCAGCCGCTCGCGCTGGGTCGCGTCCGAGTGGAAGGCGCGTGCGGTGCCTGCCGAGCAGACCAGGGCATTGGCGACCGGATCGGTCACGGCGGCGCGGAAATCCGAATATTCCGGTGCCCGCTTGAAGCCGAGTGCAGTCCAGCGCAGTTCGCGCGGCGGCACCGCTTCTTCGGGAATCAGGAAGAAGCGGCCGTTCTTGAAAGTGCGGCCCAAGGTCACCTTGCTGGACCAGACCGACAGCGGAATCGCCAGCATCAAGGCACCGACCACCGGCAGCAGCCACCACAGGAACGCTGGCTCCAGGTAATAGACCAGCGCTGCCCAGAGCACGCCGAGCACGGTGCCGAAGCCGTGACGGGCGATCGCTTCCGACCAGGGCGTCTGCGAGTCCTCGCGTGGCGGCGATTTCCACTGGATGCCGATGCCGAGCAGGGCTGCGGTGACGAAATGGGCATGGAACAGCATGCGCACCGGTGCCAGCATCGCCGAGAAGATCAGCTCCATCAGCATGCTGAAAGTCAGGGTCAGGCCACCGCCGTAGTTGCGGGCGCCTTTCACGAGGATGACGATCACCGCGAGGATTTTCGGCAGGAACAGCAGGGTCGCGGTCGCCGAGAACAGCGCGATCGCCCATTCCGGATGCCATTCCGGCCAGGACGGAAACAGCTGGTTCGGCTGGGTGAAGTATTGCGGCACGGCGAAGGTCTGCACCGCCAGCAGCGCCGTCGACAACACCAGCGAAGTGAACCACAGCGGTGCCGACAGATAGGCCATGACGCCGGTCATGAACACCGCGCGATGCGCCGGATGCAGGCCGGAAGTCATGAACAGCCGGAAGTTCATCAGATTGCCCTGGCACCAGCGGCGATCGCGCTTCAGTTCATCGAGCAGGTTCGGCGGCATTTCCTCGTAGGAACCATCGAGGTCGTAAGCGATCCACACCGCCCAGCCGGCGCGGCGCATCAGGGCCGCTTCGACGAAATCGTGGCTGAGGATTTCACCGGACAAGGCACCGCGTCCGGGCAGGCGCGGCAGCGAGCAATGAGCCAGGAACGGCGCCACCCGGATGATCGCGTTGTGGCCCCAGTAATGGCTTTCGCCGAGCTGCCAGAAGTGCAGGCCGGCGGTGAACAGCGGGCCGTAGACGCGAGTCGCGAACTGCTGGATGCGCGCATACAAGGTGTCGCGGCCGGCAGCCCTAGGCGCGGTCTGGATGATGCCGGCGCTCGGGTTTGCTTCCATCAACTGGGCGAGGCGGACCAGGCAGGCGCCGCTCATCACGCTGTCGGCGTCGAGGATCACCATGTACCGGTAGGCCGAGCCCCAGCGCCGGCAGAAGTCGGCGATGTTGCCGCTCTTGCGCTTGATCCGGTGGCGGCGGCGGCGATAGTGAACACGCCCGAAGCCGCCGACCTCGCTGCACAACAGCAGCCAGGCTTCGAGTTCGGCGACCCGGATGTCCGGGTCCGAAGTGTCGCTGAGGATGTAGAAATCGAAGGCTGCACCCTGGCCGCTGCGCATCACCGAGTCGTAGGTGGCGCGCAAACCGGCGAACACGCGCGCGGTGTTCTCGTTGCAGATCGGCATCAGGATCGCGGTGCGGGCGCTGTCCGGCAGTTTCGCGTCCGGCACCTTGCTGCTGTTGATCGAATAGCGATCCTGGCCGATCAGCAATTGCAGGAAGCCCATCATCGCCGTCCAGAAGCCGGCCGACACCCAGGCGAACAGCACCGCGTAGAGGATCAGCATCGCCACTTCGAGCGCGTGACCGCCGTGGTAGGGCAGCACGGCGGTCATGTAGAAGGTGGCGACCACGGTCTGGACGATGACCAGAAATACCAGGATGAACCGGCGCACCGAGGCGGCGACATGCCAGCGGCCGGTCGGCGTCGGCGCATCCGGTCCCGGTACGGCGGCATCGGCCTCGTTCTGCCGCTGGCCTCGGCCGCCGAGCAGCAGCCGGCCGATCGAACGCAGCAGTGCCCGCAAGGGATTCGGCGACCACGGCCGCGAAGTGAACGAGGCGCGCTTGAGCGCCGGCATCGAGGCCAGCCGTACCCGGCCTTGCAGGTCTTCGGTGAAGGCGCGGCTTTCCAGATTCTCGCGCCCCCGGGTCGCGTCAGCCAGCGCCATCTTCAAACGGGGCGCTATCGAGCCGAATGCAGGGTTGCCGGCATCGAAGCCCGCGCCGGTGTCGGCCAGCAGGCGATGAACCGCAGCCAGCGGATCGGCCGCAGTCGCTGCTTCGGCCAGCAGCGCATTGCGTGCGGCGTCAGGCAGACGCAGTTGCGCGCAGTAGGCGTGTGCGGCGGCCAGGCTGCCAGCTTGAGATGCTGGCCGGGAATTCGATGAGCTCATGGTTGGCGTGCGGCCCGGATCAGCCCGGCGGCAGCACGTAGCTCCAGGTTTCCGACAAGGTGTTGCTGTCGCCCTTCAGATAGGCGCGCAGCTCGACGGCCTTTTCGTCATCGACCCGCTTCAGGCGCAGGGACACGCGCCAGCCGCCGGTCGCTTCGTTGCGATAGGTGGTGCGTTCCAGCAACTCGCCGTTGCCGTCGACGGTGACCACACCTTCGATCTTGGCGTCGGCCTTCAGCTTGTCGAGCGCCGGGCCGGTGAAATCGATCACGAAGCCGATGCTGCCGTCATTGCCACGGCCGTAACCGCCACGTCCGCGCCGGCTCTGCTCGACCCAGGCCAGCGGCGGCCGCTTCTCCTTGTCCATCTGCCAGAGCATCCGATAGTCGAGCGCCAGCGGCGTGCCCGGCTGCGGCATGTTGTCCGGCACCCAGTAGGCGACGACGTTGTCGTTGGTTTCGTCCGGTGTCGGAATCTGCACCAGCTCGATGCGGCCGGCACCCCAGGCGCCCTTCGGCTCGATCCACAGGCTGGGCCTGAGTTCGTGGCGCACTTCCAGATCTTCGTAGCGCTCGAACTTGCGATCGCGCTGCATCAGGCCGAAGCCCTGCGGGTTCGACATCGAAAATGAAGTCACCAGCAAGCGTTTCGGATTGACCAGCGGCCGCCAGATCCATTCGCCGGTGCCGGAAGCGATCGACAGGCCGTCCGAGTCATGCACTTCCGGACGGTAGTCCTCGTGGTCGGCCGGCTGGTTCTCGCCGAAATAGAACATGCTGGTCAGCGGCGCGATGCCGAGCTTGCTGACGTTTTCGCGCAGGAACAAACGGGACTTGGTGTCCATCACCGTTTCCGAGCCCGGCTTCAGGATGAACTTGTAGGCACCGGTGGCGCGCCGCGAATTGAGCAGCGCGTAGATCACCAGTTCCTTGGCATTGGCTTCCGGACGCACCACCCAGAACTCGGTGAAGCGCGGAAATTCCTCGCCGGAGATCAGGCCGGTATCGATCGACAGCCCGCGTGCCGACAAGCCATAGCGCTGGCCGGCGCCGAGCGCGCGGAAATAGCTGGCACCGAGGAACACCAGCACCTCGTCCTTGTACTTCGGCGTGTTGACCGCGAAATGCACGCGGAAGCCGGCGTAGCCGAGATCGCGGAACGATTCGGCATCGACCTTGTTGTCGCCGTAGTCGAAGTCGTCCGGCGTGAACTTCAGTTCGCGCAGCGCCCGACCGTTGACTTCGTTGATCTTCACCGGCCGGTCGTAATACAGGCCCTGATGAAAGAATTGCAATTCGAATGGCAGTTTGTCGGCGTGCCACAGCGCGCGATCCTGCTTGAAGCGGATATCGCGGTAGTGGTCGTAGCCGAGTTGCTGCAGCGCTTTCGGCAGCCGTCCTTCCGGCTTCTGGAACGGTTGCCCGGCCAGTTGCTTGGCGCGCGCCGCAACGTCATCGAGGTCAAACGCTTGCGCAGTGCCGGTGTGCAGGGCTGCGGCGCAGCTCAGCAACAAGACGCAGGCCCCGCTCAGCAGGCGCAAGACAGGCCACCGGGCGTGTCGTCGGTCGGTTGAATTCATTGGAAGGGGTCGGTGATCAGGAAGCGTCGCGGCATTTTACGGGACCGCGAGCGCGTCGAAGAGTGAGCACGGCGCATGCCCATCCCTGACTCCGAAGCCAGGCTCAAGCGGATGACGGGACCGCCGGGGACAGAAAGGATTCGTGCACGCCGCGCAGGCGGTTGATCATCAGGCAGAACAGATCGGCGGTGCGCTCGGCGTCGTAGATCGCCGAATGCGCTTCCCGCGTGCTGTACGGCAGACCGGCCGCTTCCAGCGCCCGCGCCAGCACCGTCTGGCCGAGGACCGCGCCGCCGAGCGTCGCGGTGTCGAAGGCCGAAAACGGGTGGAACGGATTGCGCTTGATATCGCAGCGGCCCACCGCCGCATTGACGAAACCGAGATCGAAATGGGCGTTGTGGCCGACCAGAATGGCCCGCGTGCAACCGTGCTCGGACACCGCCTGGCGCACCGGCTTGAACACCTGGGCCAGCGCTTCACGCTCGGGGATCGCGCCGCGCAGCGGATTGGTCGGGTCGATGCCGTTGACCTCCAGCGACGCCTTTTCGAGGTTCGCACCCTTGAACGGCTCGACATGGGCGGCGTGGGTTGTATCGCGGACCAGATTGCCGTCGCGGTCGAACTTCAGCAGCACCACAGCGATTTCCAGCAGGGCGTCGGTGCGGTTGTTGAAGCCGCCCGTCTCGACATCGACCACCACCGGCAGAAAGCCGCGAAAGCGCTGACCAATACGCGGCGCAGGCTTGAACGCCTCAAGCAGGGCGGGGGGGAGTTCCATGGGATGCCGGGGGAGAGTTCGGGGCGGAGTTTAGCCGATGGGGGTGGAGGCAGCCCGCGCGTTGGCTTGAGGAAAAGCGATCCTCACGCGGAGAACGCAAAGAACGCAGAGAAAAGCTTCCACTGGGGCTTTATCTCGATTCCTGATTGGCAAGCAAGCTCAGCCCATTCGCAAAAAGCCCTTGTCCCTTCGGGAGAAGGGTTGGGATGAGGGACTTCCCGGCGAAACAAGCCCTTTGTTGACAGTCCCTCACCCCCAGTCCCTCTCCCAGAGGGAGAGGGAGACCAGAAAGGCTCTTGGCTGAAGTTCATTGCTAGTCAAGTCTCGATTTGTCTTCTCTCTGCGGTCACGGCGTTCTCCGCGTGAGACCAGCCTTTTGGCTTTTGCGCGCATCGCTATAATTCGCCGCCTTTCCCATCTTCTGCTGCCAGCGCCCGAATTCCATGAGCAAAAATCAGGTCCGCAAAGTCGCGCTCGCCTATTCCGGCGGCCTCGATACCTCCGTCATCCTGAAGTGGCTGCAGGACACCTACGGCTGTGAAGTCGTCACCTTCACCGCCGATATCGGCCAGGGTGAGGAACTCGACCATGTGCGCCCGAAGGCGCAACAGCTCGGCGTCAAGGAGATCTTCATCGACGATCTGCGCGAGGAATTCGCTCGCGATTTCGTGTTTCCAATGTTTCGCGCCAACGCCGTCTATGAAGGCGAGTACCTGCTCGGCACTTCGATCGCCCGGCCGCTGATCGCCAAGCGTCTGGTCGAGATCGCACGTCAAACCGGTTGCGATGCGATCAGCCACGGTGCCACCGGCAAGGGCAATGATCAGGTGCGTTTCGAGCTGGGTGCCTATGCCCTGTGGCCGGGCGTCAAGGTCATCGCGCCATGGCGCGAATGGGATCTGAACTCGCGCGAGTCGCTGCTCGCCTATGCCGCCAAGCACGAGATTCCGATCGCCAAGAAGCCGGGCGGCGGCAGCCCGTACTCGATGGATGCCAATGCGCTGCATATCTCCTATGAAGGCGGTGGTCTCGAAGACCCGTGGTGGAGCCCGGACGACAGCATCTGGCGCTGGACCCGGAACCCGGAAGATGCGCCGAACGAAGCTGAAGAAATCACCATCAGCTTCGAGCGTGGCGATGCCATCGCGATCAATGGTGAAGCCGGCACGCCGTTCCAGATTCTCGATCGCCTGAACGCGCTCGGCGGCAAGCACGGCATCGGCCGTCTGGACCTCGTCGAGAACCGCTATGTCGGCATGAAGTCGCGTGGCTGCTACGAAACGCCCGGCGGCTCGATCCTGCTCAAGGCCCACCGTGCGATCGAAAGCCTGTGCCTCGACCGCGAACAGGCGCATCTGAAGGACGAGCTGATGCCGAAGTACGCCAGCCTGATCTACAACGGCTACTGGTGGAGCCCGGAGCGCCGGATGCTGCAGGCGCTGATCGACGACAGCCAGACCCGGGTCAACGGCGACGTGCGCCTGAAGCTGTACAAGGGCGCGGTCTACAACCTTGGCCGCCGCTCGAAGGATTCGCTGTTCGACGCCACCCTGTCGACCTTCGAGGACGATCGCGGCGCCTACAACCAGAAGGACGCCGAGGGTTTCATTCGCCTCAACGGGCTACGCCTGCGGACTGGGGCGACGCGCGACGCGCGCTGAAAAAGCCTTGTCTCACGCAAAGAACGCAGAGAGAAGCTAAAAGATTTTACAAGAAGGTTTTGCTGTTCTCCGCGTCCTCTGCGTTCTCTGCGTGAGAACAAGTTTTTTGCTCGGCGAGCATGCAAAATCGCACCACCACTCAACCACCGGAGCAAGATCATGTCCAAAGGCATGGATAGCAAGAAGAGCGAAAAGAAAGCACCGCTGAAGACGATGAAGGAAAAGAAGGCCGAGAAGCAGGCCAAGAAGAAGTCGAAGTAAGCCGCAGATTTCCGGCGTCGCCCAAGTCCCCGCCATGCCCCGTATGGCGGGGACTTGTCGTTTCGGCCGCTCGTCAGCCAGCCATCAGCTGTCAGGAACGCCAGTGCCGAGCGTCTTGCCGTTGATGGTCAGCACGCCGCCCTTGAACGCCATGGCGCTTTTCGCCTGCTGGCCGTCGACCAGCAGTAAACCCTGTGCAATCAGGGCGTCGCGAGTGTTCCGCAGGGCGCTGGCGATGACTTCCGGCGGCACCTCGGTCGGCGGCACCCCGGCGTTTCCGGCGAGATCGGCGCGGATTTTCTGGCTCAGCAGCAGGTTGACGTAGTCGAGCGGGGCATCGAACTGGGCATGGCCTTCGACATCGGTCAGCGGCGAGAAATCGTCGAAATTCGCATCGCCGATGTAGCGCAGGCTGGCCTCGGCCTTCACCGCGCCGGCCGGGCTGCCGAACGACAGCTCGTCGATGCGCAACTCGGGATGGCCGGCGGCCAGCTGACTGAAGGCCGGCTTCAGCTCGGCCATCATCGTGGCTGGATCGACTGTCGCGTCCTTGCCGTGCGTCTGCTGGTAGCGATTGGCCGCCGTCGACATCGCGATGGTCGCCGCCTTGTCGAGATGATCGAAGGCGACATGCAGCCGCGGCTGGTCGATCCGGGTGCCCGCAGCTTCGACGCTGGAGGCCGAGAACTGCACGCCGGAGTTGATCGCGCCGTCGACAAGTTTGGTGTCCGAGCTGAGCACAAACTGGTTCAGCGTCGAGGTGGCGTCGGCGGATTTGAGCGCGAGTGAGGCGATGGTCATCGTCGAAGTGCCGATCCACAGCGGGCTGTCGTCGATCTGGGTCATGTCCGCCGTGATCGCCAGCGGCCCGAACGAACCCCGCTTGCCGTCGTCGCTGACGATGTCGAGGCTGGGGGCAGCCAATTGCAACACGAAGTGTCCGCCGCCCAGCGAGTAGCTTGAGTCGATGCCGGCCCAGCGAACCTTGACGGCATCGGCGCCGGCTGTGCTGGCGTCGACGGTGGGCGACTGGAGGCTGCCGCTGAGCGCACCGGTGTAGCCGAGATCGGTCGTCAGCGTGAGCAAGGGCAGTTCGCCGAACAGCGGTGCGAGTGAGGCCTTGAGCTCGGCATCGAGCTGCGGCGCGGTGACCAAGCGGCCGAAGCGCAGCGGGCCGTCGAGCCGTGGCCCATGGCTGATCGCGTGATGCAGGCGCAACTGCAGGACCTTGGGCGCAGCCGGGGCATCACTTGCGTGTCCGTCGTCGTCGGGTGCCTGGGCTTCGGGCGGCAGCACGATCTCGATCATCGTTTCGGCCTCGGCCGAGTACAGGCCGCGCTGGTAGCGGCTGATCCTGATCGGGTAGGGGCTCTGCTCGCTCAGGCTGGCGATGCCGGCGCGAAAGGCGGATTCGATGCGCAGTCCGATCACATACGGTGCCACCACGGCGACGCTGCCGATGACGCCGACCGCCCACGCTGCTTTCCCTGCTGCCTTCATCGTCTGCTGCTCCCTTGGTTGATCGTTGACCCGCTGCCTCAGAGACGGTTCTCCACCGGCAGGGTCTTGCGCGCCTCGTCGCTACCCGTATCGCGCAGATGCAGGTCCATCTGCGGATGGGCGATGGCGATACCTTCGGCGTCGAAACGCAGCTTGATCTGTTCAAGCAGCTCGCACTGCACATCGCCCCATTCCGCCGTCTTCGCCCAGGGACAGACGGCGAAATCGACGGAACTGGGGCCGAGCGCGCGCACCTGCACGGTCGGCGCTGGAGACTTCAGCACTTTCGGATGGCTGAAGACGATCTCCTCAAGCACGGTTTTCGCCAGCTTCAGATCGGCGTCGTAATCGATGCCGATGGTGATATCGAGGCGGCGCGTGCTGCGGGCGCTGTAGTTGGTGATGGTCGCTGCGGTGATCGTGTTGTTCGGCACGATCACCTCCTGGTTGTCCACCGTGCGCAACACCGTGTGGATGATCTTGATCTCCTCGACGGTGCCCATGATGCCGCCGGCAGCGACGAAATCGCCGACCCGGAACGGCCGGAACATGATCAGCAGCACGCCAGCCGCGAAGGCGCTGAGCTGGCCCTGCAGCGCCAGGCCGACGGCGAGGGCGGCACCCCCGACGACCGCAGCCAGCGAATTGGTGTTGATACCGATCTGGCCGAGCGTCGAGATCACCACCAGCGCATAGCCAACGCCGTAGGCGACATTGCCCAGGAAGCCGGTCAAGGTCGGATCGGCATGGGCGCGCTGCATCACCGTGCGCAGCAGCTTGACCGCCATCCGCACGACGAACCGGCCGACATAGAAGATCAGGAGCGCCACGGCGATCTTCAGCAACACCGGCAGGCCGAGTTCCAGCCAGCGTTCCGGTTGGGCCAGTTGTTCCAGCTTGAATTCCATCAGGGTTTCCGCGTTGTGCCTGTCTTCGGGTAGTTTAACGGGCCGATCCCTGCGACCACCCCAGCCGATGCCGATGAGCGATACCACCGACGAAGCCCCTGCCACCCTGACGCCGCGCTACATCCAGGCCAATGGTCTGGAGTTCGCCTACCTCGAAGTGCCGCCCGCCAGCGGCGCGGCCGGGGCCCCGCTGGTGCTGGTGCTGCACGGCTTCCCCGATACCGCGTGGAGCTTCGTGCCGCTGCTGCACGAACTGGCCGCGTCCGGCTATCGCGCCGTGGCGCCGTTCACCCGTGGCTACGCACCGACCGAAATCCCCGAAGACGGCGACTACTCGCTGCCGACCCTCGGCCAGGACGTGTTGGCGCTGATCGAGCATTTCGGTGCCGATCGCGCCTTCATCGTCGGCCACGACTGGGGCGCGGTGCTGGCCTATGCCGCCGCCGCACTGCGTCCCGACCGGGTGCGGGCGATCGTCACCGCCGCCGTGCCGCATCTGCGCCGTTTTCTGCTGCGGCCGTCGCGCGCGCAACTGGCGGCCTCGCACTACATGTTCAAGTTCCAGTTGCCGATCTGGCCCGAGCGGCGCCTCCGCGAGGATGATTTCGCCTGGCTGGTGAACCTCGCGCGCAGCTGGTCACCGGGCTGGATTCCGGACGATGACTACCTGGTGCCGCTGAAGGCGAACTACGCCGAGCCGGGTCGGCTGAAAGCCGCACTCGGCTACTACCGGGCGATTCCCGCGCTGTTCTTCAAGAAAGTGGCCTGGCAGTTCCTGCTGCAGCCGATCCACGTACCGGCCTGCGTCATTCACGGCGAGCACGACGCCTGCGTCCTGGCCGGCTCGTTCAGCGATTCCGAACACCTGTTCGCCGCCGGTTATGAACCGGTCCGGATGGCCGGTGTCGGCCATTTCATGAACCAGGAAGCGCCTGGCGCATTCGCCCGCCACGTGCTGGAATTTCTGGCCCGGCATTGAGCCGCATGGCCGCCCGATGAGCTTGCAGGCGATCGATTGGCTGGCCGGCAGCGCATGCCGCTGGACGCCATTACCGATGACCGGCGAAGCACTCGCGTTGCCGGAAGAGGAAGCGGCGCTGGTCGTCGATGTTGCCGAGCGTCGCCGTGGTCATTTCATCGCTGGCCGGGTCTGCGCCCGGGCGGCGCTGGCAGCACTCGGTCATGCCGATGCGGTGATCGGCCGGACGGCCGATGGCGCGCCGGCCTGGCCGGACGGCGTCACCGGCAGCATCGCCCACTGCGGGGAAGCGGCGGTCGCGATCGCCGCCTCGACCCAGCATTGGGCGGCCTTCGGCATCGATATCGAAATCGATCGCGCCCTGCCGGACGACGCTGCCGCTTACGTCCTCGATGAAGCCGAGCGCGACCGGCTCGCCGAACTGCCCGGCGGTCTCGCCCGCTGGGCCTTGCCGGCGTTCAGCGCCAAGGAATGCGTGCACAAATGCCTGCAGCCCTTGCGCGGCCTGTTCCTGGAGTTCGGCGAAGTGACGATTGCCTTCTCGATCGACTCGGATCGTTATCGCATCGAGCCGAAATCAGCGCGCGCCCAACAGGCGATGGCCGGCTTCGAATGGCACGGTGAACTGCGCCGCTTCGATGGCCTGCTGCTGAGCCTGCTGGCTGCGCGGCGGGTCTAGACGGTCGCCTGACGCTTTGCCGCAACCGCGAGCACCCAGTCGACCAGCATGTCGATCAGCGCTTCGCGCGTCGCCCGGCGAAGGAAGTGGTGATCGGCTTCGGGAATCTGGCGGATGCTCAGATGGCGATAGCCCCGCAGCAGCGGAAAGGCATCGATCAGTTGCGCGGCGTAGCTGTAGTCGTGCTCGACATCGCCGGTGTAGACATAGAGCAAGGCCAGTTGCCGGCGCATGAACTCGACCAGATCGGCCGCCATGCGCTCGTCCGATGGCGGGTCGTAGTAGTGGATCTCGCTGGGCAGCACATCGTGCAGCGCGTTGCCGGATTTCGGCGTCAGGCTGATGCCCAGTGGCACCGGCGGCAGATGGCGGCTGCGCTCGGTGAGGCGCGCCATCGTCCGGTTCAGCCAGGCGCGCGGCGTCGAGTGGACGTAGCCGTCGAGGAACACGGCACCGATCAGGCGCGGGTCGACTCGGGCCGCCTCGTGCGCATCATGGGCACCGCTGTGGCTGCCGATGATGATGGTACCGGTGGAGATGTTGCGGGCATCGAGGGCATCCATCGCCGCGCAGAGATCCGGCGCCGAATCGGCATCGCTGCGGCCGGGCACCGTTTCACTGTCGCCGAGGCCGGCGTTGTCGAGGCGCAAGGAAACCAGGCCGGCGCTGGCCAGCGCCCGGGCCAGTTCGACGTGCATGCGGCTGGGGCCGACTCTGTGGATGACGCCGGTGTTCGGGATCAACACCGCCGGGCGCAACGGGTCCGGCACTTCGGGGCTGCCGATGATGCCGAACAGGGCGCCGCTTTCGCCGAACGAGATCGCCCGCTCGTTCATTTCAGGCCATCTGCCAGACGCTCGGTGACGATGCGGAACGACGCGCTCGGCAGCCATGGCGAGTGAATGCGCTCGACATCGCTCCAGTGGCCGGCGTCGGGCAGGCGGATCGATTCGACGCTGTCTGGCGGAATGCGGTCACGGCTGACGAAAATCACCCGGCCGGGCAAATGCTTGCGCAGGCCGGGCAGCCTGGCGATGTCGGCGGCGAGGCCATCCGGCCATTCGTGACCGAGCAGTTCATCGCGCGCCGGAGGCACCAGTTGCGAGCGCACCCGGCGTTCGCTGCTGCGCTTGTGGTTCAGGGCGTCGTCCATCTGTTGAAGATTGGCGACGAACACTTCGCCGCTTGGCGGCGAGTCCCAGAGGGCCACGGCCTGGGCGTCGATGATGCCGGTCGCCACCGCTTCCTGCGCCAGCAGCGCGCCGAAGCGCAGGCCGAGCAGGCAGAGTTCGCTGCAGCCGGTTTCCGCGCGCAGCGCTTGCGCGGCGATACCGAGTTCATCGATCCAGCCCGACAAACAGCTACTGCGGCCGTCGCCGCCGGAATCGCCGGTGCCGCCGTAGTCGAAGCGCAGCACCGGAAAGCCGCTGGCACTCAGGCTTTGCGCCAGTTCGCGCAGACCGCGATAGGTTCTAAGGTATTCGGTGCCCCAACTGTTGCAGAGCAGTACGCCGGTCTGCCGCGACGCGCCTCGCGGCCGGTGCAGCATGCCGAACAGCGGCTGCGCCACCGGCCCGAAGTAGAGCGGCTTGTTCAAGCGGATCCGGCTGCGGCGAAAGGCGAACGCAGCAGCGCCGAACAGTCGATCGCGGAGCGAACGGGCCGGAGCGTGCAGACGGGAGCCGGGGCGTGGTCGGGGTTCCGCTTCACATCCGTTCGAGGGTGTCGGCCAGAGTCGGCGTCAGCCGGTTGTGACGGCGCAAATCAATCGTTTGCGGGCTTGGTCGACGAAGGTTGACGTGATGGGAAGGACGGCTCGGCGAACACCCGCCGAGCCGTCCGGATTTACTGACGAGCGGCGCTTACCGGACGTTGACGGTGATTTTCTCGGACGCCAGCGGCGGATTGAACGGTACGTGCAAGCCGTTTCCGTAGACCAGTTGCAGCGTGTGCGGACCCGGCGTCAGCTCGATGCTGGCTTCGGTCTGGGCCTTGCCGAAATGCAGGTAATTGGTGTCGGCCGGAATCGGCGCATCGGCGGGCGGCAGTTCAGCGTCGATCACCAGATGATGATGGCCGCTGGCCGGTTCGACGGCGCCGGCCGGGGCGAGGGCAATGCCTTCGACGGCGAATTTGACCAGCAGCGGGCTGGCGACGACGGCGCCGTCCTTCAACTCTGCGAACGAAACCTTGGCACCTTCGGGCGCCGGTGACGAAGTCAGGGCTGGAGCCGCCGCCGCTTCCGGTGCCGCAGCAGCCGGTTCGACGGCCGGGACGGCTTCTTCCTTCTTCGAGCAGGCCGCGAGCAGCACGGTGGCGGATAGCAACAGCGACAGCGAACGGGTGTGGCTCATGGTCTTGTACCTTCGGTTTTTCGTGGGGACGAGGCCGGCGGCGAGACAAGGCCGCAGGCACTGGCAAGGATAACCGTACCTTCTTTTGGCTGAGATCCCGCGCTGTCCTGCACCGTCTTGGCGGGGCAAACGCGGCCGGGCGTGGCCGGGGCTGATCGCGTATACTTCGCCCCAGTTTGGTGAGGCGCTCCGGTTGCGCCCCTGCTCGAAGACGATGCATCCGGCCGCCTCCCTGGCGCCGCAGTTCAAGGTCTTTCCGGTAGCAAACCCTCGATGCGCCAGTCGGCGCGGTTCGAAATCCTCGTCCCCACTGCCTGAACCGGTGCCGTGCAGAGCGTTTCTGCGCACGGTGTGGCGGCTTCAGGAGTAATGAAACATGTTGTTTGCTGAATTGGGCCTTTGCCCGGAACTGTTGCGCGCCCTCACTGATGAAGGCTACGAAAAGCCCACGCCGATCCAGGCGCAGGCGATCCCGATCGTCATCTCCGGCCGCGATCTGCTCGGTGCCGCCCAGACCGGCACCGGCAAGACTGCTGCCTTCACCCTGCCGATCCTCAATCGTCTGGCTTCCCAGCCGCGCGATGCCGCGACCACCGCCCGCGTGGCACCGCCGAAAGTGCTGGTGCTGGTGCCGACTCGCGAACTGGCCGCCCAGGTCGGTGACTCGATGCGCACCTACGGCCGCCATCTGCCGGCGATCAAGACCGCGATCATCTTCGGCGGCGTCGGCATCAATCCGCAGATCGACCAGCTGCGCCGCGGTGTCGACATCATCGTCGCCACCCCGGGCCGCCTGCTCGACCATCTCCAGCAGCGCACGGTGAACCTGTCCGGCATCCAGATGCTGGTGCTCGACGAAGCCGACCGCATGCTCGACATGGGCTTCATCCGCGATATCCGCCGGGTCATCCAGGTGCTGCCGCAGAAGCGCCAGAATCTGCTGTTCTCGGCGACCTTCAACCCGGAAATCCGTTCGCTGGCCGAAGGCCTGCTGCATGATCCGGCGAGCGTCGACGTCGCCCCGCGCAATACCGCTGCCGAGCTGGTTGCCCAGCGCGTGCACCCGGTCGACAAGAGCCGCAAGACCGCGCTGATCGCCCATCTGGTCAAGACCGGCGATTGGAAGCAGGTGCTGATCTTCACCCGTACCAAGCACGGTGCCAATCGCCTGGCCGAGCAGCTGGTGCGGGAGAACATCCTCGCCGACGCCATCCACGGCAACAAATCACAGAACGCCCGCACCCGCGCGCTCGCCGACTTCAAGGCCGGCAAGATCCGTGTCCTGGTCGCCACCGATATCGCCGCGCGCGGCATCGACATCGACCAGCTGCCGCACGTCATCAATCACGAGCTGCCGAACGTGCCGGAGGACTACGTCCACCGCATTGGTCGCACCGGTCGTGCCGGCGCCGAGGGTGAGGCGATCAGCCTGGTGTCGTCGGATGAGCGCGCGTTCCTGAAGGACATCGAGCGCCTGCTGCGCAAGTCGATTCCGTCGTCGACGGTGCCGGGCTACGAGCCAGGCTCGCAGCCGACCGCCGAAGAGCGCGCTGCCGCCGCCAGCCGTCCGCCGGCGCCGCCGGAGCGCGAGCGTGGCGAACGTCCGCGCAGCAGCCCGG
>JAUXYM010000035.1 GCA_030694365.1 Nevskia sp. | reverse complement strand
GCCCTGGATCTGGTAGATGCGCGTGCCGATCGTCGGCGGTGGTGCGTCGTCGTTTTCAAGGATCGTCGCGGTGACGCTGTTCGGCGTGCCGGCGGTGGCACCGTCAAGGCTGCCGAGCGAGACGCTGATGTCCTCGTTGCCTTCGAAGACGGTGTCGTCGATCGCGCTGAGCGTGACGGTGGCGCTGGTGTCGCCGGCCGGGATGCTCAGCGAAGTTCTGCTCGCCGAGTAGTCGGTGCCATTGCTCGCCGCACCGCCGAACGTCAGGTTGACGGTGACCGGCGCGGTGTAGGCGGCCGACAGGGTCGCAGTGACGGTGGCCGAGCCGCCGAGTTCGCTGAACGAGGCTGGGGTGAGGCTCAGGCTGACGGTCGGCAGATCGCCATTGGTGCCATTGCCGCTGATGCTGATGTCGTCGATGCCGACCCATTCATCGTTGCCAACCGCATTGGCGGTGATGATCCGCACCTGCACCAGCGACTGGTTGTTGGCTGCTGCGGGCAGCACGGCGCTGACCGCCGTCACCAGCGTCGCCAGACTTGGCCCGGAGGTGGCATCGGCGACAAAGCCGGCCGGCACGTCGATGAAGTTGCCGCTGTTGCCAACGCGATACTGCAGCGCGATCGGCTGCACCGCATTGTCGGCAGAGCCATCGAGATCGCGCAGGTTGCAAGCGACCGTGACATTGGTCTGGCCGCTGGTATCGAGATTGATCAGCAGGTTCGGCGCATCGGCGGTGCCGGAACCCTGCAGCGCCACCACCGGATTGGCCAGCGCGAATTCGGCAACGCCGCCGTTGGTGATGTTGGTATTGGTCTGGTTGGCAATGACGTCGATGGTCACCGTGCCTTCGCCGACCAAGGTCTGCGGATTGACGCCGGTCGCAGCGGTGATGTCGCCACCGAGATAGCCGACGATGCCGGGCACTGCCGACCAATCGTCATCAGCAGTGATCAGCCCGGCATCGCTCCAATTCTGCGTGAACGGCAGTGTCTGGGCCGTGGAATTCGCCTGCGCGCCGGAAGCTCCGAACAGCGCTGCCGCCGCGATCAGTACCTTCACCCGATTGCCTTCCATAACGCCCCCAAGCCCGATTTTTGAATTTGGAACTACTTGGGCATCAAGCTTGCCGCTGTCACGTGACCAGCAAGCGACAGAAATTTGACAGTTGGCGGCCGGTACACTCGAACAATGAGAGCTAGTTCACAGACCGATGACGCGATCCTGGATTCGATCCTTGGCGACGCCGAGGCGCTGCGCGACACGCTGGTTCGGCTGTCGAATCAGAACTCCGGCAGCTTCCATCCGGCCGGTGTCGATGCGGTCGGCGCGCGCCTGCTGGCGCTGTTCGCGCCACTCGGTGCTGCGGCCGAAACCATCGCGCTGCCGGAGTACCTCACGACCGGCGATCGCGGCGAGCGCAGCAGCCGGCCGATCGGCCATGCCCGCCGGCTGCGGCTGCGGCCGGAGGCGCCGCTGCAGGTATTCCTCTGCGGCCATCTCGATACCGTGTTCGGCACGGCGCATCCGTTCCAGCAGGCGCGCTGGCTCGATGCCGATACCTTGAACGGCCCCGGTGTGGCCGATCTGAAAGGCGGGCTGCTGACCCTGTTGCTCGCGCTCGCAGCGCTTGAACGCAGCCCGCAGCGGGAACGCATCGGCTGGGAGGTGCTGCTCAATCCGGACGAGGAAATCGGCAGCCAGGGCTCGGCACCGCTGCTACTCGAAGCGGCGGGCCGCCATCACTTCGGCCTGATCTACGAGCCGGCCTATGCCGACGGCGGCCTGGCTTCCGAGCGCAAGGGCAGCGGCAATTTCGATCTGGTCGTCGAAGGCCGCGCCGCGCACGCGGGGCGAAATCCCGAGGACGGCCGCAATGCCATCGCACTGGCCGCAGAGCTGGCGCTGCAACTGCATCGCCTGAACGGCCAGCGTGATGGCCTGACTCTGAATCTCGGCTACACCCACGGCGGCGGCGCGCTGAACATCGTCCCGGACCGCGCGGTGCTGAAGTTCAACGTGCGCACTTCGCAGCCGTCCGACGAGCGCTGGCTCGACGAGCAACTCGATCGGCTGCTGACGCAGGCCAACGACCGCAACGGTTTCAAGGTCGAGCGCCACGGCGGCTTCACCCGGCCACCGAAAGTGATTTCCGCCGGCACCGCAAGGCTGCAGGCGTTGCTCGGCGACTGCGGCCGCGACCTCGGTCTGGATCTGCAATTCCGCCCGACCGGTGGCTGCTGCGATGGCAACAACCTCGCCGCCGCCGGGCTGGCCAATGTCGACAACCTCGGCGTCGTCGGCGGCGACATCCACTCCGATCGCGAATGGATGCGCTGGTCCAGCCTTGCCGAACGCGCCCGGCTCAGCGCCGCGCTGTTGCTGTCACTCGCCAGCGGCGTCAGAAGCTGGGCATGATCCCGGCGGACCCCACGGCAGCCGACTGATGAAACTGATCCGCCCGATCGGCGCTGCCGACCTGCCCGCGCTGGTCGAGATGGCCAAAACCGCTGGCGCAGGCTTCACCTCGCTGCCGCCGGTGCCGGAGTATCTGGCCAAGAAAATCGCGCTGTCGGAAGCCTCGTTCGCGGCCGATGTCGATGAACCGGGCCAGCAGCGCTACCTGTTCGTGATGGAAGAAACCGACAGCGGCGAGATCGGCGCCTGCTGCGCGATCGAAGCCGCCTGCGGGCTCGATGAAGCGTTCTACAGCTACCGGGTCGGCACCACCATTCACGCCTCGCGCGAACTCGGCATCTACAACCGGGTGCCAACCTTGTATCTGTCCAACGATCTGACCGGCACCAGCGTGCTCTGCTCGCTGTACCTGAAGCCAGGCTTCCGTGGCGAAGGCGCGGGCAAGCTGCTGTCGAAATGCCGCTTCCTGTTCATGGCCAATTTTCCGGACCGCTTCGCCAGGAAAGTGATCGCCGAGATGCGCGGCGTTTCCGACGACAACGGCCATTCGCCGTTCTGGGAAGGCCTGGGCCGGCATTTCTTCACCGTCGACTACGCGCGCGCCGAGCACATCGTCGGCACCGGCAACAAGGCGTTCATCGCCGAGCTGATGCCGCCGCACCCGATCTACGCCGTGCTGCTGCCGGAAGCGGCGCAAGCGGTGATGGGCAAGGTCCATGCGCAGACCGAACCGGCGCTGCACCTGCTCGAACAGGAAGGCTTCCGCTACCAGGGCTACATCGACATCTTCGATGGCGGGCCGAGTGTCGAAGCGCCGCTCGACGAGATCCGCACCATTCGCCGCGCCCAGGTGGTGACCGTGTTCATCGGCAAGCCGCTGCAAGGCGCGCCCTGCCTGATCGCCAACACCCAGCTCGATGCCTTCCGCTGCGCCTACGCCGAGATCGCGATCAAGAACGGCCACATCACCCTGTCGCCGGAGCTGGCGCAGGCGCTCGATGTCGACAGCGGCGATGAGGTGCGGTTCAGTTCCTTGGCTTGAGGTGGCGGGTCTTGCGGCCGGCTCGCGCCAGCTCCATCACATTGCGTTCGCCATCGGCCCATACGGGCCAGCAGCGCTGTCGGCCTGAACGCCGACCTACAGGATGCAGATTATGGGTTGGTGATGCTTAGCGCCCTGGCTGCCGGTTCTTCAAGAGCCACCATACGGAAAATATGCCGGGGATCATCGGGATAACGGCCGTGTAGAGGCCCGGGAAATAGTATTTTCCAGTGACTGCAATGTAATGATTCGCCATGTCCGTAATGCGCACACCGTTGATGACAGTAGTGATGGATGCGGGGTTGCTTGGTTCCAGTGCGGGCTCGATGAACGGGAAAATGAAGTGGGTGAACTCGGCAATGCCAGGCCCGATGAAGATGAACCATGCGACAAATGCTGCAAGGGGGATTCGAAGCAACAAACCGATTGCCGTGAGGTAGTAGACCGTCGGCAGTGCAAATACAAATATCTGCAAGAACCGAGCATCAGGAAAAGCGATATCGAACAGTCGGCTCATCGACGGGCCGAAAAGACAGGCATGCTCTTCGAACATGTGGACGTGAAGCGCGGTCGTCGTCAACAAGAAAAGAATCGCAGTCTTCAGAGGATTAATGACACGGCGCAGGTTGGTGAGGCGCCAACAGAAGAAACCCACGATAGCGGACCCACCGACAATGATGGTCGGTGGGACGCCGACGTTGATTCTTAGCGCTGTGACGAGAAGGACCGTTAGCCCCAAGGCCATGATCTGGTTTACAACTTGCGCACGAGGGGAATACATCACCTCATCGGTCAAAATTGATTTCAGATTCACTTGGATGCTCTTGGCGCTGCATGCGGATTTCAGGCGGATTTCGGTAACGTCTTAGCTCGGACTTCGCTGACGCCTTGCCAGTTCCCTCGATATCCCAAACGCCGCAGACCAGCAGCCTGAATGCTCCGAACATTCAGGCCTTCATCTGGCTTTGCCCGTAACCCCCGCTATTCCTTTAGCCCGCATCATCGGCTCCATAGACGAGCGATCCTCATTCTCGTCCTCAAAATGCGCTTGCGGAACCAACCATATACCTCGTTCCTTCCTGAGTCTGATGCCCTCGGCATTCAGCATCGTGCCATGCTCGATTGACGCCACTCCGGCACGAATTGCAGCAAGTATTCCTTCGGTTCCGTGCGCATGTGCGGCCACACGCAGGCCGTGGCGGGCTGCCTCTTCTACGCCAGCTCTCAATTCGGATTCTGAATATTGCTGTGCACCAACCGTTGCGTCATAGGACAAGATCCCTCCGGTCGCACACATTTTGATCCATTTCGCACCGTGCTTGATTGGGTAGCGAACTGCCTTTTGGATTTCCGCTGCACCATCTGCAACGCCATCCTCCGGTCCGCGCTCCAGAATGCCGGGAGCAAATCCCGTCATGTCGCAGTGCCCTCCGGTGCTTGTAATGTAATTCCCCACGGGAAACACCCGAGGCCCGTCCACCCAAGCATCGTCAGTGGCATGCATCAATGCAACATCAACGAAGCCTGACGAGCCCAGGTCGCGAACCGTAGTAAATCCGTTCATTAGTGTCAGTCGTGCATTTCGTGCCGCGCGAAACGCCCAGGTGGCCTGAGTCTCATAAGCGCGCTCTCGAATCCAATCCGCGTCTGGATCGTCCATTAGATGGATGTGCATATCCATCAAGCCGGGAAGGATGGTTACGTCACCCAGGTCTATGACAGTGCTGTCTTCTGGGAGAGACTTTGGATCAAGGCTCGCGATGCGATCACCATTCACGACAACGGTGGCGGGTGATCGGATTCGGCCGGATTCGACGTCAAGCCGTCGGGCAGCGTGAAGCACGACAGCTTGAGCCGCAGTCGCTGGCATGACCAAAGTCAAAGCCATGAGCGCGCCGACAATTCGCAGGGATGAACGCAACTTCATGACGATCTCCGAATTGTTCAACGCCGCCTGACGAGAGTGTGGAAAAGTCTGAAGCCATCGGCGCTCTGATCGAAATCATGAAAAGGCGCTCGCGACAGAACGCCGAAATTGTGCTCGCGCCACTCCATTTCTGATCCCGGAGCTGAAGCCGAACGACTCGCCATTCAGAATTCATCGCGCCCAAGCATTGGCATCACGTCGATTGGGGCGTGGTCGCTCGTCCGGACGATAACGCGATCCAGGAAGTCTTCCAAGCGACGTAGATACCGGATGGAGCGGAGCGCAATCCGGGACTGGGTGGCTCAGTCATGCGAACAGCCCCGGTTTGAGTCCGGGCTAGCTTGTTCCCCTACCGCGCAATCGGCGGCGACTCGATTTCGCCGCCGCCAGCCGCCGCGCTCACGCGGCGGCGACCGCCGAACAGCGTGTTCAGTATCACGTACATCGCAGGGATCACGAACAGGGTCAGCAGGCTGCCGATCAGCAGGCCGCCGATCACCGCAATGCCCATCGACATCCGGCTTTCCGAGCCGGCGCCGAGCGCCAGCGCGATCGGCAGGATGCCGAGCAGGGTTGCCAGCGTGGTCATCAGGATCGGCCGCAAGCGTGCTGCAGCGGCTTCGCGGACCGCGATCAGGGCCGACGCGGCACCGGCTACGCGCCGTTGGTTGGCGAACTCGACGATCAGGATGCCGTTCTTGGTCACCAGGCCGATCAGCATGATCAGGCCGATCTGCGAAAAAATGTTCAAGGTCTGATCGAACAGCCACAGCGCTCCGAGCGCGCCGGCCAGCGCCAGCGGCACGGTCAGCAGGATCACCAGCGGATCGAGGAAGCTTTCGAACTGGGCGGCGAGTACCAGATAGATCAGCAGCAGCGCCAGCGCGAAGACCATGCCCAGCGAGGACGAGCTCTGCACGAAGTCGCGCGCGGCCCCGGTCAGGGTCGTCGTGTAGCGGCTGTCGAGCAGCTTGGCGGCAGCGGCATCGAACACGGCAATGCCTTCGCTGATCGTGTGGCCGGGTGCCAGGGTGCCGGACACCGTCGCCGCCGCCAGCCGGTTGTAGCGGTACAGCTCCGGCGGCGAACTGCTCTCCGTCATCGTCACCAGGTTGTCGAGCCTCACCAGTTCACCGGACGTGCTGTGTACCGACAGGCCTTCGAGCGCATCCGGCCGCGACCGGAAATCGCGGGTCAGCTGGCCGATCACGTCGTACTGCTTGCCATTGAGGATGAAATAGCCGAAGCGCTGGCCGCTGAGTGCTGCCTGCAGGGTCTGGGCGATGTCCTGCGCCGATACGCCCAAGGTCTGCGCTTTCGCGCGGTCGATGCTGACCTTCACTTCCGGCTTGTTGAACTTCAGATCCGAGTCGACGAAGGTGAACACCGGGCTGGCCTTCACCTCTTCGAGGAACTTCGGCAGCACTTCGGCCAGTTCGGCGATCTCCAGCGCCTGCACCACGTACTGGACGCCGGCTTGCGCCGAACGGCGGTCGCCGATGCTGGCTTCCTGGGTGATGTTGACGCGGGCACCGTTGAAGCGCCGAGACATCGCCTGCAGATCGGCGGCGATCTCGCCCTGGCTGCGGCTGCGGTCGGCGCGGTCCTTCAGGAACACCCGCACGAAGCCGTTGTTGACCGGCCCGGAAACTCCGTTGGCACCGCCGAAGCCCGGTACCTGGGTCATCATCAGATGCGCTTCCGGCACCCGCTCGGCGGTCGCCGCGGCGACGTCATCCATGAAGTTCTGCATGTAGTCGTAGCTGGCACCCTCGGCCGCCGTGGCCCGCACCCAGACCCGGCCGCGATCCTCCATCGGTGCCAGTTCGCGCGGCAGCAGGCCCATCAGCAGCCAGATCGAGCCGGCGGCGACCGCCAGCACCAGCAAGGCACTCCAGCGGAAGCGCAGGAAGCCGCCAAGCCCGCGCGCATAGCTGTGCTCCAGGGCATCGAACATCGGCTCGGTGCGGGTGAACAACCAGCCATGGCCCTGGTGCGCTTTCAGCAGCCGGGCGCTGAGCATCGGCGTCAGGGTCAGCGCGACCAGGGCCGAGATCAGCACCGCGCCGGCGATGGTCACGCCGAACTCGCGGAACAAACGGCCGGACAGGCCGCCCATGAACAGCAGCGGCAGGAACACCACGGCCAGGGTGATCGTCGTCGACACCACCGCCATCAGGATTTCGCGAGTGCCGGCGATGCCGGCATCGACCGGGCTCATGCCGGCCTCGATCTTGGCGTAGATGTTTTCCAGCACCACGATCGCGTCGTCGACGACCAGGCCGATCGCCAGCACGATGCCGAGCAGGGTCAGCGTGTTGATCGAGAAGCCGGCCGCCGACATCACGCCGAACACGCCGATGATCGAGACCGGAATCGCCAGTACCGGAATCAGGGTGGTGCGCCATTCACGCAGGAAGGCGAAGACCACCAGCACCACCAGCAGGAAGGCAATGAAGATGGTCTCGGTGACTTCGATCAGCGAGCGCCGCACGTACTCGGTGTTGTCGTAGGCGATCTCGATGTTCAAATCTTTCGGCAGGTCCTTGCGCACTTCTTCCAGCCGCTGGCGCAACTGGTTGACGATGTCGATCTGGTTGGCACCCGGCTGCTGCTTGAAGTACAGGCCGGCGATCGGGTTGCCGCCCACCTTCAGCGCGCCGCGCTCGTTCTGGGCGCCGAGTTCGGCATAGCCGACGTCGCGGAAGCGGACGATGGTGGTTTCGCTGCGCTTGACGATCAGGTTGTTGAAATCCTCGGCGGTGCTCAAGCGCGACAGGGTCTTGACCGGCAGCTCGATGGCGCTGCCTTCGATGCGGCCGGACGGCAGTTCCAGGTTCTCGCGGCCGAGTGCAGCGCGCAGGTCCATCGGCGAGATGCTGTAGGCCGCCATCCGGTCCGGGTCCATCCACAAGCGCATCGCATAGCGCTTCTCGGCCGGCTGTTCGACCTGGGCGATGCCGGGCACGGTCTGCAGACGCTCGCGCAAGGCATCGGCATAGGCCGACAGCTCCAGATAGCTGCGCCGGTTGCTGGAGATCGCCAGGCCGAAGATCGGGCTCGAATCGGCATCGGCCTTGTTCAGGATCGGCGGATTGGTGTCCGGCGGCAGATTGCGCACCGCACGCGCGAGCTGGTCGCGAACGTCGCTGGCGGCGGTTTCGAGATCGGAATCGAGCGAGAACTCGACGGTGATCTGGCTGGCACCCTCGCGGCTGGTCGAGGTCAAGGCACTGATGCCGGCGACCGAGTTGATCGCTTCTTCGAGCGGTTCGGTGATCTGCGCCTGCACCACTTCGGCAGCCGCGCCCGGATAGCTGGTGGTGATCGAGATCGACGGCGGATCGACCGCCGGGTACTCGCGCACCGGCAGCGATTTCAGGCCCAGCGCACCGAACAGCATGATCAGCAGCGAGATGACGATGGTCAGCACCGGCCGCCGGATGCTGAGCTCGGCGAGACTCATGAGCGGGTCTTCCCGGTCGTGGCCTTGGCCTTGGCAGTGGCCGGGCCTTCCGGACTCAGCGGCGCGCGGCCGTTGCCCTCGCCGTCTGCGGCATCGGCGACCGCGAGCCCGGGGCGCATCTGCTGCAGGCCGGAGACGATCAGGCGGTCGCCGGCGGCGAGGCCGCTGAGGATCTGCACCTGGTTCGTGGTGCGGGTGCCGATCTCGACCGCGCGGCGCTCGGCCTTGCCATCGACCAGCACGAAGACGTTCTTTTCGCTGACACCGGGAATCACCGCTTCGGCCGGCACCAGGATCGCCGCATCGAGCTTGGCCAGTTCCAGTTCGACATTGGCGAACGCGCCCGGCAGCAGTACGCCATCCGGATTCGCGCAAGTAGCGCGGATCACCACGGTGCGGGTGCCAGCGTCGATGCGCGGATCGAAGGCGTAGATCGAACCGCTGAAGCGACGATCGCTGCCGACGATCGCGAAGCGGATCGCGCTGCCGACCTTGATCCGGCCGGCGTACTTCTCCGGCACCGAGAAATTGACCTTCAGGCGATCGATCTGCTGCAGGGTCGCGACCCGCGTGGTCGCGTTGACATAGCTGCCTTCGCTGACATAGCGCAGGCCGACGACGCCATCGAAGGGCGCACGCACTTCGGTCTTTTCGATCTGGGCATCGATGATCGAGATCTGATCGATCCGCGCCGCAACCTCGTACTTCGCGGTGTCGTAGTCCGACTCGGTGACGATGCCTTCCTTGACCAGTTGGCCGACCCGTTTCTCGCGCAGTTGCGCCAGTTCCAGGTTGTGCTTGGCCAGCTCGCGCTGGGCGCGCAGATCGGCGTCGTTGAGCTTCACCAGCAGCTCGCCACGACTGACCTTCGAGCCTTCGCGGAAGCGGATCGCGGCGATCTTGCCGTTGATCTCGGCCTGCAGTTCCACACCTTCATCGGCGAGCAGCGAGCCGGTGGCGCTCAAGGTTTCGGTGAACGGCTCCGGCTTGATCAGCAGGATCGCCACCTTCTGCGGCGCGCGTCCCCCCCCCTCACTCTTGGCCTCGCCTTTGGTCTTGCCCTCGCCGCTCTTCCTGGCTTCTCCGGCAACGGCGACATCCGCCGGCTTCTTCGAGCCATGCAGCAGCGGCAGCCAGCGCGGTGCCGTCAGACCGGCGAAGGTCGCGACCACCAGGGTGCCGATCAGCAGCTTGAATGGCGTCTTCACGAGATGCGCTCCCAGATGAAGATCTGCGAGGTTTCCCGGCCCGCCTCGCCGCGTGGCGGTGTTGCCAGCGACAAGCGGCCGGCGGTATCGAAGCTGTAGTAGCGCTTGGCCCGCTGGCCGATGCTGTTGGGCAGCAGATTGCCGTCCTGCACGTGGACCACGCAGCCCTCGGCCGGCAGCAATTCCCAGGTGCCGAAATAGGAGCTGAAGCCATCGACGACGCCCTTCAGTTCGGCTTCCGTCGCTTTGGCCATCGTCCCCGACGCCAGCACCGGACGGCCGAGTTTCATGATCTGCACCGATAGTCTTCCGTTGGCGCCATAGAGCAACTGCCCGGTTGAAGGACCGCGTGCCGATGGCTTGATGTTGCCGGCCGCATCGCGCTCGTCGATGCGCACCAGCTGCCAGGTGCCGATGAAGCGGCTGGCGAACGACGAGGCCAGCGGCGGCACGGTCGGCGGCGGCCGGCGATAGTGCGTGGCCTGCTCGTAGGCGTAGGCGTAATTGATGATCTTGGCTTCGTCCCAGGCGCGGCCGAGGATCTGCAGGCCCACCGGCAAGCCTTCGCCGAGGAAGCCGCTCGGCACTGACAGCGCCGGCCACTGCAGCGCGCTGCCGACGAAGGTCAGGCTGCTGCCGAGTGCGGTCGGGCCGGCATTCGGCGCTGGCTTCGGCTCGTCGATCAGCTGCGTGTTGCGATCGCCATTGAGCGCCGGCAACTGCGCCCAGGTCGGGAACACCAGCGCCTCGACTTTTGCGGCGTTCATCGCTTTCATGAAGCCGTCGCGGTAGGCCTGCTCGCCTGCAGCACCCGCGATGGTGTCGGCGTCCTCGGCGACCGGTTTCGCGGCAGCCGCGACCTCCATGCCGACCTGATGCAGCGGATGAACGAGCTTGGAATCAGCAATCTGCTGCAGCGATGGATACGGCACGCCCGGATGCTTCGAGATCCAGTAAGTCAGGTCGGCCTTGAACTGCGCCGGCGTCTGCGGCGGCCGCGGAATCGTGTCCAGTTCGGGCACCGTGAATGGATCGACAATCGTCGCGCCAGCCGCTTTCAGTTCGGCGATGGTCTGCTCGAAATGAGCGATCACCCGCGGGTCGGCGACCTTGGCGTTGAACACCTGGCGCAGCACGCCGAGACGCACGCCTTTCAAGGCGTCCGGCTTCAGCAACGCTGCATAGCTCGGCGGGATGTGGCCTTTGCTGCGAGCCGTCGCGGCGTCCGCCGGATCGGCCCCGGCGATCACGTCGAGCAGGATCACCATATCGGTCACCGAGCGCGCCATCGGCCCGGCGGTGTCGCGGACGCTGTCCAAGGGCACGACGCCGGTGCGCGACACCAGGCCCACCGTCGGCCGCAATCCAGCCAGCGCATTGTGGGCAGCCGGCATGCGCACGCTGCCGCCGGTATCGGTGCCGATGCCGACCACGCCGAAGCTCGCGGCGATGCTGGCACCGGTGCCGCCGGAGGAGCCGCCGGTTGCGAACGCAGTGTTGTAGGGATTGCGGGCGAAGCCCGAGACCACCGAGTTGATGTTGTCGCCGCCGCCGCGCGCGAACTCGGACAGCGAGGCCTTGCCGATGATGATCGCGCCGGCGGCGCGCAGCTTGGCGACCATCGGCGCATCGGTAGTCGGGATGTAGTGCTTCCAGCCCTGGAAGCCGGAGGTCATCGGCAGGCCGGCGACATCGATGTTGTCCTTGACCACCACCGGCACGCCATGCAGCACGCCGAGCGGACCACCGGCCTTGAGCCTGGCATCGAGCACAGCCGCTTCGGCCAAAGCGTTCGGATTGAGATTGATGAAGCTGTTGAGCAGCGGGCCTTGCTTGTCGTAAGCGGCGATGCGATCCAGCGAGGCTTGGACGACTTCAACCGCCGTCGCGCTACCAGCCTTGTACGCGGCCTGCAGGCTGGCGATCGAGATTTCCTCGACCGGGAAGCTTGCCGAAGCACCGCCAGCGGTCTGCGCCCTCGCCGAGCCAGCCGCGAGGCTCAGCAGCACGGCTAGACTCAGGCCAAGCCGCATCAACTGACCACTCCGCATGCTGCTGAACTCCTGTCGGGATCGAAGCGGCCGGTCCGTACGGATACGGGCACCGGCCGTGACACGCTGGGTGGTCAAGGGCCGTGCTCAGATCGGCGGCTTCTTCCAGCCGCCGGAGCGGCTTTCGAGATAACTGGCGACCGCCAGACAGATGTCCTCACGCCACGGCGCGGCGACCACCTGGATGCCGATCGGCAATTTGCCGTCCGCCGAAGTACCGCAGCGGACCACGACCACCGGCCAGCCGGTCGAGTTGAAGGCACCGGTGTAGCTCCAGGCATAGGCGTTCGGACGCGCTGCCGAGGCGGGGCGGTCGATCACTTCGGCGGCCTTGCCGGCGACCGGGCAGAGCAGCACGTCGTACTTCTGAATCCAGCCGAGCATCCGCGACTTGGCGTCGTCGGCCGCATCCCAGGCGGCAACGGTGTCGGCAGTCGAGATCGGCACCAGGGTCTTCATCCGCTCGGTGACCGAGGGCGAGAAATTCTGCGTGCCCCACTTTGCCGCCATGCGTTTATAGAAGGCCCAGCCATCGGCATTGGTCAGCTTGGTGCGGGCGTCGTAGAGGTCCTGCAGGATCGCTTTCGGCAGATCCTCGGTGACGCTGGTGGTCACGCCCTCCAGCCATTTCGCGGCCTGGATCACGGTGTTCTTGACGTCGTCGTCGGTATCGGTGACGCCGTTGTGCGCGAACAAGGCAACCTTCAGTTTTTTCAGATTCACCGCTGCCGGATCAGCCCAGAGCACCGGCGCGCAGGAGGCATCGCGGAAATCCGGGCCGGAGATGATCGGCGTGATCAGGCTCAGGTCCTCGACCCGCCGGGTCATCGGCCCGAGCTGCTGCCAGAGATCGAACAGGCCGCCGTAATCGACGATGTGGCCAGTACGCGGCACCCGTACCGAGGTCGGCTTGATGCCAGCGATGCCGTTGTTGTGCGCCGGGCCGCGGATCGAACCGCCCCAGTCGGAGCCGATGTCGAAAGCCGCACCACCGGCCGCGACGATGGCGCCAGCACCGCCGGACGAGCCGGAGGTCGAGCGAGTCATGTCATAGGGATTGTGCGAAGAACCGTAGAGCAGGTTCGAGGCGGCATTGATGCCGGCCAGGCCACCGAGCGTGAACTCCGGCGTATTGGTCTTGCCGAGCAGGATCGCGCCGGCCTTGCGGACTCTGGCGACGACCGTCGCATCCTGTTTCGGCAGGTACTGCTGGCGGCCGTAGGTCGCGCCGGTGGTGATCACGCCTTCGGTGTCGAGCGAATCCTTGATGGTCATCGGCACGCCGTGCAGCGGGCCCATCCAGTCACCGCGCGAGGCGGCCTTGTCGGCGGCCTTGGCTTCGGCGCGAGCCCGGGTGTAGCTGTTCATCACCACCGCGTTCAGCTCGTCATTCACCGAGAGCTGGCGGGCGATATAGGCCTCGACGGCTTCGCTGGCCGACACCTTGCCGGCGCGGATCAGGCCCGCGAGCTTGGTCGCCGACATGTAGATCAGCTCGTTGCTGGTGTCGGTCGATGCCGCTAGTGCGACCGACATCACCGGTGCCGCGACCACCGGTGCGACCGCTGCCGCGCGAACCACGCCGAGCAGATCGCGACGGCTGAACTGGCGGGTGGTCGGCTGGTCGGCGGATGCCGGTGCGGCGAGCCCTTCTGAAACCTGACGAGAAATCTGACTGGGCATGTTCATGGTCGGGCGTCCTTGGCTGCAGATGGGCTTCAGATAGGGGGCAGCTGCCAGCCGCCGGTCTGCTTCTCGACATGCGCCATCGCCGCGAGCACGACGTCATCGCGCCAGGGCTGGCCGACGATCTGGATGCCGAGCGGCATGCCCGGTTCGTCCTTCGAAGTGCCGGCACGAACGACACCGGCCGGCCAGCCGTTGGTGTTGTACTGGCTGGTGTAGCCGCCGCCGGACATCGCCGGCGAGTTCGGCGGCCGGACGAATTCGGCGGGGATCTTCTGCGGTGCCTGGTTGGCGGCCGGGCAGATGATCAGGTCATAGCCCTCGACCCAGGCCAGTTGCTCGCTCTTGATCGCATCCATTTCTTCGAGCAGCCGCGTGAAGTCGGCACTCGGCAGTTCTTCGCCATCGAGCCGCAAACCTGGCGAGGCCTGCGTGGTGCCGTGCTTCTTCAGCAGCGCACGGATGTGGGCGCGGTCATCGGCACCTTCGTACTTCTGCCGGATTTCCCAGAGCTGGCGCATCTTCGGCGGCTGGTCCTGCTTGATCGTGCAGCCCAGCGCCGTGAAATAGGCGACGCACTGCTTGACCAGCGCCTGGGTTTCCGACGACGCATCGATGGTGCCGTTGCCGGTGTACCAGGCGACTCGCAGCGATTTCAGATTGACCTTGGCCGGATCGCCGATCGGCACCGGTGCCATCGTCGCGTCGGAAAAATCCGGGCCGTTGAGCAGACTCATCAGCAAGGTCAGATCTTCGACCCGGCGTGCCAGCGGGCCGGTCTCCTGAAAGAAGTCGTAGGCACCGCCGTAGCCGACGATGTGGCCGGTGCGCGGCACCCGGCCCAGGGTCGGCTTGATGCCGGCAATGCCGTTGACGAAGGCCGGGCCGCGAATCGAACCGCCGTAGTCGGAGCCGATGTCGAAATAGGCACCGCCGGCAGCGACAATGGCACCGGCACCGCCGGACGAACCCGAAGGCGTGTAGGCCTGGTTGTAGGGGTTGTAGGTCTGGCCGTGGATCAGGTTGTAGGTGCCACGGGCACTGCCGCCGAGCGTGAACTCCGGCGTGTTGGTCTTGCCGAGCAGGATGCCGCCGGCTGCGCGTACTCGCGCGACCACCGTCGCATCCTTGCCCGGCACGAAGTCCTTGCGGCCCAGGGTGCCACCGGTCGAGACGACCCCGGCGGTATCGAAGGAATCCTTGATCGTGAACGGCACGCCGTGCAGCGGGCCCAGCGACTTGCCGCTGGCCAGCAGGGTGTCGGCCGCTGCCGCTTCCGCCAGCGCCCGTTCGCGGCAGGTGGCGACCACGGCATTGAGCTTGGGGTTCACCGCATCGATGCGCGCGTAGCAGGCCTTGACCACGTCCACCGACGTGACCTGCTTGGAGGCGATCATCTGCGCGATCTCGGTGACCGATTTCGAAGTCAGCGCGTCGCCGGCTCCGGCCGCCTGCGCGCCGCGCGACATCGGCGCGAAAGCCAGCGCCGCGCCGGTGGCTGCGGTGCCGGCAATGAAGCGGCGACGACTCAGGCCCAGGTTTTCAAGTTGATCGTGATCGGTAGCGGGCGGCGGCTGCGGCAATCCCATGGAGATGCTCGTTCGGTGGCGTACAGGGCCGCGCGGCGCGCGGAGTCTGTTCATGGAACGGATCGCAGCGGCCTCACCCTACCTTTGGCATTGCGGGCTGGCGCCAGAGTGTTGTTGAGTTGAACAGACACTAAAAACCCGTCATTCCCGCGCAGGCGGGAATCCAGTTTCGATGCGGTGCGCTACGGCCAAAACTGGATGTCCGCCTGCGCGGGCATGACGAGTGTTTGCAGGGGCTGGAACTACTGGCAGCAGCTAAATCGGCGGCTGCTTCCAACCCCCGCTCTGCGCCTCGACGAACAAGGCAACTGCGAGGCAGATGTCCTCGCGCCAGGGCGCGCAGACGATCTGCACGCCGATCGGCAGCTTGCCGTCTGCCGAACTGCCGGCACGGACCACGACCACCGGCCAGCCGGTGCAATTGAACACCCCGGTATACGGCCAGCCGCCACCAGCACCGCCGCCCATGGCGCCGCCGGGCACGTCGATCGGCTGCGCCGGTTTGCCGGATACCGGGCAGACGAACACGTCGTAGTTCTTCATCCAGCCCAGCAGGCGCGACTTGCACTCGTCCTGTTGCTCCCAGGCTTCAACCATCTCCGCCGTGCTCAACACCTTCGGATCAGCCATCTGGGTCTTGCGCTGCGGCGAGATGTTTTCGGTGTGCCACTTGTCGGCCAGGCGCTTGTAATAGGCATAGCCATCGCCGCTGGACAGCTTGCTGCGCGCGGCGGCGAGCGTCTTCAGCACTTCGGTGGGCGCGGCTTCGGTGACTGAGGTCACGGCACCTGACAGCCAGGCGGCCACCTGACGCACGACCTTCCTGGTGTCCTCATCGGTTGCACCCTGCCCGGTTGCGCCGTTGTCGACGCAGTACGCCACCTTCAGCTTCTTCAGCTCCACCGTTGCCGGATCGACCCAGGGCACCGGCGCGCAGGAGGCGTCGTGGAAATCCGGGCCGGAGATGATCGGCGTGATCAGGGTCAGATCTTCGACTCGCCGGGTCATCGGCCCCAGCTGTTGCCAGAGATCGAAGATGCCGCCGTAGTCGACGATGTGGCCGGTGCGCGGCACCCGCACCGAGGTCGGCTTGATGCCGGCGATGCCGTTGTTGTGTGCCGGACCGCGAATCGAACCGCCCCAGTCGGAGCCGATGTCGAAGGCAGCACCTCCGGCGGCGACGATGGCGCCGGCACCGCCGGACGATCCGGCCGTGCTGCGCGTCAGGTCATAGGGGTTGTGCGAGGAACCGTAGAGCAGGTTCGAGGCGGCGCTGATGCCGCCGAGCCCGCCCAAGGTGAACTCCGGCGTGTTGGTCTTGCCGAGCAGGATGGCGCCGGCCTTGCGGACACGCGCGACGACGGTCGCATCCTTCTTCGGAATGAATTGCTGGCGGCCATAGGTCGCGCCGGTGGTGATCACGCCTTCGGTGTCGAGCGAATCCTTGATGGTCATCGGCACGCCATGCAGCGGGCCCATCCAGTCGCCGCGCGCAGCCGCTTTGTCCGCGACCTTCGCTTCAGCGCGAGCGCGGGCGTAGCTGTTCATCACCACCGCGTTGAGCATGTCGTTGACGCTCAGCTGGCGAGCGATATAGGCCTCGACCGCTTCGCTGGCCGACACCTTGCCGTCGCGGATCAGGCCGGCGAGCTTGGTCGCCGACATGTAGATCAGTTCGTTGCTGGTATCGGTCGACGCCGCGATCACACGCGGCACCGCCACCGACGCGACGGTGGCCGAAGCCGCAGCAACAGCGCGCGCCAGCCCGAGAAATTCGCGACGGCTGCGCGGCTCGGGAAAGTTTTGATGAGCAACGGGGTGATGCGCAACGGCAGGCACAGCAGCTTCGGGCTTGGACATGGCGGGCTCGTCGTGATTCGGGATAGAGGTTCGCGCAGCACTCACAGCGAGGGCGCGATCCAGCCGCCGGTCAGCGCTTCGACATGGGCCATCGCCGCCAGCACCACGTCTCGCGCCAGGGCTGGCCGACGATCTGGATGCCGAGCGGCAGGCCCGGATCGAGCTTCGAAGTGCCGGCGCGAACGACACCGGCCGGCCAGCCGGTGGTGTTGTACTGGCTGGTGTAGTTGCCGCCGCTGCGCCCGGCTTCACCGCCGGGTTGCACGTAGTCGAGCGGGATCGGTGCCCGCTGGCTGGCCGGGCAGATGATCAGGTCATAGCTTTCCAGCCAGGCGAGCTGCTCGGCGCGGATGCCGTCGATGACTTCGGACAGCCGGGTGAACTCGCTGCTCGGCAGCACCTCGCCATCGAGCCGCAGGCCCGGCGAGGCCTGCGTGGTGCCGTGCTTCTTGAGCATGCGGCGCATGAACTCACGGCCGTCGGCACCATTGAAGGCTTGGCGAGCCGCGGCCAGCTCCTTCATCTTCGGCGGCTTGTCGGCCTTGGTCTTGCAGCCGAGCCTGGTGAAATAGCCCACGCACTGAGTGACCAGCGCCTGCACTTCGGCGGTCGGATCGACCACGCCGTTGCTGGTGTACCAGGCAATGCGCAAGCCTTTCAGATTGACCTTGGCTGGATCGCCGAACGGCACCGGGGCCATCGTCGCGTCGGAATCATCCGGGCCGCAGAGCAGCGGCATCAGCAAAGCCAGATCCTCGACCCTGCGCGCCAGCGGCCCGGTTTCCTGGTACGAGTCGAACGGCCCGCCATAGCCGACGATGTGGCCGGTGCGCGGCACCCGGCCCAGGGTTGGCTTCAGGCCGGCAATGCCGTTGGCGAAAGCGGGACCGCGAATCGAACCACCGTAGTCCGAACCGATATCGAAATAGGAGCCACCGGCCGCGACGATCGCGCCGGCACCGCCGGACGAGCCGCTCGGCTGGTAGTTCAGGTTGTAGGGATTGCGGGTGAGGCCGTAGACCAGATTGATGGTGCCCTTGCCGCCACCGCCGAGCGTGAACTCCGGCGTGTTGGTCTTGCCAAGCAGGATCGCGCCAGCGGCGCGGACTCTGGCGACCACGGTCGCATCCTTGCCCGGCACGTAGTCCTTGCGGCCGAGCGTTCCGCCAGCGCTGACCAAGCCCGAGGTATCGAAGGAATCCTTGACCGTGAACGGCACGCCATGCAGCGGGCCCAGCGACTTGCCGCTGGCCAGCATCGTGTCGGCCGCAGCCGCTTCGGCCAGTGCCCGTTCGCGGCATTCGGCGACCACCGCGTTCAATTTGCCGTTGACCGCATCGATGCGCGCCAGGCAAGTCTTGACCGCGTCGACCGACGTCAGCTTGCCGCTGGCGATCATCTTGGCGACTTCGGTGGCCGACAGCGCCCAGAGTGGCGTCGCCGCGCTAGGCACCGCTTCGACTCGCCCAGCCAGTGGCGCAAGCGTCAGTGCCGCACCAACCGCCGCCGTGCCTTCGAGAAAGCGGCGACGGTTCAGGGTCGGGCCGGTCCGTGGATCGGTTGCTCGAGTCATCGGAGGGGTCATCGGTTCGGGTCTGCGCCAGGGAAAGCCATCTCTGGTTCAGACGCGACGCACAATCGCTCCCCTACCTGAGTCGAGACGCAGGCCTTGTGCAGGCCAGCGATGCTCCGACCTGTGATGAATCAGTCGATCGGGTTACACCGGCTTTCGACAGAGCCTGGCCGTCTGGCCGCTTTCGCCGTGCGGCTTTTCGGCAGACGACCAAAGTCCGGGAAGGCTTCCTCGATGGCCAGCACTTCACCGCAGTTCGCGGCGTTGTAGCCGGGCAAGGCATTGACCAGATTGCGGAAGTCCGGGTTGCACAGGGTGTCGATCACGCTCAGCAGCGCCGGCGTCTTCAGCGCGCTTTTCGAGCACAGGAAGAAGTAGCGCTCGCCGGCCAGCGGCACGAAGCCAAGATCGAAGCGCTTGGCCGCCGCTTCAACGCCGACGCCAGCATCGGCCATGCCGCTGGCGACATAGGCGGCGACCGCCGCATGGGTGAATTCGCCGCTTTCGTAGCCGGTGATGCCGGTGCCGTCGAGTTCGGCCTTTTCGAGCATCAGATCCAGCAGCATCCGGGTGCCGGAACCAGGCTGGCGATTGACGAAGCGGACATCGGCGCGGGACAGATCGGCCAGCGACTGGATGCTCTTCGGATTGCCGGGTGCCACGATCAGACCCTGGCGCCGCGTCGCCAGCATGATCAGCCGATGGGTCTGCGGCTTCAGCCAGGCGGCGTACTGCTGCAGCGCCGGTGCTTCGAACTCGCCGAGCGGCACGTGGAAGCCGGCCAGATCGCAGGCGCCGCTCCTGAACGCGCCGAGCGCTTCGAAGCTGGAGCGGTATTTCAGATCGATCGGAATCCGGCTGCGCACGAACCAGTCGCGCAGGGTTTCCACCGCAAAGCCATGGCTGGCCTGCACGCGAAGGATGGCGCCGGTGTCGCTGAGCGCGCGTTCCAGTTCCACTTCCAGTTCCGAGGCCAGGCTGTCGAGCAGCGGTGCCAAGCGCGCGTTGATGCGCTTGTCGGCCCAGACCAGCTTCTCCGCCAGCGGCGTCAGCACCGCACCGCGGCCGCGCTGCATCGCCACCAGCGGCGCGCCGAAGGTGCGGGTGCCGTCCTGCAACAGACCCCAAGCATAGCGGTAGGACAGCCCGGCCTGGATGCAGGCTTCGGCCAGAGTGCCGGTTTCCCGGACCCGGGCCAGAAGCTCGACCAGACGCGGCAGTGACTGCTTGCCGTCGGCCTGTTCGAGTTGCCAGTGCGGCTTGATCGAAACCTTGAACATCGGAGCGCCCAGAAGATCGGAAACAGGATCAGAAAAGAAGAATGCGATTTAGGCTTTACGATACATATTTTCATCGCTGCCCGGTACGACTACCGTGTCGTAACAGCAGCATTTGCAAGGATGCAGATATGTTTCCAGGCACATAAACAGCAGGTCTTGCAGACTGCTGCAACGGAGGATGGATGTCGAGCATCGCGCCAACGGCAGGAACATCGAGCCTGCTCGATTTTCTGGCCAAGGAACGGACGATCGCCGGCCCGGGATTCAACCGCTGGCTGGTGCCGCCGGCTGCGCTCGCGATCCACCTCTGTATCGGCATGGCCTACGGTTTCAGCGTGTTCTGGTTGCCGCTGTCGAAAGCCGTCGGTGTCGATGCACCGGTCGCCTGCCCGGCTGGTACCAGCTTCTTCACCGAACTGTTCGTCAGCCATTGCGACTGGAAGATTTCCACGCTCGGCTGGATGTACACGCTGTTCTTCGTCTTTCTCGGCTCCAGTGCTGCGATCTGGGGCGGCTGGCTGGAACGTGCCGGCCCGCGCAAGGCCGGGCTGGTGTCGATGGCCTGCTGGTGCGGCGGCATGCTGCTGTCGGCGCTTGGCATTCACCTGCATCAGTTCTGGCTGATGCTGCTCGGCTCCGGCGTGATCGGCGGCATCGGCCTTGGCCTGGGCTACATCTCGCCGGTGTCGACCCTGATCAAGTGGTTCCCGGATCGCCGTGGCATGGCCACCGGCATGGCGATCATGGGCTTCGGCGGCGGTGCCATGATCGGCAGCCCGCTGGCCCAGTTGCTGATGACCCAGTACGCCACGGCGAGCTCGATCGGCGTTGCTGAAACTTTCGTGACGATGGCGCTGATCTATGCCTTGTTCATGACTGCCGGCGCGCTCGGCTATCGCGTGCCCGCCGCCGGCTGGAAGCCTGCAGGCTGGACGCCACCAGCGGCGAACACCGCCAAGGCAATGATCAGCTCGAAGCACGTGCATCTACGCAATGCCCATCGGACGCCGCAGTTCTGGCTGATCTGGGCGGTGTTGTGCCTGAACGTCACCGCTGGCATCGGCGTCATCGGCATGGCTTCGCCGATGCTGCAGGAAGTGTTCGGCGGAAAGCTCATCGGCATCGAGGCCGCGATCGGCTCGCTCGATGCCAGCCAGGCCGCGCAGATCGCGGCGATCGCTGCCGGCTTCACCGGCCTGCTCAGCCTGTTCAACATCGCTGGCCGTTTCTTCTGGGCTTCGATGTCCGACCAGCTCGGCCGCAAGATCACCTACGCGATCTTCTTCCTGCTCGGCACCGCGCTCTATGCGTCCGCACCGAGCGCCGGACATGCCGGCAGCGTGGCGCTGTTCGTCGCCGCGTTCTGCATCATCCTGTCGATGTACGGCGGCGGCTTCGCGACCGTGCCCGCCTATCTCGCCGACATGTTCGGCACCCAGTTCGTCGGCGCCATCCACGGCCGGCTGCTGACCGCCTGGTCGATCGCCGGCATCTTCGGCCCGGTGATCGTCAACTATCTGCGCGAGTACCAGCTCGGCCAAGGTCTCGCGAAAGCGCAGGTCTACGACACCACGATGCTGATCCTCGCAGGGCTGCTGGTCGTCGGCTTCGTCTGCAATCTGCTGATTCGCCCCGTCGAGCCGAAATGGCAGATGAACGAGGCCGAACTGGCCGAAGCCAGAAAGCTGGCGCACGAGATCGCCCCTGCGGCTGCGCCGACCCGTTCCATTCAAACCGTTCAAACCGTCCGGGGCTTCAGGGTCACGGCGCTGCTCGCCTGGCTCGCCGTCGGCATTCCACTGGCCTGGGGCGTGTCGCAGACCGTCGCCAAGGCCGCGATCCTGTTCAAGTAATCGACCAAACCAACCATGGCTACTTCCACCTTCGAGCGCCGCAGTCCGCCGATCAAGCTCGCCGAGCTGTCATCGCTGTCGGCCGCCGATAGCGCCGCGATCAATGCCGTGCTGGCCAGACTGAAGGACCTGCCGGGCGCCTTGCTGCCGATCCTGCACGGCGTGCAGGACGCGCTCGGCTATGTGCCGAAGGATGCGGTGCCGATCATCGCCAAGTCGCTGAACCTGTCGCGCGCCGAAGTGCATGGCGTGATCAGCTTCTATCACTGGTACCGCACCGAGAAGCCAGGCGAGCACGTGCTGCATCTGTGCCGGGCCGAAGCCTGTCAGGCGGTCGGTGGCCGGGCGCTCGAAGCCCACGTGAAAACCACGCTCGGCATCGACTTCCACCAGACCACCGCCGATGGCCGCTACACGCTGGAACCGGCGTACTGCCTCGGCAATTGCGCGGTCGGCCCGAGCCTGATGATCGATGGCGCGCTGAAAGGCCGCGTGACCGCTGACCGCTTCGATCGCCTGACCGGAGTGACGGCATGAACGCCCCGAAGAAAGCCGTGACCATCTACGTGCCGCGCGATTCCACCGCGATTTCGCTCGGCGCCGATGACGTGGCTGCCGCGATCAGCGCCGAAGCGGCGCGCATCGGCCTGGACATCAAGCTGGTCCGCAACAGCTCGCGCGGCATGTTCTGGCTGGAGCCGCTGGTCGAAGTGGCCACTGATGCTGGCCGCATGGGCTACGGCCCGGTGCAGCCGGAAGACGTCGCTTCGCTGTTCGCGGCAGGGCTGATTCACAGCGGTAGTCATCCGCTGAGTCTCGATCTGGTCGAGGAGATTCCGTACCTCAAGAATCAGGAGCGCCTGACCTTCGCCCGCGCCGGCATCACCGATCCGGTCAGCCTCGCCGACTACCGCGCTCACGACGGCTACAAGGGCCTGACGAACGCACTGGCGATGGAGCCAGCCGCAATCATCGCCGCAGTGACCGACTCCGGCTTGCGCGGTCGTGGCGGCGCTGCGTTCCCGGCCGGCATCAAGTGGAAGACAGTGGCGGGCGCGGAAGGCGCGCAGAAGTACATCGTCTGCAATGGCGACGAAGGCGATTCCGGCACCTTCGCCGATCGCATGGTCTGCGAAGGTGATCCCTTCGTATTGATCGAAGGCATGACCATCGCCGGCGTCGCCGTCGGTGCCACGCGCGGCACCATCTATTTGCGCTGCGAATATCCCTATGGCGAGCGGGCGCTGAACGAAGCGATCAAGGCCGCGTATGCCGCGAACTGGCTGGGTGCCAATATCCAGGGTTCCGGCAAGCATTTCGATCTGGAAGTGCGGATGGGTGCCGGCGCCTATATCTGCGGCGAGGAAACCGCGCTGCTGGAATCGCTGGAAGGCAAGCGCGGCATGGTCCGCTTCAAGCCGCCGCTGCCGGCGATCAAGGGCCTGTTCGGTTGCCCGACGGTGATCAACAACGTCATCACCCTGGCCTCGGTGCCGATCATCCTCGACAAGGGTTCGGAGCATTACAAGAACTTCGGCGTCGACCGCTCGCGCGGCACGCTTCCGGTGCAGCTGGCCGGCAACATCAAGCGTGGCGGGCTGGTCGAGAAGGCCTTCGGCGTGTCCTTGCGCGATCTGCTCTACAGCTTCGGCGGCGGGAGCTTGAGCGGCCGGCCGATCCGTACCGTGCAGGTCGGCGGCCCGCTCGGGGCCTACATCCCGGATTCCCAGTTCGATCTGCCGCTCGACTACGAGGCCTACGCCAAGCTCAACAACATGGTCGGCCACGGGGGCATCACGGTGTTCGACGACACCGTCGACATGGCCGAGCAAGCGCGCTTCTCGATGGAGTTCTGCGCCACCGAATCCTGCGGCAAGTGCACGCCCTGCCGCATCGGCTCGACCCGCGGCATGGAAGTGATCGACCGGCTGGTAGCCGGCGATCAGCCGGTCAAGCAGGAAGCCCTGCTCCGCGATCTCTGCGACACGATGCTCGCCGGAAGCCTGTGCGCGCTGGGCGGCATGGCGCCGTTCCCGGTGTTGTCGGCACTCAATCATTTCCCGGAGGATTTCCGTAGGGCGGGATAGCAGCTTCACCGCGTATCCCGCCAGATTCAATGCAGCTTGATTCAAAGCGGTCCTCCGTTATTCAGATGTCAGCGAAGATGGCGGGTTACGCGGTGAAGCCGCTAACCCGCCCTACAAAAGGTCAGCAGCCATGTTCTCGATCATCGACAAGGATCTCGGTACCCCCGCCCCGCGCCCGCCGCGCAATGTCGGCCAGAAGACCGCGATTGCCGAAGTCGCGGCCCAACAGGTCACCCTCAACATCGACGGCCGTGTAGTCACGGTGCCGGAAGGCACCTCGGTGATGCGCGCCGCCGCGCTCGCCGATATCAACATCCCCAAACTCTGCGCCACCGACATGCTCGAAGCCTTCGGCTCCTGCCGTCTGTGCCTGGTGCAGATCGAAGGCATGCGCGGCTATCCGGCGTCGTGCACGACCTTGGTCGCCAACGGCATGAAGGTGATCACCCAGAACGACAAGCTGGCCAAGCTGCGCCTCGGCGTGATGGAGCTGTATATCTCCGATCACCCGCTGGACTGCCTGACCTGCCCCGCCAACGGCCACTGCGAGCTGCAGGACATGGCCGGCGCGGTGGGCCTGCGCGAAGTGCGTTACGGCTATGACGGTGCCAATCATGTTCATGGGCATGTTCATGCCGACGGCAAGCGCAAGCTCAACGATCGCTTTCTGCCGAAGGACGAGAGCAATCCGTACTTCAGCTTCGATCCGAGCAAGTGCATCGTCTGCTCGCGCTGTGTCCGTGCCTGCGACGAGCAGCAGGGCACGATGGCGCTGACCATCTCCGGCCGTGGCTTCGAGTCGATGGTCAGCCCAAGCCAGTCCGACAGCTTCATGGAATCGGAATGCGTGTCCTGCGGGGCCTGCGTGGCCGCCTGCCCGACCGCGACCCTGAGCGAGAAATCACTGATCGCCAAGGGCCAGGCCGAGCACAGCGTGATCACCACCTGCGCCTACTGCGGCGTCGGCTGCTCGTTCCGCGCCGAGATGAAGGGCGAAGACATCGTCCGCATGGTGCCGAACAAGGATGGCCACGCGAATCACGGTCACTCTTGCGTCAAGGGGCGCTTCGCGATCGGCTATGCGACGCACACCGATCGGATCACCAAGCCGATGATCCGCGCGAAGATTTCCGATCCCTGGCGCGAAGTGTCCTGGGAGGTAGCGATCCAGCATGCGGCGTCCGAGTTCAAGCGCATTCAGACGAAGTACGGCAAGGATTCGGTCGGCGCGATCACCTCGAGCCGCTGCACCAACGAAGAGGTGTACGTGGTCCAGAAGATGGTCCGCGCCGCGTTCGGCAACAACAACGTCGACACCTGCGCCCGCGTCTGCCACTCGCCGACCGGTTATGGCCTCAAGCAGACCATCGGCGAATCGGCCGGTACCCAGACCTTCGATTCGGTGATGCAGAGCGACGTCATTGTCGTCATCGGTGCCAACCCGACCGATGGCCATCCGGTGTTCGCATCCCAGATGAAGCGCCGCCTGCGTGAAGGCGCGAAGCTGATCGTCGCCGACCCGCGCGGCATCGATCTGGTGCGCACGCCGCACATCGAAGCCGACTACCACCTGAAACTGCTGCCGGGCACCAATGTCGCGCTGATCAACTCGCTGGCCCATGTCGTGGTCAGCGAAGGCCTGGTCAAGGAAGATTTCGTCGCCGAGCGCTGCGATGTCGAATCGTTCAACAAGTGGCGGGTGTTCGTCGCCGAAAGCCGCAACTCGCCGGAAGCGATGGCAGCGATCACTGGTGTGCCGGCGGCGACGGTCAGAGGTGCTGCGCGGCTGTATGCGACCGGCGGCAACGGCGCCATCTATTACGGCCTCGGCGTCACCGAGCACAGCCAGGGTTCGACGATGGTAATCGGCATCGCCAATCTGGCGATGGCCACCGGCAACGTCGGCCGCGAAGGTGTCGGCATCAACCCGCTGCGTGGCCAGAACAACGTCCAGGGCTCCTGCGACATGGGCAGCTTCCCGCACGAGTTCCCTGGCTACCGGCATGTGTCGGACTCGACGGCCCGCGCGCAGTTCGAGGCTGAATGGAAGGTGTCGCTGTCCAACGAGCCGGGCCTGCGCATTCCGAACATGTTCGAGGCTTCGCTCGATGGCGAATTCCTGGGTCTGTACGTGCAGGGCGAGGACATCGCCCAGAGCGATCCGAACACCCAGCACGTCACCGCTGCCTTGAGCGCGATGGAGTGCGTGGTGGTTCAGGATCTGTTCCTGAACGAGACGGCGAAGTTCGCGCACGTCTTCCTGCCCGGCTCATCGTTCCTGGAAAAGGACGGCACCTTCACCAATGCCGAGCGGCGCATCTCGCCGGTCAGGCAGGTGATGCGGCCGATGAGTGGCGTCGGCGAATGGCAGGCGACGCAGATGCTTAGCCGTGCGCTCGGCTATCCGATGAACTACACGAGCTCGGCCGAAATCATGGACGAGATCGCGCGGCTGACGCCGACCTTCACGGGCGTGTCGTTCAAGAAGCTCGATGAACTCGGCAGCGTCCAGTGGCCGTGCAACGACGAAGCCCCGCTCGGCACGCCGACCATGCACATCGACGCATTCGTCCGTGGCAAGGGCCGCTTCCTGCTGACCGAATACGTGCCGACGCACGAGAAGGTCAACGGCAAGTTCCCGCTGATCCTGACCACCGGCCGGATACTTTCCCAGTACAACGTCGGTGCCCAGACCCGGCGCACCGCAAACAACGAATGGCATAGCGAAGACGTGTTCGAAATCCATCCGCACGACGCCGAAACCCGTGGCGTCAAGGACGGTGACTGGGTCGGCATCGAAAGCCGTTCCGGCAACACCGTGCTGCGCGCGCACATCACCGAGCGCGTCCAGCCGGGTGTTGTCTACACCACCTTCCACCATCCGTTTTCCGGTGCCAACGTGATCACCACCGACAACTCGGACTGGGCCACCAACTGCCCCGAGTTCAAGGTCACTGCCGTGCAAGTGACGAGAGTCAGCCAGCCCAGCGAATGGCAGCGCCGTTACCGGGCGTTCAGCGACCAGCAGCAGGAATTCCTGAGCCAGGCTCACGAAGCCGGCCATGCCGTCGCTGCCAAATAGGCCGCTGGCGATGGCCACGGCCAGCGAGCCAGTTGCGGGCTATGCCCTGCTGCCGGTGCGGGCACAGCGCGATGGCGTAGCTCGCGATACCCAGGACTGCGTGGCCGAGGAAACGCCGGTGGCGCTGATCGTCAACGGCCTGCCACACGTGGTGATGATGGCGACACCGGCTGATCTCGAAGACTTCGCGCTTGGCTTCGTGTTGAGTGAAGCGATCGTCGCTACCGCCAGCGATGTCGAATCGCTGACCGTCAACGCGCTCGACAACGGCTACGAGATCGACCTGCGCATTCCGGCCGAGCCTGCGGCGCTGCTCGCCGATCGCCGTCGCAATCTGGTCGGCCGCAGCGGCTGCGGGCTGTGCGGCTCGGAAACCATTGCCGAAGCGATGCGTCCGGCGCCGCACGTACCGGCCGGGTTGCCGATCAGCACCGCAGCGCTGCACCGCGCCCTGCATGAACTGCGCGAGCGCCAGCCGATCAACGCCGTCACCGGTGCCACCCATGCTGCCGCCTGGGCCGATGCCGCCGGCAAGCTGCTGCTGGTCCGCGAAGACGTAGGTCGCCACAACGCGCTCGACAAGCTGATCGGCGCGATCAGCCGCGAACACATCGACAGCGCGCGCGGCTTCGCGGTGATCACTTCACGGGCCAGCTATGAGATGGTGCTGAAAGCGGCGACCGTCGGCATGCCGCTGCTGGCGGCAATCTCGGCACCGACCGCGCTCGCCGTGCGCATGGCCGAGGAAGCCGGCCTGAGCCTGATCGGCTATGCACGCGGCGGCAATCACGTGATCTACGCCTGCCCGGCACGCCTCAGCGACACCGCGCTGTTGCCCATCACCAACGAATCCGTATCCGCATGAACCCCCAGAACCTCAGCGACATGGCGAACAACATCGCCGACTTCTTCGCCGCCGAGCCCGACCACGGCGAAGCGGTGCGCGGAGTCGCCAATCACATCGACAAGTTCTGGGAACCGCGCATGCAGAAGCAGTTGCGCGCCTGCATCGCCCACGGCGAGGAAACGCTGCATCCGCTGGTGATCGAAGCGATGCAGAGCCTCACCGTCCCTGCGGCTGATCCAGCCAGGCGAGCACTCGCTGCGCCACCATTTCGGGGCTGATATCGCTGAGGCAGGCGCAAGGGCCACCGCCGAAGTTCATCGCGCAGGTGCCGGGGCCGGGCTTGCAGTCGCTGCGCACCGACAGGGATTCACCGTTGGCACCCAGCGGATGCCAGCGCGCGGCAGTGATCGTGGCGCGACCCGGGAACAGGCCGAGCGCGCGGGTGCCGACACCCGCCGCGATATGCAGCGGGCCGGTGCCGCTGGCGATGAAACCATCGGCAGCCTGCAGGAAAGCAATCATCTCGCCGAGTTTGAAGCGGCCGGTGAGATCGACGACCTCGGGCCGCTCGAGCAGCTTGCTTTCGCGGCTCAGCACCGCGCCTTCGTTGGCCCGGCCGGTGACGAAGACGCGAAAGCGATCGCTGGGCAACCGATCGAGCAGGCGCTCGTAGTGAGCCGTCGGCCACTCGCGGCCGCTGCCGTTCGATTTCGGGTGCAGCACCAGGTTGAAGCGATCCGGATCGAGCAGCGCCCGCGCCTCGGCCGACAGCGGCTGCAGGCGATCGAGGCCGAGCATGCCGCCGAGCGCGTCGATGGTCGGCGCGATATCGATGCCCATCGGCTTCAGGAACTCAAGGTTCAGCAGCGCACGGTGACGCTGGACCAGCCGCGTTTCGAGCCGGATGTAGCGATTGGCCCAGAGCAGGCTGCGCGGATTCAGCTTGCCGATGCGCATCGGCACCCCGGCGCGGCGCGCGGCGACGCCGAGCGGCATCGACTGCTTGGGGTTGATCAAGGTGGTCACGCCGTGCTCGCGCAGCAACTGCGGATTGGCCAGCACGGCCTCGGAATCGAGATAGCCATCGAGCCAGCGCGACGCCTCGACCAGCGGCCGCGAATACTCTCGCGCCACCATCAGCACCCGCGCCGAGGGATCGTGCTGCTTGATCGCGCAGGCCATCGGCAGCGCGACGACGAGATCGCCGAGTGCTGCCGCCTGGACGATCGCGACCACCGATGCCTTGCCACGCGCAGGCTGGTTCATGGCTTCTAGAGCGTTTTTCTAAATTAAATGAACACATAAAGTTCCGTCATCCCCGCGCAGGCGGGGATCCAGTTTGGGCCTTAAGCGCCGCATCAGAACTGGATTCCCGCCTGCGCGGGAATGACGAAATGTTTTGTAGGCGTTTAAAGGAAAAATGCGCTAGTCCCGGTTGGAAGGCCGCTTGCCGGCCGGCTGATCGGGCGATTCCTTGATCCGCGGAATGATGTCGACCAGGTTGCAAGGCCGCGTCGCTGCGTTCAATTGCAGGCCGATGATCTTGTCCCAGGCCAGTTCGCAGGCGCCTCTGGAGCCGGGCAGACAGAACACCAGCCGGCCATTCGCCGAACCGGCAAAGGCACGCGACTGGATCGCCGAGGTGCCGACATCGGCATAGGACAGCATTCGGAACAGCTCGCCGAAGCCGTCGGTGATCCGGTCGAGCAAGGGCCGCACCGCTTCCGGCACCAGGTCGCGGCCGGTCAGGCCGGTGCCGCCAGTGATGATGATCACATCGACGCTGTCGTCGATCAGCCAGTTGGAAAGCTGGGCACGGATGCCGTAGCGATCGTCGCTCTTGATCAGCCGCGCCGCGAGGCGATGGCCATCGGCAGCGATGCGCTCGACCAGCAGCGAACCGGACTTGTCGTCGGCCAGCGTGCGGGTGTCGGAGACAGTCAGGACAGCGATTCCAAGATTCATCGGCGTCATCTCATTCGATTGCTGAAAAGCGATTTCTCACGCGGAGAACGCGGAGGAACGCAGAGAAAAGCTTTATCAAGAAAAGCTTTCTCGTTTTTGCTTCTCTCTGCGTCCTTTGCGTTCTCCGCGTGAGACAAGCTTTTTAGGGACGTTCAGGCCTTCGCATTCTTCCAGCGCAAAGCCAGCAGGCTCGGCAGCAGCACCAGCGCGCAGAGCAGGGTCATGCCGAGGCCAAGCGTCAGAAGCAGGCCCATGCTGACCATGCCCGGATGCTTGGCGAAAGCCAGATTGCCGAAGTTGACCATGGTGATCAGCGCGCCGAACAGCACCGCGCGCGCGGTGCCGGTCTTCAGCAGCGAACCGTCGGCGGCAGAGCGGCCACGCTGCACGAGGTAGACACCGTAGTCGACGCCGACGCCGAGAATCAGCGGCAGCGCGATCACGTTGGCGAAGTTGAACGGCACGCCGGCGAGCACCGATGCAGCCACGGTCAGCAGCCCGGCCATGACCAGCGGGATCAACACCAGCAAGGTGTCGATTACCGAGCGCAGCAGCACCAGCAGCAGCAAGGTGATGACGATAGCCGAGTAGGCAAACGCTTTCTGGAACGCTTCGACCACCGACTTGCCGGCTTCAGCCTGCGTCGAGGGGCCACCGGTTGCGGTTGGCGCAACTGACTGCACGGCAGCGATGAACGCGGCTTCGTCCTTGGGGTTGTCGAGCACGGCACCAGGCATCGCCTGGACGCGATAGAGGCCGTCGGCGCTCTTCCAGCGATCGATCAGCGAAGGCGGCAGGTCAGTGGCAGTGACTGCGCTCGCTTTCAGCGCATCCTTCAAGCCGGCAAGCCGCGCCGGCAGGCTGCCGAGCAGGTTGGCGCGCAAGCCAGCGAGCAGGGCCGCCTGTCCGGCCGCATCGCGCTTGCCGTATTCGGCGGCGAAGCCATCGAGCGCATCCTGCAACGCTTTCGCAGCTTCAGCCTGCTTGCCGGTCTGGGCGGCGACGTGAGCCGGAAGCCCGATGCGCATCTGCTCGATCAGCGCGTAATCATCCTCGCGCACGGCCGGCTCGCTCGGCGCCGGTGCTTCGCTCAGCTGTGGGCCGAGCGCAAAGCGCAGGTCTTCGAGGATCGCCAGTTTCTCTTCCTGATCGGCCGGCACGAAGCTGTTCAAGCTCATCGCCCGCTTGACCTCGGGCAGCTTGCCCAGCGCCTCGGCGAGCCGGGTCGCGGTGTCCTGATCCGGGACCAGCGCGGACAGGGTCAGGGTCGGGATTTCGGGATCCTTGAGCAGATCGCGGAAGGTCATGATCGCTTCGGTCTTGGGATCGCGCAGCTTCAGCGGATCGCTGTCGAAGCGCGCGCCCGGCACCAGATAGAGCGAGCCGGCAACCAGCACGGCGGAGACGATCCAGATCGGCTTGGCATGGGCGAACGGCCAGGCCAGCAACTTCGACAGCGTGCTGCCGATCGCCGGCGTCCAGGCCAGCTTTTTCGGATCCGGTGCCAGCAGCTGAATGAGTGCCGGCAGCAGGGTGACGGTTACGCCTAAGCTGATGATCATGCCGGCACCGGAGATGACGCCGAGTTCGGCGATGCCGAGGAAATCAGTCGGAATGAAGGCGAAGAAGCCGAGCGAGCAGGTCATCGCGCAAACGGTCATGTAGCCGCCGACATCCGAGGCCGCCACGCCCAGCGCGCCTTTCACCGCCAGCCCCTGCCCCAGCCGCTCGCGGTACTGCATGCACAGATACAGCGCGTAATCGAGACCAAGGCCGATGTAGAGCACGCCGAAGGCGACCGAGATCAGGTTCAGATGGCCGACAGTGATCGCCGCGAACGCCGTGGTCAGCAGCAGGCCATAGGCCAGCGACAGGATCGTCGCCAGCATCAGCCGCAGCGAACGCAGCGCGAACCAGAGCAGCACGGCGGACACCGCCAGCGCCAGGAACAGCGCGATGCCCGCACCCGAGAACGCGGTCTGGATTTCCTCGTGCTCCATGGCGACGGTGCCGGTGAGCCGCACCTTGAGCCCCTTCTCGGCCAGACCCAGATCGCGTACCGCATCACGCACCGCCTGCACCGGCAATTCGGCCGGCAGCAGGCGCTTGAAATCGAGCTTGGCCCCCAGTTCGATGAACCGCCGCGAGCCCGCGAGTTCGCTGCCGCCGCCACCGACCAGTGCCTGCCAGCTCAAGGGCGCATCGGCACCCTTGGTGCTGCCGGCGACGCTGGTGGCAATGCCGTTGAAAGCCGGCGACAGGTCGAAATCGGTACCCACTGGCGCGGTCAACGCACGACCGAGCAAGGTGAACAGGCCGCGCAGGCTCGGGTCCTGATCGAGCGCGCCGAGAAACGGCTGGGCGGCGGTGATGTCGTCGGCGAGCTTCTGCAGCTTGTCGGCCTCGAAGAACATCAGCCCGTTACGGCGGAAGTAGGCTTCGGTTTCGGTGGCGAACACTTCGGAAAACACGTCGGTGCGCGGCCGAAGTTTCTCGATCAGTTGCGCTTGCGCGGCATCCATCACTTCCGGGATTCCGCCCTCGATCACCACCACCAGCGTGTGACTGAGCTTCGGAAATTGCCGATCCATTTCGATCTCGGCCTGCCGCCACGGCAGCTCCGGCGCGAGCAGATTCTGAAGATTGGTATCGATGCTTAGATGCTTGGCCGTGTACGCCGCGAAGCCAGCGCCGGCCAGCAGCGCCACGATCACCACCAGAACCGCACGACGCTGGGACGCATCGACCAGCGCTGCCAGAAAACGACTCATCCGCCAAAAACTCCTGTGCCAGACTAGGGCAGGCTCTGAACTTCAAACTGAACTTGCTGGGTCGAACCGGGTCGATGGCTAGCGCCCGAGCACCGGTGCCCCGCCCCCATTTCCCTTGAGCCCCCTTTAGCCGAATATTGTCGCCGATGCCGAAACGTCTCGTATTGATGCTGTGCCTGCTGCCGTCCCTGCTGTTGGGCCCGCTGCTGAGTCAACCCGCGTTCGCCGCCGGCACGCCGGCCGATACCATCACCAGTTTCCACGAGGTGTTGATCGACAACATGAAGAACGGCGCGACGCTCAAGTGCAGCGGTCGCAGCGAAAAGATCGGAGCGGCCGTCGATGCCGGTTTTGATCTTCCGTTCTTGGCCCAGCGGGTGCTGCGCCGGCAGTGGAAGGATCTGAGCGAGGAACAGCGCGCCACTTTCACGGCGACTTTCCGCGAGCTGGTGCTGATCACTTACGCGAATCAGTTCGCGCGCTTCGGCGGCGAAAAGTTCGACACGCTGACGACCCAGGAACTGGCCGACGGCAGCCGCCTGGTCAACGCCCGGTTGACACCGGGGAGCGGCGCGTCAGTGAACTTCGACTACGTGCTGCGCGAAGGCAATGGTGCCTGGCGCATCGTCAATGTCGTCGCCGATGGCGTCAGCGATCTGGCGCTGCGCTCCAGCCAGTACGACAAGATCTACAAGGCCGGTGGCTACGACGGTCTGATCGCGCAGATCAAGCTGCAGATCGAGGCGAACCGGAAAGGCTGCTGAAGCCGGGCCGGCACCTCAGGCCCTCAACCCCAGTAAAAATGGAAAGCCGCATCGCTGGGCTGCGGGCCGGGACGATCGGCATCGAGGCGTGCAGTGATCGCCACCAGGCTCAGGCCATCGGCGACCAGCAAGGTCTTCAGCGCCGCCGCATAGGCATTGCCAGCGGCACCCGCGAACTGCCACAGGCCGAACCAGGCAGCGAGTCCCGAAGCGATCAGCAGGCCTAGCGCCAGCCAGCGAATCATCGGCGACAGAAACGCCGAGACCAGAGCGAACAGGCCCAGCCCGAGCAGCACCGCACCGTGCTGCAGTGCCAGCGCCGAGATGGCCTCTGCCGGTAGACGCGACTGGCCGATCTCGAAGGCGAATACATCGGGTGCGGACCAGATCCGCGCCCCCAGCAGCATCAGCACCAGGCCCGACAGCAGCAAAGCCGCAAACGAAATACGTGTCGTGGTTTTCATCGCCCAACCCCCATCCCTTCAAATGCGTCAGCCGGATCGCCGGCTCCGTTCAACTGCTTCCCGGTTTCACGTTGCCGCTTGCTTGCCGGTACACTATGGCAATCACCATAATATGGTGACCACCCTATCAATCGTCAACGACGATGCAAATGCCGTTCGTCAGCTGAAGAAGGAAGGAGGACGCGATGGTCAGAACCAGCAATGCCCGGCAGGACGCCGTCGAAGCGGCGGTGCGGCTGTTCCGCACCCAGGGCTATTCCGCGACCGGCTTGACCCAGCTACTGGAAGAAAGCGGCGCGCCGAAAGGCTCGTTCTACTTCCACTTTCCCGGCGGCAAGGAACAGCTGGCGCTGGAAGCCCTGCAGGTTTTCGGCAGCGAGCTTCGCAGCCGCATCCAGCGTCGCGCGGCCGCGACGGCAACCGGCGATGAGCCAGCGTTCATCCGCGCGCTGTTCGAAGCCACGGCGCGTGAACTGGAGGCCAGCGACTACACCGCCGGCTGTGTAGCTTCGAATCTCGGTGGCGAGCTGTCGTCCGGCAATCGCACGATTGCCGACGCGGTCAACGCCGCGGTGCAGAGCTGGGTCGAGGCGATTGCCGATGGTGTCGCCAATCGCTTCGAAACTCGCGCTGCCGCAACCACTTATGCAGCGACGATCATGGCCAGCCTGAGCGGCATGCGAACCATGGCCCGCGCCCAGCGGTCAACGGCGATGTTCGCCGCCATTGCCGACGTGCTGGTCAGCAGCCTGCCGTCAACACCCGGCAATAAATCGGGGTCAGATACAAATTAATTGGCAAATTAATTCGCACTTCAATGGTCAGCAGACGCCCACCAAGGCTTCAGCGCGTCCTGGGTCGACTGGCACTCGCAGCCCAGCGCCTCAGCCACCGCCTTGTAGGTGACCTGGCCCAGATGCACGTTCAGGCCTTCGCGCAGGTTCGGATCGTCGAGCAGCGCGCGCTTGTAGCCCTTGTCGGCCAGCGCCAGTACGAACGGCAGGGTCGCATTGGTCAGCGCGAAGGTCGAGGTGCGCGCCACGCCGCCCGGCATGTTCGCCACGCAGTAGTGGACGATGCCTTCCTCGACATAGGTCGGGTTCTGGTGCGTGGTCGCCCGCGAGGTTTCGAAGCAGCCGCCCTGATCGATCGCGACATCGACGATCACCGCGCCCGGCTTCATCTGCCTGAGCATCGCCCGGGTCACCAGCTTCGGTGCCGCTGCACCCGGCACCAGCACCGCGCCGATCACCAGATCAGCCTGGGTGACAGCAGTTTCGAGTGCATCGACGGTCGAATACAGCGTGGTCAGGCGGCCGTCGAATGCGCTATCGAGCCAGGCAAGCCGTGGCAGCGAGCGATCGAGGATGGTCACCCTGGCACCCATGCCGACGGCAATGCGGGCCGCGTTGTAGCCGACCACGCCGCCGCCGATCACCACCACATCCCCCGGTGCCACGCCGGGCACGCCGCCAAGCAGCACGCCGTTGCCGCCCTGGGCTTTTTCCATCGCATGAGCGCCAGCCTGGATCGACATGCGACCGGCGACTTCGCTCATCGGCGCCAGCAGCGGCAGGCCGCCACGGCCATCGCTGACCGTCTCGTAAGCAATGGCCACGCAGCCGGAGGCCACCAGCGCCTGGGTCTGCTCGGGATCGGGTGCCAGATGCAGGTAGGTGAACAGCACCTGGCCGTCGCGCAGCATCGCGCACTCGGCCGCCTGCGGCTCCTTGACCTTCACGATCATCTCGGCCTGGGCGAAGATTTCCGCCGCGTTGTCGATCAGGCTGGCACCGGCCGCCGTGTAGGCGCTATCGGCAATGCCGATGCCCAGACCCGCCGAAACCTGGACGATCACCTGGTGACCATGGGCCTTCAATTCGCGAACACCGGCCGGGGTCAGACCGACGCGGTACTCATGAACCTTGATTTCTTTCGGTACGCCAATCAGCATGGGATAACTCCTGTGATGGCCGGCAATGACCGAGTCTAGCCCAGCCTCATCGCCAGCAATCCCCCATACCTTTCTCGCGCTTGCTCCCAGCGCTCTGCCCCCCATTCAAGCGTTATTGATCCGGCTGCTTGATATTGAACGCCGGCGCGACGATCGAGTCGATGGCAGTCTGCTCAGACGAGTGCGGCAGCAGCCGGATCAATAACAGAATCAATATGTTTTGATTATTGAGTCGGCATCATGCAGTTCGTTGGTAAGGGTGTGGGACGTTGCAAGAGCGCATCCCGGTTCAATGTCTTAATGC
>JAUXYM010000032.1 GCA_030694365.1 Nevskia sp. | reverse complement strand
AGGACGTGCTCGACGGCTTCTACGACGCCGACGGCAAGATCCCCTGCCAGATCGACGGCGGCCTCAAGTGCTTCGGCCACCCGATCGGTGCCTCCGGCATCCGCATGGTCTACGAAATGTACCTGCAACTGCTCGGCCGCGCGGGCGAGCGCCAGCTCAAGGACCCGCGCTACGGGCTGACCCACAACCTGGGCGGATTCCCGCACCAGAACGTGGTCGGCATTTCCATCGTCGGCCGCTACCAGTGATTTCGATTCTTCACCTTCGCTAGAGACCCCTGCGCATGAAACCACTCGCGGCCATCGTCGCCGTGTCCGAGATGAAACCCGGACGCTACCCTCAGTACAACGGCATGGAGATGTATCGACAGGTCATCGCGCAGTTCCTGCGTGAATGGCCGGAGCTGCGGCCTTCCGACATCGGAGGGCTGCTGTCAGCACCCGCCGGCATGGCCTCGGCGGATGGCACCGACGTGTTCGCACACGAGAAGATTGCCGAAGAGCTCGGCATCGAGCCGAGCTTCAGCGAGACCATCAATGCCGGCGGGGGCACCTATGCACTGATGCTGATCCGCGCCTCGCTTGCCATCGAGCGCGGACTCTGCGACTCGGTGCTGTGCCTGGGCGCGGGGCGCTTTCCCAACGTCGGCAGCGGCATGGCGGAGATGATGAGCAAGCTCATCAGCCATCCGGAATTCGAATATCCCTATGGCACCTACATCCCGCCGATCTTCGCGCTCAACGCGACGCGCCACATGCACGAGTTCGGCACCACGCGCGAGCAGCTCGCGCAGGTCGCGGTATCGCAGCGCGAGTGGTCGCTGCTGCATCCGGATGCGCTGATGGCGCCGCAGGGGCGGCTGACCATCGACAAGGTGCTGTCCTCGCGCCCGATCGCCTACCCGTTCAATCTGCTCGACTGCTCGGTGCCCAGCGAAGGCGGGTCGGCGGTGCTGGTCGTGTCCCCGAAGATCGCGAAACGCTACGCGAAAAAGCCCTGCTACCTGTTTGGCTTCGGCGAGAAACACACGCATTCCAGCATCAGCCAGGCGCATGACCTGACCACGCTCGGCTCTAAGGAAACGTCGGCGCAGGCCTACCGCATGGCCGGCGTGGGTCCGGGAGACATGGACTTCGCGCAGCTCTACGACTCGTTCAGCATCAACCCGATCATCTATGCCGAAGACCTCGGCCTCTGCCCCAAAGGCAAGGGGGGCGCGTTCTTCGCGGGTGGCCGCACCGCGCCGGGCGGTGAATTCCCCGTCAACACCTATGGCGGACTGATGTCCTTCGGCCACGTCGGTGACGCTTCCGGCCAGACCATGATCGTCGAAGCCGCGCGCCAGATCATGGGCATCGCCGGTGGTGAACGTCAGTTGAAGAAAGCCGATCTCGGCGTCGTCCACTGCTACGGCGGAATGATGTCCGAGCACGCCACCCTCGTCCTCGGGAGCCAAGCATGAGCAACGTTCCGGTCAATCCCAAGCCTGTCCCCGAAATCAACGCGCACAGCAAGCCCTACTGGGATGGCGCTCAGCGCGGCGAACTGATGTTCCAGCGCTGCCGGGGCACCGGCAAGCCTTTCCTGTATCCGCGCCTCTGGAGTCCGTTCGACTTCTCGCCGGACCCGGCCTGGGAAAAGGCCAGCGGGCTCGGCACGGTGTTCAGCTACACCATCGTCTACCAGCCTCCGTATGCGGCCTTCAAGGCCGACTGCCCGTTCGTGATGGCCATCATCAAGCTCGCCGAGGGGCCGCAGATGATGAGCAACCTACTCAACTGCGATCCGGAATCCGTGACGATCGGCATGAAGGTCAAGCTCTGCTTCGAGACCCGTGCCGGCGGCTTCAAGATCCCGCAGTTCGAACCGGCCTGATGTCCCAATCCAGCAGGAGCACCCCATGAGCGAAGAATCAGTCGCCGCCGTCCGCGAAGCCGCCGAAGGCCTCACCCGCGGCATCTCGCGCGAATACTGGTTGCAGTGTGCGAAGGAGAAAAAATTCCCGCAGCAGCTGTGGGATGCGATGGCCGAAACCGGCCTGCTCGGCCTGACGGTGCCTGAAGAATACGGCGGCAGCGGAGGCGGGCTGTCGGAACTCATGGCGCTCAATGAAGTCACCGGCCGCGCCGGAATTCCGTCGATGTTCTTCGTGCTGGGAAGCTTCGCCCGCATGCCGATCATCAAGCACGGCACGCCCGAACAGATTCGCAAGTTCGTCACGCCCACCGCCACCGGCGAAGGCAAGATGTGCTTTGGCGTGACCGAGCCGAACGCAGGTACCAACACCTTCCGCCTGCAGACCTCGGCCGCCAGGATCGACAAGGGCTGGCGGGTCAACGGTGCAAAGGTGTTCATCACCGGTGCCAAGGAATCCACATCGATGCTGCTGATCGCACGCACCTCGGCGTTCGATCCGGCCAAGCCGCGCAACGGCCTGTCGCTGTTCATCATCGAGTCGCATTTGCCGGGTATCGAGTTCCAGCGCCTCAACATCGACGTGCTCGGCGAAAGTCAGTATCAGGTGTTCTTCAAGGACGTCGAGATTCCAACGGACGCGCTGATCGGGGAAGAAGGCAAGGGCATGAAATACTTGTTCGATGGCCTGAACACCGAGCGCCTGGTGCTGGCATCGATGGCCGTTGGCCTCGGCAATCGTGCACTCGACAAGGCGGTGGCCTATGCGCGCGAGCGAGCACCGTTTGGCACGCCGATCGGCAGCTATCAAGGCCTGCAGCATCCGATGGCACGCGCCAAGGCGCATCTCGAAGCCGCCCGCCTCGTGATGCTGGAAGCCGCCGCCACATTTGATCGCGGAGAAGACGCCGGTCCGCTGTCCAACATGGCGAAGCTGCTGTCCTCGGAAGCCTGCGAGGAAGCGGTGGACATCTCGATGCAGGCGCACGGCGGCTACGGCTTCGACCAGGATTACGACGTGGTCACGCTGTGGCCGTTCGCCCGCCTGATGCGCGTGGCGCCGGTGAACAACGAGATGATCCTCAACTACATCGGCGAGCACGTGCTGGGCCTGCCGCGCTCCTATTGACGCCCCGACCGCAGATACCACGATGCCCGCCGACAGCGCCGCCACTCCGCACTACGTTTTCAAGGACAGCTGGTCCGACAACCTCTTCATCCAGGCCCAGGGGCTGGAGGTTGAGGAAATCGCGGTCGGGCATGTCGTGCTGCACCTGCGCAGTCCGCGTCCGGACCAGCGCGGTGCAGGCGGCTCGCCGCTGGCGATCAATGGCGGCCTGATGGCCTACATGTTCGACGGCGCGCTCGGCTGGGCCATTGTCTCGGCTCAGATTCCGCGCGCCGAGGCTGCGGGCGCGAACCTCGCCGATTACCGGCAGGTCACGATGAATCTGGATGTGACCTTCCTTGAAGCGGCCCTCGGCAATCGCTTCGAGGCACACGGCCGGGTGATCCGGGTGGGCCGTGGCACTGCCTTCGCCGAGGGCGAGGTGCTGGATGAAAACGGCCGCGTCTGCGCCACCGCCAAGGGCATCTGGCGCGTTTTCTGGCCGGGAACCAAGACGTAGATCGCGGCAACTGGCGCATCCGAAATTCCGCGGGGGACGCCGCCCCCACATTGAACGCTGCACAGGAACGCTCGAAAGATATGGAACCCAGGAAAAAACTCCGCATCGGCTGTGCCTCAGGCTTTTGGGGAGACACCGAGTACGCCGCAGCCCAACTGGTGCTGCGCGGCAATATCGACGTGCTGGTTTTCGACTACCTCGCCGAAGTCACCATGTCGCTGCTGATCAAGGTCAAGGCCAAGGACCCGAACGCCGGCTTCGCGCCGGATTTCGTGACCACGCTCAAGCCGCTGCTGAAGGAGATCAAGGCGCGCGGCATCAAGGTGGTGAGCAATGCCGGCGGGGTGAATCCCGCCGCCTGCCGCGAGGCGCTGGCCAGGGCGGCACAGGCCGAGGGCGTGGAACTCAAGATCGCTGCGGTGCTGGGCGATGACCTGCTGCCACAGACCGAGGCCGCGCGCAGCGAAGGCATACGCGAGATGTTCTCCAGCCAGGCAATGCCGGCGAAGTTGCTGAGCGCCAATGCCTATCTCGGTGCCTTCCCGATCGCGGCTGCACTGGAAGGCGGCGCGGACATCGTCGTCACCGGCCGTTGCGTGGACAGCGCGGTGGTGCTCGGCCCGCTGATCCAGGCCTTCGGCTGGAAGGCGGACGATTACGATCAACTCGCCCAGGGCAGCCTGGCCGGCCACATCATCGAGTGCGGCACGCAGTGCAACGGCGGCAACTACACCGACTGGCATCTGGTGCAGGGCTGGGACGACATGGGCTTCCCGATCGCCGACTGCTCGGCGGATGGCAGTTTCACGATCGAAAAACCCGAGGGCACTGGCGGACTGATCGTGCCGTCCACGGTGGGCGAGCAGATGGTCTACGAGATCGGCGATCCCCGCGCCTACCTGCTGCCCGACGTGAACTGCGACTTCACGCAGGTGAAGCTCGAACAGGTCGGCGATCAGCGCGTACGCGTATCGGGTGCCAAGGGCAGCGCGCCCACACCACACTGCAAGGTCAGCGCGACCTATGTCGACGGCTTCCGTTCCACAGCGATGTTCATGATCGGCGGCATCGACGCGCCGGCCAAGGCCCAGCGCTCCGCAGAGGCGCTGCTGACCCGCTGCCGGCGCCTGTTCGCCGAGCGAGGCATGGGCGATTTCACCGAAACCAGCGTCGAGGTACTCGGGGCCGAAGCCACCTATGGCCCGCATGCGCGCGTGCAGCCGCGCGAGGTGATGGTGAAAATCGGCACGCGCCACCCGAACAAGGAGGCGCTGGAAATCTTTTCCCGCTAGATGGCACCGATGGCGCTGGCCACCTCCCCCGGCATCACCGGCTTTCTCGGCGGGCGGCCCAAGGTGCAGCCGGTGGTGCGCCTGTTCTCCTACCTCTGGCCCAAGTCGCGCATCCCGGCGCGCCTGGAACTGGACGGCCAGGACATCAGCTGCCCGCAGATGAGCGGCCTGCCCTTCGATCCCGCAAAGCTCCCCGACATCGGCGGGCCGCTGCCGGCGTCCGATGCGTTCTCCCAGGGCACACGCTTCGTGCCACTGGTGCAACTCGCCTACGGCCGCAGTGGCGACAAGGGCGACTCGGCGAACATCGGCATCCTGGCCCGCAAAGCCGAGTACCTGCCCTTTATCCGCGCGGCGCTGACCGCCGAAGCCGTCGCGAACTGGTTTGCGCACCGCGCCGAGGGCCCGGTGCATCGCTGGGACATGCCCGGCGTCCTGGGCCTCAATTTCCTGCTGGAAAAAGCGCTCGGTGGCGGCGGCATGGCCTCTATCCGCATCGATCCGCAGGGCAAGGCCTACGCGCAGATGCTGCTCGACTTTCCCGTTCCCGTGCCCGCCGGGATGAAGACTGAATGACCCCACAACCGATAAGACGACTGTTGGTCGCCAACCGCGGCGAGATCGCTGCGCGCATCCTGCGCACGGCGCGCGCGCGCGGCATCACAACTGCCATCGTGCGTCACCCGGACGAGGAAGGCGGCCTCGCGCCGCGCCTGGCCGACGACTGCCTGACGATCAACGGCCCCACGCCGGTGGCGGCATATCTCGACGTGGCCGAGATCGTGCGCGTGGCGCGCGAATGGGGCGCAGACGCGGTGCATCCGGGCTACGGTTTCCTGTCCGAAAACGCGCGCCTCGCGCGGGCTCTGGCCGAGGCTGGCATCCGCTTCGTCGGGCCCACGCCCGAGGTCATCGAGCTGATGGGCGACAAGATCCGTGCGCGCAATTTCGTCGTCGAGCGCGGCTTCCCGGTCGCGCCCAGCGCCATCGAGGCGGACGACCCGGCCACATTCGCCCAACGCGCGCTCGCCGTCGGTCTGCCCATCCTCATCAAGCCCGCGGCAGGCGGCGGCGGCAAGGGCATGCGTATCGTGCGCGATGCGTCCGTGCTCGAAGCCGAGCTCGCCACCGCGCGCCGCGAGGGCGAGCGTTATTTCGGCGACGGCCGCCTGTTCGTCGAGCGCTACGTCGAGCGCCCGCGGCACATCGAGGTGCAGGTGTTCGGCGACAGCCACGGCAAGGTCGTGCACTTCGGCGAACGCGAGTGCTCGGTGCAGCGGCGCTTCCAGAAAATCATCGAGGAGACGCCCTCGCCGGTGCTGACACCCGAGAAGCGCGGCGCGATCTGCGAAGCGGCGGCCGGCATCGCGCGCGCGGCAGCTTATGTCGGCGCGGGCACGGTGGAGTTCATCTACGGTGCCGGCGGCGAGTTCTATTTCCTGGAAATGAACACGCGCCTTCAGGTGGAGCACCCGGTCACCGAGATGGTCACGGGCTTCGATCTGGTGGCCGAGCAGTTGCGCGTCTGCGAGGGCGAAGCGCTGGGCTACGAACAGTCCGAGATCACCGCGCAAGGTCATTCCATCGAGCTGCGCATCTGCGCCGAGGATCCCTCGCAGGGCTTCGTGCCGGCCACGGGAACGATCCACCTGCTGCGCGAGGCCAGCGGCCCCGGCGTGCGTGTCGACAGTGGGGTGCACGAGGGGCAGCGCGTGGGTTCAGACTTCGACCCGCTACTGTCCAAGGTCATCGTCCACGGCCGCGACCGGCGCGAGGCGATTGCGCGTGCGCGGCAGGCGCTGCGCGATACGGCCCTGCTCGGCATCACCACCAACACCGCCTATCTGGATCGCGTGCTCGCACATCCGCTGTTCGCGGCCGGCGACTACAGCACCGCGTTTCTCGACGAGCAGGCCGCAGCCCTGTCCGGCAAGGACGAGCCACTGCCGCTGGACCTCCTCCTGGCTGCAGCGGCCCTGAGCGATCGCCAGATGGTGGACGCCGCCACCTCCGTGCCGGCGATCTACGCGGCCATGGGCGCGTGGCGCAACTGAGCTGACCTCATGAAAAAGACTCTCGTTATCGATGGCGCGCCGCAGAACTGTGCGCTGACCCGCACGCCCGGCGGCATGCGTCTGCTGGTGGGCGAGCGCAGTTTCGACTGCGCGCTCGAGACCCTGGGCGACGGACGCTACCGCTTGCGCGCCGGTGACGTACGACGCGACGTGCTGCTGGCCCAGCAGGGCGATCAGCTCTGGGTGCATGTCGACGGCCGCACTCACGCGATCCAGCGCATCAATCCACTCGACGCGCTGGCAGCCGGCGGTCGCGGCGGTGCCGACAGCACTCTCGCCCCGATGCCGGGCACCATCCTCACCGTGCAGGTCAAGCCCGGTGACGCCGTGAAATCCGGACAAATCCTGCTGACCATGGAAAGCATGAAACTCGAAGTGACCATCACCGCGCCGCACGACGGCGAGATTGCCGAGGTGCTCTGCGCTCCCGGACAAAGCGTGCCGGTCAAGGCCACGCTGGTGCGCTTCGCGGCAAAAGCGGAGGCCACGCCATGATGCGGCGCATCGAAACGCGGGTATCGCCCGCATCGGCCGCGTTCCGCGCCAACAGCGCGGCGATGCAGCGCATCTGCGGTGACTTCAAGGCCCTGCAGGAGCGCGTCCGTCACGAGCGCCCTCAACGCGACATCGAACGCCTGCGGCGGCAGAAGAAACTGCTGGTGCGCGAACGCCTCGAACTGCTGCTCGATCCCGGCACACCCTTTCTCGAACTGTCCAGCATCGCCGCCTACGATCAGTTCAACGGCGAGGCACCCGGCGCGAACGTCATCTCCGGCATCGGTGTGGTCAGCGGTCGCGAGGTGATGATTCACGCCGACGATTCCAGCAACAAGGGCGGTGCCTGGTATCCGATGTCCGCACCCAAGATCGTGCGCGCGCTGGAGATCGCCATCGAGAATCGTCTGCCGGTGGTGCATCTCTGCGACAGCGCAGGCGGCTATCTGGAGGACCTCTCCGGCGTGTACGTGATGGGCGGCCGCGTGTTCCGCCACCAGTGCATCCTGTCGAAGATGGGGATTCCGCAGGTCGCCGTGGTGCTCGGACATTGCACGGCGGGCGGCGCGTACATCCCGGCACTGTGCGAGCACACGATCATGGTGCGCGGCACCGGCGCGGTGTTTCTCGGCGGGCCGCCGCTGGTCAAGGCCGCGACCGGCGAGGAAGTGACGGTCGATGCGCTCGGCGGTGCCGACATGCACACCTCGGTGTCCGGCGTCGCGGACTACCCGGTCGACAGCGAGGAAGAAGGCATCGCGCTGGCCCGCGCCATCGTCTCCAGCTTCTCGCAGCCGAAGAAGCAGTTCGACTGGGTGGACGCCGAAGCGCCCTACTACGATCCGCGCGAGCTGTACGGCATCGTGCCGGTGGACTACAAAACGCAGTTCGACATGCGCGAAGTGATCGCCCGCATGGTGGACGCCAGCCGCTTCCAGGAATACCAGCCCAACTACGGCACGACACTGGTCTGCGGATGGGCGCGGCTGTGGGGCTGCAAGGTGGGCCTGCTCGGCAACAACGGCGTGCTGTTCTCCGACAGCTCGCTCAAGGCCGCGCACTTCATCCAGCTCTGCAACCAGATGGGCACGCCGATGATCTTCTTGCAGAACACCACGGGCTACATGATCGGGCGCGAGTACGAGGAGCGCGGCATCACCAAGGACGGTGCCAAGATGCTGATGGCGCAGGCCGGCTCCGAAGTGCCCAAGCTCACCGTCGTCACCAGCGGTGCCTTCGGTGCCGGCTATTACGGCATGTGCGGCCGCTCCTGGGATCCACGCATGATCTTCTCCTGGCCGCAGGCGAAGATGGGCGTGATGGGTCCGGAGCAGGCCGGCAACACGCTGGCCGACGTCAAGCTGCGCCAGTTGCGCCGCGAGCGTCCCGAGGCCGGCGACGAGGAAGTGGCCGAGCTGCGCAAGCGCACGCGCGAGAAGTCCGAACGCGAAACCAGCACCTTGTGGTTCTCCGCGCGTATGCAGGACGACGGCGTGCTCGATCCGCTCGATACCCGCAACGCTCTGGGCATTGCCCTGTCCTGCGCCGCCAACGCCCCGATCGCGGAACAGCGATACGGCGTGTTCCGGATGTAGGCCGGCAGCCCAAACGACTTCTGTCCACAAGACTTGCACCATGACCACTGCTAGCGGCAACGATGACGAGGCGCTGATCGCAGCGGTCGAGCGCTTTCTTGCCCGCGAGGTGCGGCCGGTGGCCATCGCGCTCGAACAGGCCGACGAGTACCCCGAATCCATCGTCGAGCAAATGCGCGAGATGGGCCTGTTCGGGGCCATCATTCCGGAGGCCTACGGCGGTCTCGGCCTGAGCGCGCAGACTTATGCGCGGCTAGTCGAGACGATCGCCGCCGAGTGGATGTCGTTGTCGGGCATCATCAACTCGCATCTGATCATGGCCTCGGCGGTCATGCGTCACGGCACGCCAGCGCAGAAGGACTATTTCCTGCCCCGCTTCGCCCGAGCCGAGCTGCGTGGCGGCATCGCGCTCACCGAGCCGGATTGCGGCACCGACCTGCAAGCGATCCGCGCCCGCGCGCAGCGCGAGGGCGATCAGTATCTGGTCAACGGCAGCAAGACCTGGATCACCAACGGCCTGCACGGCAACTGTTTCGCGCTGCTGGTGAAAACCGATCCGAAGGCCGAGCCGAGGCATCGCGGCATGAGCCTGTTCATCGCCGAGAAGGGGCCGGGCTTCTCCGTGCCGCGCAAGCTGTCCAAGCTCGGTTATCGCGGCATCGATACGGTGGAGATGCTGTTCGAGGATTACCGCATCCCGGCCGACCGGCTCATCGGCGGCGTCGAGGGCCGCGGCCTGCAACAGATCCTCGCGGGCCTGGAACTCGGTCGCATCAACGTTGCCGCGCGCGGGGTCGGCGTCGCGCGTTCGGCCTACGAGGAGGCGCTGAGCTATTCGCAGCAGCGCAAGACCTTCGGCAAGCCGATCTGCGAACACCAGGCGATCCAGCTCAAGCTCGCCGACATGGCCACTCGTGTGGAAGCCGCCAGACTGCTGACCGAGTCAGCGGCGCGCGCCTTCGACGCCGGAAAGCGCTGCGATCTCGAAGCCGGCATGGCCAAGCTGTTCGCGACCGAAGCCGCCATGGAAAACGCCGCCGAATCGCTGCGCATCCATGGCGCCTACGGCTATTCCCGGGAACTGCGCGTGGAGCGGCTGTACCGTGACGCGCCGCTGCTGGTGATCGGCGAAGGCACCAACGAAATGCAGCGGCTGATCATCGCGCGGCGCCTGCTCGATGCAGCGGCCGACCGCCAGAGGTAGACCTCGGTGCTGACCCAGCGGCGTTCGGGCCACGATGCCGTCGAGCGATCTGGAGAGCTTGATCTGGCAGCCCAGCCTCGATCCTGGGCCGCCACCTTCCGCGAGCTCCAGCATCGATTTCTCCATGTCCTCGGCCGGCACCAGCTTGTCCAGCCACTCGGGTTTCACGAACAGATGGCAGGTCGCACAGGCGCAGTTTCCGCCGCAATCGCCATCGATGACAGGTACCAGGTTGCCGACCGCTGCTTCCATCATCGACGTACCTTCCGCGACTTCGACGCTGCGGACGGTGCCGTTGTGTTCGATAAACGTGAGCTTGATCATTTTTGACTCGGCGCGCTCACCTGCGAAGTGCAGCACCTGACTGAAGGTAAGTTACTGCATGACGACAGAGAAGAATTACGGTATTTGCGACCTGAGGAGCGGGCGCTGATTGCGGCGCATCGACTGGAGCGTCTGACTGCTGACCAGGGTGCATGCGCTGAGCAATCGCGCCGGCTTTTTCCGCAGCATGGCCAAGATCGATCTGCTGGTGCTCGACGATTTCGGGCTCACGCCGATGGCCGACACCACGCAGCGCGACCTCCTCGAAATCCTCGACGACCGCTACGCGAAGAAATCGACGCTGATCACCAGCCAACTGCCGGTCGAGCAGTGGCATGCGTATCTCGGTGACCCCACGCTGGCCGATGCGATCCTCGATCGGCTCGTCCACAACAGTTACCGGCTCACGCTCGCGGGTGAATCCATGCGCAAGCGAGCTGCCGCGAAGATCACCACCACCATCAGCGCAAAATCCAAACACTCGCTGCAATGCCTTCCTCAGGCGGCCGACATCATGAAGGACCTGGCCTCGCGCCAGCTCGGCCACTGATCCCGGGTCTCATCCAGACCCTGCGACGCCAGCGCGTCGCCGGGCCTTTTCGTTACACCTTGCTGGTCAGCTCCGGCACGATCGCAAACAGATCGCCCACGATGCCGAAGTCCGCGATCTCGAAGATCGGTGCTTCGGCATCCTTGTTGATCGCGACGATGGTGCGCGCGTCCTTGATGCCGGCCAGATGCTGGATGGCACCCGAGATACCGATGGCGATGTACAGCTCCGGCGCGATGATCTTGCCGGTCTGACCGACCTGCATGTCGTTCGGCACATAGCCCGAATCGACGGCAGCGCGCGAGGCACCGACGCCGGCCTTCAACTTGTCGGCGAGGTCGTAGATGATCTTGAAATTCTCGCTGCTCGCCAGCGCACGGCCACCGGAGACGACGCGGTTCGCGGACTGCAATTCGGGACGCTCTGATTTTTGTGCCGCCAGCGAGACGAAGCGCGTGTGGGTCGGCAGCGTGGCGCTGACGCTCGCCGCTTCCACCGGCGCGCTGTTGCCGCCCGCGGCGGCCTGGAACGAGGCGAGGCGCACCGTGCCGAGAATCA
>JAUXYM010000026.1 GCA_030694365.1 Nevskia sp. | reverse complement strand
CGATTGCGTAATCCACATCGAGCGGCGCTCCCTCTCCCCGGCCCTCTCTCGCGAGGGGAGAGGGAGAAAAACAATACTTACTCGAAATGCTCCACCCGCAGCCGGCTTATGTCAGCCCGCACGAACGGCAGCGCCCGAATCCGCTCCAGCGCGGCATCGAAACGACTGCCGCTGACCACCGAAGTGATGATTGCGATGCGCGCGTCTTCATGGTCTTCCGGCTCTTTCTGCAGGATCGCCTCCACCGAGATGTCGGCATCGGCGAGGATCGTGGTCAGCGCGCGCAGCACGCCCGGTTCGTCGGCGACGGTCAGGCGCAGGTAGTACGCGGATTCGATTTCCTCAATGCCCAATATCGGAAATGGGGTCGGCTGGGCAGCCAGCGCAGCGGCCGTGAAGCCGAGCGCCGGCACCACCGGCCGCGCACCGTTCAGCCGGGCGATGTCGACCAGATCGGCGATCACTGCCGACGCGGTTGGTTCGCCGCCGGCGCCACGGCCGACATAGACGGTCTGGCCAACGGCATTGCCGTGGACACGGACGGCGTTCAGCGCGCCATCGGTCTTGGCCAGCAGATGATCGTCCGGCACCAGGGTCGGATGCACGCGCAGCTCGACGCCCTGCTCGCTGCGCTTGGCGATGCCCAGCGACTTGATCCGGTAGCCGAGTTCGCGGGCGAGCTGAATGTCCTGCGCCTGCACTTTCGAAAGCCCTTCGGTGGCGACTGCCGCGAAGTTCAGCGGCGTGCCGAAGGCGATCGACGCGAGGATGGTCAGCTTGTGGGCGGCGTCGATGCCTTCGACGTCGAAGGTCGGATCGGCTTCGGCGTAGCCCAGCTTTTGCGCGTCTTTCAGCGCATCGGCAAAGCTCTGCCCCTTCACCGTCATCTGGGTCAGGATGTAATTCGAGGTGCCGTTGATGATGCCGGCGAGGCTGTCGATCGCGTTCGCCGTCAGGCCTTCGCGCAGCACCTTGATGATCGGGATGCCGCCGGCAACCGCGGCCTCGAAACTCAGGCTCAGGCCACGGGCTTGGGCGTCGGCGATCAGCGCATTGCCCTTTTCCGCGATCAGCGCCTTGTTGGCGGTGACTACCGACTTGCCGCCAGCAAGCGCCGCCAGGATCAGATCGTTCGCGAGATCAGTGCCGCCAATCAGTTCGCAGATCACATCGACATCGGCGGCCACCACCGCTTCCGGCGTTGCGTGAACGCGGATGCCCGCTAGCGAGCAATCACGGCTGGCGGCCGCGTTGCGCACCGATACATCGGTGACCACGATCGCCCGGCCGGCACGGGCGGCAATCGCCGCAGCGTTTTTCTGCAACACGCGGACGACGCCCTGCCCGACCGTGCCGAGGCCGACGATGCCGACTTTCAGCGGCCCGCTCACAGCGCACCGCCGTGGTCAGTGGTCAGTGGCCAGTGGCCAGAAAAAGTCGAAAACAAAGTCGCTGTTAACTGACCACGGACCACTGACCACTGACCACCGAAGTTCCTCATGGCTTCACCTTGAGGAACTTCTTGATCGACCGCGTCGCCTGCCGCGTGCGGTGCTCGTTCTCGATCAGCGCGAAGCGCACGTAATCGTCGCCGTACTCGCCGAAGCCGATGCCCGGCGATACCGCAACCGAAGCCTGTTCGAGCAGCTGCTTGGAGAACTCCAGCGAGCCGAGGTGCCGGTGCGATTCCGGAATTCGCGCCCAGATGAACATGGTCGCCTTCGGCTTGGTCACCGGCCAACCGGCCGCCAGCAGGCCTTCGACCAGCACGTCGCGACGCTTGCGGTACATCTCGCAGATCTCGGCGACGCATTCCTGCGGGCCTTCGAGGGCAGCGATCGACGCGACCTGGATCGGCGTGAACATGCCGTAGTCGAGGTAGCTCTTGATCCGTGCGAGAGCCGCGACCAGGATAGGATTGCCGACCATGAAACCGACTCGCCAGCCTGGCATGTTGTAGCTCTTCGACAGGGTGAAGAACTCCACCGCGACGTCCTTGGCACCCGGCACCTGCAGCACGCTCGGGGCCTTGTAGCCATCGAAGACGATGTCGGCATAGGCGAGGTCGTGGATCAGCCAGATCTCGTGCTCGCGACAGATCGCCACGGCACGCTCGAAGAAGTCCAGTTCCACGCACTCCGCTGTCGGATTCGACGGGAAGTTCAGGATCAGCATCTTCGGCGTCGGCGTCGATTCCTTGATCGCCTTGCGCAGTTCCTCGAAGAAGATGTCGTGGGTCGGATCGTCCGCCGGGAAGCGGACATGGCGCACATCGGCACCGGCCAGCACCACGCCAAACGGATGAATCGGATAAGCCGGGTTCGGCACCAGCACCGTGTCTCCCGGGGCCAGCGTGGCAAACGCCAGGTGCGCGAGGCCTTCCTTGGAGCCGATGGTCGCGATGACTTCGGTCTCGGCGTTCAGGTCGACGTCGTAGCGACGCTTGTACCAGCTCGCCATCGCCTTGCGCAGGCGCGGGATACCCTTCGACACCGAGTAGCGGTGGGTATGAGTGCCGTCCTCGTCGTGGACTTCCGGGCGCACATAGTCGCTCTCGGTGCCGCGGACGGAAGCCTCGACCAGCTTGTCGACGATGTGCTTCGGCGTCGGCTGATCCGGGTTGCCCATGCTGAAGTCGATGATGTCCTCGCCACGAGCTCGGGCCGCCTTCTTCATGTCACCGACGATGTTGAAGACGTAGGGCGGCAGGCGCTCGATGCGCGGGAAGACGGTGTTCAAGGAATCCTCGGATGACGGGTCGGGTGCCGGATCGGCACGATGGCGCAACAACATCGCTGAAAGAGCCGCTAATTACAGCATGCGCGGCCGGTCACGGCTAGCGTTTGCAAACGGCGGCGGCGGGAGAACCCGCCGGCAGGCCCTGGCCCGGACCCGCGAAATTGCCGCTGCCGGCAGCGGCCAATCAAGTCCAGAATATCGGCGTGACGGGGGCGTCACGGCAATCATCGGGGGCCAGGGTGTCAGAGGACGTTCGTCATTGCGGCGTGCTGATCGTCGATATCGCCGGATCGACAAAGCTGCGCAGCGAGCTCGGCGAACTGGCGGCCGGACGGCAGATTCATCATCTGCTCGACAGCATCATCGCCGCCGCGCGTGACCGAGGTGCCACCTTCATCAAGGCCTACGGCGACGATGTGCTGGCGGTCTTCGAGCAGGACCCGGTCGCCGCCACCGCCGAAATTGCCATCCAGGCGCAGCGGCTGGCCTCGGATGTTGGCCTGCGCCTGTACGCCGGCTTTCATTTCGGCCCGGTGCAGTTTCGGCTGACCGATGGTCACCCGGATGCCGTCGGCCAGACGATCAACTTCGTCGCCCGCCTGCACAAGCTGGCCGAGGACGCGCCCGGGCAGATCTTCCTGCTCGAAGAAAGCCTCGGTCAGTTGCCGCACGCCCTGAGCGCGCAGGCGATGCCATTCGGCAACCGATCGCTGAAAGGCCTGGGCAAGTTCAATGTCTGGACACTGGGCTGGCAGTCGCAGGACGCGTCGACGGCAACCGTTTTCACAGCCGAAAGAGACACGGCTATTTCGTCCACCAAACTGCATCTCAGGCACGGGGACAGCACCCTGACCTGCTTCAGCCACGATCGAAAAAAGCTCATCGGCCGAGGCAATACCTGCGATCTCACCGTGCCCGATCCGGAACTGAAGGTGTCGTCGACACACGCAACGATCGAATGCATCGACGATTGCTGGTTTGTGCAGGACATCAGCCGCAATGGCACCTGGCTCAAGGAAGGGAGCGACGGCAAGGAATCCTTGCTGCCGTACTGCCAGAAGATGACGCTACCAACCAGCGGCTGTCTGTCGATCGGCAGATCGTTTGCAGAGGATCAGGCAGGCCTATTTACGCTGAATTTCGAGATTTCGAGAGTTTGATTCGCCGTTTTGCGAGGTATTGAACAAAACCTCCATTGACCAGATCGGCCCTAGCATGGTTTTATTACTTTGCAAAGCGAAAATGCTTTGCGCCGTAAAAATCAAAATCGTATGCACTTTCTGGAGGAGTCCATGAAAAAAATCGTGTTGGTCGCCGTTGCGACATTGGGCATGTCGTCTGCTGCGCAGGCTGCCGGTCTGCCCCGTCTGGCCGCGCTTTCCGCACCGGCTGCGCTTCCCGCGCTGGCGGTTCTGTCGTCGCCCCGTCCGCTGGCCCGGCTGTATCCGCTGATCACCAACCAGGCGCTGAAGAACGTTGGACGAGTGGGCTCATCCCTGTTTACTGGCCCGCTGAATCTGCCGGGACTTGGAACGCTCACGCTTGGCAGGCTGGTGGGCAAGTAAGGACTGACTCGGGCTCGGCAGGCTTCGATCACTTGTAAAGCGTGCCGAGCCCGCACTCACTCAAATTTGTATCCGCAGGGAGGGTTCATGAAGAAAATCGTGTTGATCGCCGTGGCGACATTGGGCATGTCATCTGTTGCTGCGCAGGCCGCTACGCTGCCGCGCCTTACCGCTATCTCCGCGCCATCGGCGCTGACTTCGCTGCCCGCCCTGCCATCAGCAGCCTCGGCATCCCGTCCGCTGGCCGGACTCTACCCATTGGTGAATGGCCAGGTGCTGTCTAACCTGGGCAGCGTGGGTTCATCGCTGTTTACCGGGCCGCTGAATCTTCCGCTGCTTGGTACGCCCTCACTTGGGAAGCTCTTCAACTTCGGGCAGGACGTTATTGTCGGAGTGGCGACCATTAGCCCTCCGCGCCCTCCCCGTGGGCTGCCTGAAGGCCTGAGAGCAATTTTGGTCGGTCCCTCCACTGGGCCAGTCAATTAAATTTTCGCCGTTCGAGATTTAGATGTACGGAAAAGCCCGCGAAATTCGCGGGCTTTTCTGTTGGAGTGAAGCTTTCTTCTTCGATCCGGCCCGCAATCCATTCAGCTAACGTCGGCGCGCATTCCGAATGCGTAGTAGATCGATATCGTGGTTACCGCCGTTCTCCTCAAACAAAGCCGTAGCCCTGTCGAGATCGACATTGCCCGCCGAGTCATCCCCCCTCTTCAATCGCAACAGACCGCGATCAATAAGGGCCTTGGCAAGAAATATGGGGTCGGTACCAGATCCGTAAACGACCAAAGCCTGATCGATCAGAACTCTCGCTTCGGTGGTTGCCGTTTCGGAATCGATCTGCAAAAGCGCTTCGGCAAGATTGAGTGCGTAAATTGCCCATGTCGGGGTGTTGTGATCAAAAACGGCCTCGGTCACGGTCAAGGCTTTGCGCAAAGGTGCCAGCGCTTCCTGCGGTCTGCCACTCAACAACCGCTCGATGCCGAGCAATGATGCAGGGGCGGAATTATCGTAGGCGTCGGGACCGATAAGAAGCTCCGTCTTCTTCTGGGCCTCAATCAGGATTTTCTCAGCTTCAACATAGCGACCCTGAGATGCCACCGCATAGCCGAGCAACGCCGCCACCTGCCAGGTGAATGGATAGCGATCGCCATAGAGTTGTCGTGACAGGGCGAAAACGCGACGAGCATCCGCATCCGCATCCGCATCCGCCCATCGCTCCGCTGTCTTCTCGAATATCAACCGTTGGTAAAGAAAATAATAAAGGGCAGTATCGTCGTTCTCCGGCAGGCTCTGTTCGCCTTCTGCGAAGGCTGCTCGGGCATCGTCGTAGCGATTGAGGTTCGCATATGCCGAGCCGACTACCGCCAGATCGAACGCCACACTGGGTGCCTTGTCACCCAGCTCCTTGCGTTGGATCGCAATGGAACGCTGCAGCAGCGGAATCGCTTCGGCGTCGCGACGCTGCTCGACTGTAAGCAGCGAGCCAAGCTCCGATAGCGGATAGGTCAGCGCAGCATTCTCGGGACCGGCCCGTCGTTCGATCCTCGCAATAGCCTCGCGCGCCGCCGCTTCTGCCTCGGTTACGCGAGCAGCTCGCCGCAACACCGCCATCTCCGCCAGCAACACATTGACAGCGGCACGACTGTCCTTGCCGTCGAGCGCTTCATCGATCTGTCGCGCTTCTTCGAGCATTTTCAGCGCTTCGGCCGTCGCGCTCTGGGAAAAGCCGAGCGCCCGGCCGAGCAGCAGCTTGGCATCGGCTGTGGCGCGGCGATCGGTATGACCGGGCAGCATGAGAATCCGCAATGCCTCGCGGGCATTCGGTTCGATTTCCGGCGAGCCGTCGCCTTTCTCCTTGTCGGCCGCACGCGCCAGTTCGATCAGGCTGCGCGCAACCTGCAGGCTGTCCGGTCCGTAGAGTGATTTCTGCTCGGCCAGCGCGCGTTCCAGCATTTCACGGGCACCGGCGACATCGCCGAGATTGACTCGGATGCCGGCCAGTTCCACCAGCACTTCAGCATGGATTTCCGGATCGGCGCTCAGGTCGGTATCAACCCGTTTGGCAGCTTCAACGATCAGTTGCAGCGGCGTGCGCTGCTGCTGGCGGGTGCGCTCGTAAGGGTCCTGTTCCTTGAACACCGAGAGCATGAATTCCTTGACCTGCTCGGCGCGCTGTTTCTGCAGCAGCGCGCTGCGCGCTTCGGTGCGGGCGATGCCGGCCTGCCAGATGGCGATGCTCAGGCCCGCCGACAGCGCCAGCATCACTGCCGCTGCTGCTGCCACCACCAGCCGATTGCGCCGGACGAAGCGGCTGGCGCTGTAGGCCAGGGAATCCGGCCGCGCCAGGATCGGCCGCTGATCGAGCAGGCGTTGCAGATCGTCGCCGAGTGCTTCGGCATCGGCATACCGCCTTGCGGTTTCCGGATGCAGCGCCTTGACCGCGATCAGGTCCAGATCCTTCGACACCTCGCGCAGGCGCGAAGCACGCTCGGGTTCCGGCAGCCGGCCGCGTTCCTGGCGCAGCACGGTGCTTGGCCGCAGCACGGTTTCCTTGTTCAGCTCGACGACGATGACGCTGGCCGAGCGCCCCTCTCGCCGATGCGGCAGGCGCGCGGTGAGCAGTTCGTAGAGCATCACGCCGAGGGCGTAGACATCGGTCGCCGGGGTGATCGCCTGGCCGAGGATCTGCTCGGGTGCGGCATAGGCCGGCGTCAGCGCGCTGGCTTCGCCGGCCATCCGCGTGGCGTCCACCTCTTCTTCGCTCAAGGATTTGGCGATGCCGAAATCGAGCAGCTTGACCTGCCCTTCCGCCGTCACCAGCACGTTCGAAGGTTTCAGGTCGCGATGGACGATCTGCCGCTTGTGCGCTTCCTGCACCGCCTGGCAGACGATGATCATCAGCCGCAGCCGTTCGATGATCGACAGCACCTGCGCGTTGCTGCCGGCGCGCGCGTACTCGGTGATCGGCCGACCTTCGACGTACTCCATCACCAGATACGGGCGGCCATCCGGCGCTGCGCCAGCATCGAGTGCGTGGGCGATGTTCGGATGGGTGAGCTGGGCGAGGATGCGGCGTTCGAGCAGGAAGCGGCGGATCACCTGATGCGTGTCCAGACCGCGTTTCAGCAGCTTGATCGCCACCCGCAGCTCGAAAGCCTGATCCGCCCGCCGGGCCTGATAGACCTCGCCCATGCCGCCCTGGCCGACCAGCCTTTCAATCTCCCAAGGGCCCAGCAGCGTGCCGGCTTGCAGGGGCTCGGGTTGCGATTCGGTTTCGCCGGTCACCACCGAGCGATCGAGCACGACGACGGTATCGTCAACATTGCGCAGCTGCCGTTCCAGGTCCAGCCGCAGGGCGACATCGCCGGCGCAGACACGATCGAGAAACTCGCCGCGCTGATCCCACGGTAGAAGCGAGGCTTCGTCGAACAAGGCTTGCAGGCGGATGGCGCGGTCGTCTGTCATCGAGGGAGCGGAATCGAGCCGGTCGTATCGCAGGCAGTGTCACGACTCCGGCGTCCGTTGACAATTTCCCGGCACGCGGGCCAAATCGCTCGGTCTTCGGTCCGGCCGGGATTCGCGATGCTGAATCCGCGCGAGCCGGCCGCGAGTATGGTGAAGAGTCCACATCCATTGCGGAGGCACCCGATGTCCTTGAACCCCGTCGTTTCCCGGCAGCGCCTGAAATTCCTCGCTGCAGCGCTTGCGCTGGGCTGCGTGGTGCCGGCGATGGCGGCGCTGAAAGTCGGCAGCAAGGCGCCGGACTTCACCACCCAGGCGACCCTGGCCGGCAAACCATTCCAGTTCGCGCTGGCCGAAGCACTGAAGAAGGGCCCGGTGGTGCTGTACTTCTATCCGGCGGCGTTCACCAAGGGCTGCACGGTGGAAGCGCATCTGTTCGCCGATGCCACCGAGGAATTCAACGCGCTCGGGGCAACGGTGATCGGCGTCTCGAAGGACGATATCGACACGCTGAACAAGTTTTCGGTCAGCGAATGCCGCAACAAGTTCGCGGTGGCCGCCGATCCGGACCTGAAGATTTCGAAGTCCTACGACGCAAAGATTCCACTGGTCGGCTACTCGGACCGCACCTCGTTCGTGATCCTGCCGGACGCAACCGTCTCCTACGCCTATTCCGCGCTGAGCCCGGACAAGCACGTGGCGAACACGCTGGCGGCGGTCAAGGAGTGGAAGGCCAAGCAGCCGCAGTAGGGATCAGAAAGCTGCCGGTCTAGCGCGCCGGCAGCAAACGTCGAGGATCCAGCGGCCGGCCCCGGTCGCGAATCTCGAAGTGCAGCAACGGTTTCTGCGCCGGGCCTTCACCGAGTTCGGCGATCGGCTGGCCGGGGCCAACCTCCTCGCCCTCGTTGACCAGGCGCCGGCGGTTGTAGCCATACGCCGACAGGTACTGCTCGTCGTGCTTGATGATCACCAGCTCGCCATAGCCTTTCAGCGCCGCACCGCTGTAGACCACCCGGCCGCCACGGCTGGCGACGATGATCTGGCCCAGTTCGCCAGCGATATCGAGACCCTTGTTGCCACCGGCGTCGAAGCCGCGCGCCACCGTGCCACGGGTCGGCCATTCCCAGGTGCCGGCACCGTCAAACGTCGGTAATGCGGGCGGTACCGATGTCCCGCGCGACGGTGCCTGGGTCACGACTTCACCGGCAGCCACTGCACCCGGTGGCGTCAGGTGCAGGCGCTGGCCGATGTTGATCCGGTAGTCGCTGCCGATACCGTTCCACTCGGCGAGCTGGTGAAAGTCGAGGTTGTTGCGGAAGGCGATCGAGTACAGCGTGTCGCCCTTGGTGACGACGTAGACCTCGCCGAAGGTCGGCGTCGAGCGCTGCGATGGCTTGACCGCTGAGCGCGACACCTTGGCGCGCGGCGATTCGAAGGCGCAGCCGGCCGTCAACAACATCAGCGCCGCCAGCGCCAGTGCGGCGGCCCGTTTCACCCGCGTTTGCGGAACAGGAACCACAGCAGACCGACCACCAGCAGCGCCAGTGCGGCGTAGGCCAGTTCGTGGGTGTAGTGGGTGATCACCTGCACGGCCGCCTCGCCGAAGAAATAGCCGGCCGCCACCAGCACGCCGCACCACAGCGTGGCACCGGCGAAAGTGATCGCCGCGAACGGCAGATAGGCCATGCCGAACACGCCCGGCGGCAGCGAGATCAAATGCCGTACCACCGGGATGAAGCGGCCGATGAAGGTCGCCAGCCGGGCATTGCCGAGGAACATCGCTTCGGCTTCGTGGTACTTCGCTTCATTGATCAGCAGATAGCGGCCGTAGCGCAGCAGGAAGGCGCGGCCAACGTGGCGGCCGAGCAGGTAGTTGGCCGTGGCACCGAACACCGAGCCGCTGCCACCGGCCAAGGCCGCCAGGAACGGATCGAGCGCGCCGCCTTTCGCCAGATAGCCGGCCGGAATCATCACCAGCTCGGACGGCACCGGAAACAGGCTTGATTCCAGCGCCATCAGGCAGAAGATTTCCAGATAGCCGAGCTCGGCCATCCCGCTCGCGATCCACTTCTTGAACAGGTCGATCATCGCTCGCTCACGCGCGGCCTTCGAGCAGCGGCACGAAGCTGACCGTGGCCAGATCGGTGGCGATATAGCGGCTGCCGATGCGATCGACCGTGCGCAGCATCTGGTTGTTCGGCGGCCCGACCGGAATCACCAGCCGCCCACCGGGGGCCAGCTGATCGAGCAGCGCCTTCGGCACTTCGGTCGCCGCCGCCGTGACCATGATCGCGTCGTAAGGCCCGTGCGCGTCCCAGCCCAAGGTGCCGTCGGCGTAGCCGAAATGGATGTTGCGATAGCCGAGCCCGCCAAGGCGCTGGCGGGCCAGTTCGGACAAGGCCTTCAGCCGCTCCACCGAGTAGACCCGCTCGATCAGTTCGGCCAGCACGGCAGTCTGGTAGCCGCTGCCGGTGCCGATCTCCAGCACCCGCTTGCGCGGCCCGGCGGGTGCGCCGGCGACGGTCTCGGTCAGCGCCTGCGACATCAGGCCAACCACCACCGGCTGCGACAGCGTCTGGGCGAGGCCGATCGGCAACGGCTTGTTGCGATAAGCCTCGCCACGCCAGGCTTCCTCGACGAACTCGTGGCGCGGAATCTTCTGCATCGCCGCCAGCACGCGCTCGTCGCTGACGCCGTTCTTGCGCAGCTCAGCCACCATCCGCGCGCGGCTGGTCGGCGAAGTCAGCCCGAGGCCGCGGCTATGCGGATGGCTGCCGGTCATCACAGCTTCTGAGCCCAGTGGCTCAGGCGTTCGAGCGCGTTGTGGCGGGTCAGATCGACGACCAGCGGGGTGATCGACACATAGCCCTGTTCGACGGCGTGGAAATCGGTACCCGGTCCGCAGTCGGCACCGGCACCGGCGGGGCCCAGCCAGTAGATCGGCCGGCCGCGCGGATCGAACATCTGCTCGACCCGCTCGGCCTTGTGGCGATGACCGAGCCGCGTCACCTCGAAGCCTTTCAGCGCGTCCCAGGGCAGATCCGGCACGTTGACATTGAGAATGGTGTTGCCCGGAAACGGCTCCATCCGCAGCCGTTCGACGATCCGCAAGGTTGCCCGCGCGGCGCTGTCGTAGTGCTTCGGGTTGTAGGCGGCGCAGGACACGGCGATCGCCGCGAAACCGAGATGCCGGCCTTCCATCGCCGCAGCGACGGTGCCCGAATACAAGGTGTCATCGCCGAGATTCGGGCCGTTGTTGATGCCCGATACGACCATGTCCGGCGTCTCCTCCAGCAGGCTCGACAGCGCGATATGCACGCAGTCGGTCGGCGTGCCATCGACGCAGATGGTGCCATCGGCATGCCGTTGCACGCGCAGCGGATGGAAGATGGTCAGCGAGTTCGACGCGGCACTGCGGTTGCGGTCCGGCGCGACGATGTCGACGTGATGCGCGGACCGGAGCTGCTCGGCCAGAACCAGCAATCCGGGGGCCGTGCAGCCGTCATCGTTGGACAGAAGGATCCGCATGGTCTTGAGCAATCGGGAGGACCTTAGTCTACCGATCGCCGGGCTAGAATGCCGATGCCATGAAGATTCCGGATTTCGATGCTGTCGACGATGACGCCTTCCGCTCCGCGATGTCCGGCGTCCAGCCGCGTCCCGCCTCGGATCGGGTACCGCCGCCACGAAAACTGCCGCCGACCAGGCCGATCCAGGCCGAGGCCGACGAACGTGCGGTGATCGACGAACTGCTCGATTACGGCATGTTCGAGCCGGAGCTGATGGAAAGCGGCGACACCCTGAGCTATCGCGGCAATGGCCTGCAGGACAGCGTCTGGCGGCGGCTGCGGCGCGGCGGCTACCGGATTCGCGCCGAGCTCGATCTGCACGGCCTGAACCGCAGCGTCGCCCGCGAGGAAGTGTCGCTGTTCCTGGCCGAATGCCAGAGCAAGGATGCGCGCTGCGTGCGGATCATCCACGGCAAGGGCAATCGTTCGCCGAACAGCGGCCCGGTGATCAAGACCCTGCTCGATAGCTGGCTGCGCCGGCGCAACGACGTGATCGCGTTCTGCTCGGCTCGGCCGCATGACGGCGGCACTGGCGCGGTCTACGTGTTGATGCGCGCATCGCCATCGAGCCGGCCAATGAACGGCTCAAGCGGCTGAGGCCCATGACCCCGCGCACCCTGAGCCTGGCCCACTGGCTCGCCGAGCTGCCGAGTCGCGAGCAGGGGCATCTGCTGATCGGCGCCACCGGGCATCTGTCGCTGAGCGCCGACGAGCACACCGCTGCGCGACAGCGCCTGACCGAAGATGCGCTGCCCGGCTTGATGGCGCGCTGTCAGCCGAGCAGAGTCACCCTGCTGACCGGCCTGGCCCCCGGCGCCGATCTGCTGTTCAAGCAGGCGGCGTCGGACTGGCTGACCAAGGCCGGCGTGCCGTTCGAAACCGTTGCGGCCCTGCCGGTGCCGCTCGATGTACTGGTCGAGGACTGGATGCGCCGGCTCGACGACGAGCCCGAAGTGCTGGCTCGCGACACCATCGTCAACGTCCGCGAAGCGCTGCAGGAGCAGCTCGAACGCTGCTCGGTGGTGGTCGATCTGCTGCCCGATCCCGACGCCTCGCGGCGGCTGCCCGATCCGGCGTTCCGCCAGCAGCAGTACCGCCGCCTGGCCGCCTGCCTGGCCGAGCAGTCCGACGTGCTGGTCGCGATCCAGCGGCCGGGCCATGCACCGCTGCCCGGCGGCACCACCGAAGTCATCGAATGGCGCCAGCATCCGTCACGGATTCCGCTGGCCTGGTCGACTCTGCGCTGGCGTCGCCCGGCGGACAGCGGACGGGCGCTGCTGGTCATCGACCCGACGCCGGGCGAGGGCGTTCTGCCCGAAGATCCGCTGACCGCCGCGCTGGCGCTCTGCCATCGTGCCTTCAAGGCCGGCAACTACCTGCTCTGCCACGACCTCGCCCGGCAGGCGCAGGGCGAAGGCCTGCACGATCGCCAGCTCGACTACATCGCCCTGCTGTCGCTGGCCAACGCCGGCAGCACCCAACTGGCGATGCGCCGCTACCGCGAACTGGCGATCGTCGACGAACCGGATCTGGAAGAATGGCTGGCGCTCGGCGGCCGGCTGTACAAGGACCTTGCGCTCGCGTCGCGCGGCGATCGGGCCCGCGAACTGTTCGAGCGCGCCGGTCGCGTCTACCAGGTGGCGTTCGAACGCACCGGCGGCTTCTTTCCGGGCATCAATGCCGCCTCGATGCTGATGCTCGGCGGCTGCCGCGAGGAGGCCGTGGCCCTGGCTGCCAAGGTACTCGACTGCCTGCGCCGCCCACCGGATTCCGAAACCTCGGCCTATTACCAGCGGGTCACCGAAGCCGAGGCCGCGCTGCTGCTCGGCGACATGGCGCGTGCCCAGACCGCGCTGACCTCTGCCGATGCTTTGCTGCGCGGCAACGTCAATGTCCGCAGCCGCACCGTGACCCAACTGCGGCTGCTCTGTCGCCACCTCGGCTGCAGCGACAGCCTCACCCACCTGCTCAGCCTGGCGCCGGTCTACTACGTGCCGCGGCCGCTGCCGCCCAACCTGTCGGCCGCCGCCTTTCCGCCGGCCGCTTCGCTGGTCTATGGCAGCCTGTCGAATCCCGCCGAGCTGGCGGTTGCCGAACAGTTCCTGCAGCGCGGCATCCGCGTTCATCTGGTGCTGCCGACCACCCGCTCGCAGCTGATCGAACGCTGGCAACGCCATCACGGCAGTGCGGTCAGCGCCCGCCTGATCCGCTGCCTGGAAGACGCCGCCGAATGCTCGGTGGCCCAAGGCTTTCTCGACGACGAAGCCGAGTGGTGCGCGGCCTATGTTTCGGCCACCGCCTGCGGCCTGTCACGGCTCGCGGCGCAGCGGCTCGGCTGCCGCTGGCAGGTGCTCGGCGAGGACCGCAACGACGCCGACGATCAGGATCGAGGCGATGCCGTCGGTGCCGCCTGGATACACCAGCTCGATCAACCCGGCCAAGCCTCGACCGCAGCCGACGGCACGCCGGTGCTGCGCCGTTTCGTCGGCACCCTGTTCGCCGATTTCGCCGGTTACAGCCGCCTCGCCGAGCACGAGCTGACGGCATTCCAGTCACTGATGATCAAGGGCATCGCCGACGTGTTGCGACCCCACGCCGCCCGCATCCTGTTGCAGCACACCTGGGGCGACGCCGTGCACATCGTCACCGACGATGCGGCGACGGTCGCCACCGTCGCCGCCGACATCCACGCCATCGTCGACCGCCTGCGGCCAACCCTGGGCGGCATGCTCGGCAAACTCGAACTGCGGCTGTCGGCCCATTACGCGCCGGTGCACCAAGGCCTGGACGCCGTCGAAGGCACGACCACCTATTTCGGTTCGCAGTTGTCGTTCGCGGCGCGAGTCGAACCGGTCACCCCGCCCGGCATGATCTTCGTCACCGAAGCCTTCGCCGCGCGCTTAGCACTCGAAGCCCCGGAACGTTTCGCCATCGAATACGCCGGCGAAATCGAACTGGCCAAGCGCTATGGCAAATACCGCCTGTACTCGCTGCGACGCGGCGACCTGCTGATCTAAAGAATTGGTAAAGAATTGGGGTCAGATACAGATTAATTTCGGACGTCGCGCCTAGCGGCCGCGCAGGAACAAGCGATCCAGCGCCTCGGCATCGATCTGCACCCAGGTCGGCCGGCCGTGATTGCACTGACCGGCATTCGGCGTCTGCTCCATGTCGCGCAGCAGCGCGTCCATTTCCGGCACCGTCAGCCGCCGATTGGCCTTGATCGCCGCGCGGCAGGCGATGTCGGCAAGGATGCGATGCTGGGCATCGAGCGCTTCATTGAAGTGCTCGGCACTTTCGGCGTCGTCGGCACCACCGCAGAGCGTGCGCAGCAGTGCAGCGAGATCAGCCTTGATCAGCAGCGCCGGCACCGCACGAACGGTGATCGATTCCGGACCGGCACGATCGAGGATCAGGCCGAAGCGGCGCAAGGCTTCGAACTGTACTTCGAGCTGATCGGCTTCAGCGCCACCAACCCGAATGACTTCCGGCAGCAGCAGCCGCTGCGAGGCGATGCCGTCCGCCGCCAGTTGCAGCTTGAGACGCTCGTACAGCACCCGCTCGTGCGCAGCGTGAGCGTCGACCAGTACCAGGCCGTGGCGGTTTTCGGCGAGCACGAAGACGCCACGGATCTGCGCGATCGCCCGTCCCAGTGGCACGTCTTCCGTCGTGTTCGATGCTGCAGGCGTTTCCGGTTCGGCGAAACCGGCGCGATACAGCGGCCAGGCCGAGCTGGACGCGCCTGAGGCTTCGCGCACCGGCCAGGACGGCGTCGAAGCATTGCGCCCGTAGCTGAGCGGCACCGTGCCCTGCACCGGGTTCGGCGAACTGAATGCCGGCGCTTCGAACTCGACTCGATGGTGCTGGCCCGGTTCGGGCCGGATGCGGCGCAGCAGCTGGTGCACGGCGCCGAACAGGAAATCGTGGACCACCGAGGCATCGCGGAAGCGCACTTCGGTCTTCTGCGGATGGACGTTGACATCGACCCGCGCCGGATCGAGTTCCAGGAACAGCACGAAGGCGGGATGGCGCTGCGAGTGCATGACGTCGTGATAGGCGCGGCGCAGCGCGTGGGCGAGCAACTTGTCGCGCACGCAGCGGCCGTTGACATACAGAAACTGCAGATCGGCCTGGGCGCGGCCGAAGCTCGGCAGCGCTACCCAGCCCCAGAGCCGCAGGCCCAGCCGCTGCTCGTCGATGGTCACCGCATTGGCCAGGAACTCGTCGCCACAGACGGCGGCGATGCGCGCCGCGCGTTCGGTATCGCCTTCGGCTCGGGCCAGTTCGAAGCTGCGCCGGCCGTTGTGGCTCAGGCGCAGGCGCAGATCGAAACGGGTCAGCGCCAGCCGCCGCAAGGCCTGATCGACATGGCGGAACTCGGTGCCTTCCGCCTTCATGAACTTGCGCCGTGCCGGCGTGTTGAAGAACAGGTCGCGTACTTCGATCGTGGTGCCCGGCGGATGCGCGGCAGGCTGCGGACTGCCGTCATCGAGCAAGCCGCTGCCGGCGACTTTCCAGCCGTGCTGATCGGTCTCGCGGCGCGAAGTCAGCGCCAGCCGCGACACCGACAGGATGCTCGGCAGCGCCTCGCCACGGAAGCCGAAGCTGGCGACTCGTTCGAGATCGTCGAGCAGGCTGATCTTGCTGGTCGCGTGGCGAGTCAGCGCCAGCGCCAGTTCCTCGCGGGCAATGCCGCCGCCATCGTCACGGACCCGGATCAGGTTCAGGCCGCCGGCTTCGAGATCGACCTCGATCACGGTCGCACCGGCATCAAGACTGTTCTCGACCAGTTCCTTGACCACGGTCGCCGGCCGCTCGACGACTTCGCCGGCGGCGATCTGGTTGATCAGGACGTCTTCGAGAACCCGGATCGTACTCATCGGCAAACCTCACCCCGGCCGGCTCGTGGACCGGCCCTGCGCGCTCCGCGCTCCGGGCGTTCGAGCACGCGCGAAGCAGTGCTTCGCAAGCGCGTGCTCTCACCCTCGCCGGCGGCAATCTGGTTGATGAGCTGCTCGGGAAGTACCTGAATCGTCACGGCTGCTGATCTTGCGGGAAGGCGGCAAGCTTAAAGAAAACGGCCTCACAAGGAGGCCGTTCGATGGGCAGCGCGGAAGACCGGCAGCAGCTAGCGCTTCAGACGCACCTGCACCGCTTTCGCCTTGCCCTGCGTCGGGCTCGGTGCCGAAGACGCAGGCGGTTCGTTGACGGCGATCTGTTGCGGCCGGTAGCGCGCGAAATAGCTGCGCACGCCTTCGAAGATCGACTGCGCCATCTTGTCCTGATAGTCGGCGTCGCCGAGCAGTTTCTCTTCGCGCGGATTGCTGATGAACGCAGTTTCGACCAGCACCGAGGGGATGTCCGGCGACTTCAGCACCATGAAGCCGGCCTGCTGCACTTCGGCTTTCTGCAGACGGTTGATGCGGCCCATCGAACTCAGCATGCGGCCGCCAAGATCGAAGCTGGCTTCCATCGTCGCGCCCTGCGAAATGTCGATCAGCACTGCAGCGACGTTGTCGTCCTGTTTCTGGAGGACGACGCCGCCGACCAGATCCGCCGCGTTTTCGTGGTTGGCGATCCAGCGCGCCTGCTCGCTGGACGCGCCGCGCTCGGAAAGGACATACACCGCCGACCCCTGCATGCCGCGATCTTCGGTGGCATTGGCATGCACCGACACGAACAGATCGGCATCGACCTGACGCGCCCGAACGGTGCGGGTCCGCAATTCGATGAAGGTATCGCTGTCGCGAGTCAGCACCGCGCGCATGCCCGGCTGGGCATCGATCTTGTTCTTGAGCTTGCGGGCGATCGCCAGGGTCACGTCCTTCTCGCGCAGGCCGCCGAGGCCGATTGCACCGGGATCAGTACCGCCGTGACCGGCGTCGACGGCGATGACGATTTCCTTCTCCGACACCCGGAAGCGGCCATTGGCGCGGGGCGCAACGAGCGGCAGGGAATTGGCCGCCGACGCAGCGACCGTCTGCACCTGGATCGGCGCAACGGCGGGTGCCGGAGGCTGCACGACCGGCGTCGGATTCAAAGCTGGCGTCGCGGGTGCCGTGGCGACAATGCCGAGCGCCGGGCTGGCCACCGGTGCCGGCAGCACATGGGTCGCGCCGGGCGTCTTCGGAACCAGATCGACGATCAGCCGATAGCCGTAGCCGCCGCCGGGCTGCAAGCCAAAGGAATGCGGCTGGACTTTCTCGCTGACATCGAGCACCACGCGCAGACCCTTGTCGCGCGGGCCGGTGCGTAATGCCTTGATCAGGCCGGTGCCAGCGCTGCTCGACGGCAGCGCGGTGCCGCGATGGGCATCGGAGAAATCGATGACCACGCGATCAGGATTGGCGAGCGTGAACACCTTCGGCTTGGTTTCGACATCGAGATCGAAGACCACGCGCGTCGCGTCGGGGCCGTCGAGCAGGCGTAGCTCGCGCAGTTCGCTTGCGGCGGCAGCCTGCACGGTCAGCAACAACAGAAATCCAGTCAATACGCGCATGAAGCCCCCGTCGGGGTCGATCAAAGCCAGAAGATACGGCGTAGCGGCCGTGACTTCAACAGATTTCGATGAATTTTCGTATCGAAATCAGTGCTTAGTACCAACTACCTCATGTTCTATAGCAAGTTCGGCACGATTTCCGGCCAGCGCGCGGCGATCAACGGCCATCCGGCCGTCGTTTCAAGCTCGGCCAAGCGTCCATTACCATCCGCCGACAGCCTCACGACGAGGTTCGCCAACGGCAGAAAGCCAGCGCCGCATTCCGGCCATTCGATCAGCCACCAGCAGCGCGATGGCGGGTAATCGTCGAGGCCCAAACC
>JAUXYM010000025.1 GCA_030694365.1 Nevskia sp. | reverse complement strand
TTATAGAGGACTTTCATCCCCTGTCAACTCCTCAGCTCAACCAGCCCTCGAAGCCAACTCCACCTTCCCAAACCCCCTCAGCGGTAGCCGCTGCAAGGGGGCGAATTATAGGCCCGTTCGCTACGCTGTCAACGCAGAAATCGAAACATTTTTCGATAGGGTCCCGCTGACTGCCTATACCGCCTTCAGTAGCACCCTTGCATAACGACGAGGACCTACTTGAAGCAGATAGGTCGCACCCGGCGCGAGAACCGTTCCGCGGTCCTCAATCCGCTGCTGATCGACCTTGACGGCCTTCTGATCGATCATTCGATTGCCTTCGCCGTTGCTGGCAACAAGGCCAGCCTCCTTGAGCAAGGCAGCAAGGCCGAGGCCCTGCGCCGGCACAGCAATCACGATCTCGGCGATATTTTCTGGCAACTGCCCCTGCGAAAACTGAGCAATGAATTCGGCCTTGGCCGCTTCACCGGCTCTGGCACCATGAAATCGGTCAACCAGCTCAATCCCCAGCAGCATCTTCACGTCTCGCGGATTGGCGCCTTCGGCGATCGATTGCTTGAGGCCGGTCACTGCCGCAAGCGGTCTGAAGCTGAGCAGGTCGAAATAGCGCCACATGAGTTGATCTGACACCGACATGAGCTTGCCAAACATGTCCTTCGGCGGATCATTCAGCGAAATATAGTTGCCCAAGGATTTGGACATCTTCTGCACGCCGTCCAAGCCTTCCAGGATCGGCACCGTCATGATGCATTGCGGCTTCTGGCCGTAGCCCTGCTGCAACTGGCGCCCCACCAGCAGATTGAACTTCTGGTCCGTACCGCCCAGTTCGACGTCGGCCTTTAAAGCAACCGAGTCATAGCCCTGCAGCAGCGGATACAGGAATTCGTGGATCGCGATGGGTTGATTGTCGCGAAAGCGCTTCGAGAAATCGTCGCGCTCCATCATCCGCGCGACCGTGTGCTGGGATGCAAGACGCAGCATGCCCTCGGTGCCGAGCGCATCCAGCCAGCGGCTGTTGAACTCGATCGTGGTGCGTTCCGGATCGAGGATCTTGAAGACCTGCTCTTTGTAAGTTTTCGCGTTTTCCTCGACCTGCTCGCGGGTCAACGGCCTGCGTGTCTCGTTCTTGCCGGTCGGATCGCCGATCATGCCGGTGAAATCGCCGATCAGAAAGATCGCCTCGTGCCCCGCCTCCTGAAACGAGCGCAATTTGTTCAGCAGCAGGGTGTGGCCCAAGTGCAAATCCTTGGCCGTCGGGTCAAAGCCCGCTTTTATACGCAAGCGAACGCCTTGCTCCGCAGCCATTGCCAGCCTCGCGTGCAGCTCGGCCTTCGGGATGACCTCGTCGGTGCCACGCTCGATTTCTTCGATATTCACTGAACTCTCGGTGCACCGGGCTTGAACGGCGCGAAATTTGCGGAGAGGAATCGCCCAAACGAACCGGCAAGGCCGGAACATATGAAAAATTGCCAACCGCCAGTTTTTATGTTTTGTTACGGGTGTCCGGATTCGCAAACCAACGAAAATATTGAGCGATCCATCTGCCGCGCGCCTTATTGCGCCTTCATTTTCGTGGATTTTTATGGCACTGAATTATAGCTCCGCAGCCGGGGCCCGGAACTCGTCGCTGCGCAGAATGGGCGTCATCGCTGCATTTCTTGGGGTGTCAGGTGCCGCGCTTTTCGCGCTGAAGCCCAGTTCTCCCCTGATTACGGAACCTGTGGCCGAAACGACACGGGAAGCCGGTTCAGCCTTGCTGGCTGTCGACAACAGCCAGACCGCGCCCGCAGTCAATCCAGCCTTCGACGATATCGTTCAAAGTGCCGTCACTGACGCGCTCGCCGTACCAGAAGCCGCCGCTTGGAGCCGTGTTGTCGTCGCCCGCGGCGAGAGCCTCTCCAATGTGTTCGAGGACGCCGGCCTGCTGCCGCAGGACTGGATGCTGATGACCCGCCTTGGCGGCGATAGCGCCCGCCTGAAAAAGCTCAAGGCCGGCGACGCCATCAATATGCGCATCGTCTCGGGGCGCCTTGAAGAACTCACCTATACGCTGGACGAAACCCGCACCCTGAGTGTTCGTCGCAAGGGCGTCGGTTACGAGTCGACCACCCTGACCGCAGCGCTCCAGCACCGCTCGATGGAAAGCGTCGGCGAGATTCGCAGCTCCCTGTTCGCTGACGGTCGCAAGTCTGGCCTGTCGAACCGGATGATCCTCGAATTTGCCGACATCTTCGGTTACGACATCGATTTCGCTCAGGACCTTCAGGAAGGTGATCGTTTCGCGGTCGTCTACGACAACATCCTCAAGAATGGCCGCAAGATTCGTGACGGCGACATCCTCGCCGCGCAGTTCACCAATCAAGGCAAGACCTATCGCGCCGTCCGTTTTGTTGATTCCGAAGGGCGGCCCGGCTACTACACGCCGGACGGGCAATCACTGCGCAAAGCCTTCATTCGTACGCCGGTGGACTTCGTCCGCATCAGCTCGGGCTTCAATCTGGCCCGCCGCCATCCGATCCTGAACATCATCCGGGCGCACAAGGGCGTCGATTACGCGGCGGCGACCGGAACGCCGGTCCACACCACGGGTGACGGCAAGATCCAGTTCATCGGACGGAAGAGCGGCTACGGCAACGTCGTCGTCGTTCGCCACAGCGGCCAGAACGAAACCCTGTATGCGCATCTTTCCCGCTTCAAGCCGGGCTTGGCGCTTGGTTCGAAAGTTCGCCAGGGCCAGATCATTGCGTTCGTAGGCTCCACCGGCCTCGCCACCGCGCCGCATCTGCATTACGAGTTCCTGGTCAACGGCATCCACAAGAACCCGATGACCGTGACGCTGCCGCGCGCCGTGCCGCTGAACTCGCAGTCACTGGTGCAGTTCCGCCGCGAAACAGCACCACTGGTGGCGAAGATCGACGCCATGAGCAGCAGTAGCGTCGCCCTCTCCAAGTACAAGTAATCACAGGCCGCATCTCCGATGCCAGGGCTGTACGTTGGCCTGATGTCGGGAACCAGCATTGACGGCATTGATGCCGTCATTGCCGAGTTCGAGGCTGGCCGGCTGATCAAGCTCCACGCCGCGCACCACCACGACTATCCACCGGCCCTTCGGGCACGGCTGATCAAGCTATCGCTGGATCAGCCGGGAATTTCGATGCGCGAGTTCTGCACGCTCGACATCGAGATCGGCCTGAGCTTTGCGGCGGCGGCAAGCGAAATCCTTTCCAGCAGCCGCATCCCGGCCAGCGCGATCACTGCCATCGGCAGCCATGGTCAGACTCTGTTCCATGACGGGCCACTGGGCCTGAGCTTGCAGTTGGGCGATCCCAACCGGATTGCCGCGGCCACGGGCGTCATGACCGTCGCCGATTTCCGCCGCATCGATCTGGCGCTGGGCGGTCAGGGTGCTCCGCTGGTACCGGCGTTCCACCACGCGATGTTTACCGACGCCGGTGAATCCCGCTGCGTGCTGAATCTCGGCGGCATCGCCAATATCACCGTGCTGCCGCGCTCGGGCATCGATGGTGTGATCGGCTTCGATACCGGCCCCGCCAACGGTCTGATGGATGAGTGGACACAGGTTTGTTCGGGGCTCGCCTTTGACGCGGAAGGTGCGTTCGCAGCCAGCGGCACGCCCGACGAAGCACTGGTCGCCGCACTGCTTGCCGATCCCTATTTCGCGAGGCCGGCGCCGAAAAGCACCGGCCGCGATTACTTTCGTTTCGCCTGGGTACGCAGCCGCTATCCCGGAATCGAAGCATTGCGCCCGGAAGACGTGCAGGCCAGCCTCGCGGTCGTCACGGCGCGCAGTGTTGCTGACGCGATCAACGTCGCCGCACCAGACACCAGCCGATTGATCGTCTGTGGCGGCGGGGTGGGCAACCAGTTCCTGATGCGACTGATCAGTGATGCCTTGCCGGCCGTTGCCGTCGAATCGAGCAGCCAGCACGGCTTGGTGCCCGAATGGATCGAAGCCACCGCGTTTGCGTGGCTGGCGATGCGTCGCCTCGAGGGCAAACCGGGCAATCTCCCGGCCGTCACCGGGGCAAGTCGCTTGTCACCGCTAGGTTGCGTGGTGCTGCCGCCGAGGTGATGGCCGCGTCGGCGCGTGGGCCGCCGACGGATTCAAGCCGACGACCAGGATCAAACTGCGAACGAGGAGCCGCAGCCGCAGGTGGTCGTCGCGTTCGGATTGCGGATCACGAACTGGGCACCGTCAACGTCATCCTTGTAATCGATCTCGGCGCCGCTGAGGTACTGCAGGCTCATCGAATCGACAAGCAAGGTCACGCCGCCGTTCTCCACCGACAGATCGCCGTCCTCGACGTTCTCGTCGAAGGTGAAGCCGTACTTGAAGCCCGAGCAGCCGCCGCCGGTCACGAACACGCGCAGTTTCAGCGCTTCGTTGTCTTCGTCGTTGAGCAGTTCCCGAACCTTCGCGGCTGCGGCGGAGGTGAATACCACTTCGGACTGGGAACTGCCCGGTATCTCGTTGCCATCCATGTCACTCTCCAATCAATCTCGCGGAAACATCCCGCCTTGTTGTAACGCGCGTTCCTGAGCGTCGAGGATTACCACGTCGGCTCCATCTTCCAGCGACATCTGCTGCGTCTTGGCCAGCGTCTCGCCGCCATCGTGCGCCAATCGCCCATTAATGGCGGCACCCGGTTCCATCTGCAAGACCTTGTAGTAAACGTTTCCGGTCACTCGAGCCTTGGCCGTAAGCACCAACTTCTCGCTCGCTCGGACATCGCCAATGATTGAACCGTTCAGCATGACCGTCGGAACGCGCACATTGCCTTCGACGACGCCTGACTCGCTGATCGACACCATGGCCGCTTCGTCGCCGGACGCTTGGACCGCGCCCTTGACCCGGCCATCAATGTGAATCCCGCCCACAAAGCGCACATCGCCGATGATTTCGGTCTGTCGTCCGATCAAAGTTTCGACGGCGGCAGTCTTGCCGCCGGAACTTGATCCAGCGCCGAGAAATCCCTTCATGGTTCAGCGTTCTCCTGAACAATCTTCGCCCACTCGTACTCGTCTTCGATCGCCGCCTGCCCGCCACCGGGCTGCAGCGACACCGTCGCCCGTAGCGGCCGAAAATCCTCGGGAAGCTTCAGCTGGCCGCTGAATTCCTCGAAATACTTGAATGAAAATAACAGATTTCGGGCACCGTCCACGGCAATGTCATCCAGCTTCACGGTTCGTTTCTTGCCGCTCTTCAAACCTTCGATCGACAACTCAACCTGACCGCCAACCCGCTTATCGTTGCGCACCGGCTGGATCAGCACCAGATCGTAGCGATACAGGTTCGGCGAGGTCTTCACCGCGCTGACGCGGAACTCATAGACCCGAACGCCGGCCTGCGATTCCTGCGGCGAGACGATGCCGCGATAGAACGCCAGTTGTTCGCGCAAGTCCGACGACTCCGCCTGCAACTGACCCAGCGACTGCTTCACGGCCTGACAGGCACCGCTGTCGATCTCCTGGGAGCGGCTCAGATAGGCAACTTGGTCGCGCAAGGTTTGCGCTTCGGTCTTGGCAACACGAAGCTCGCGAGTAAGCTGCCGCCGTTCATCAAGAAGGCGATCGCGCTCGCTGGTCGCGGCGGCGAAATCCGACACTGTGGTGGCGCGGGTCACGCGATACAGCGCGAACGCCGAGATCAGCACGACCGCTACCACCAGCATCACCAGCCAGCGGCGGCGCGCCGGCCGGTCGGTGGTGATGACAACACGGGGCCGCCAATCAGCCATTCGATCAGGGCGCGAGCGGCGCGGCATCGAGCGCCATACGCTCGTCGAAACCGAACATCAGGTTGAAGCACTGCACCGCCTGGCCAGCCGCACCCTTGACCAGATTGTCGATCGCCGACAGCACCACCACCGTATCGCCGCCGCCCGGCCGATGCACGGCGATCCGGCACAGGTTCGAACCGCGCACCGATCGCGTTTCAGGATGCGAGCCCATCGGCATCACGTCGACGAACGGCTCATCGCGATAGCGCGCTTCGTACAAGGTCTGCAGGTCAACGTCGGTGTTCAGCAAGGTCGCGTACAGCGTCGCGTGGATGCCCCGAATCATCGGTGTCAGATGCGGCACGAACGTCAGCTTGACCGGGCCGTTCGCAGCACGCGTCAAGCCTTGTTCGATCTCCGGCAGATGACGATGACCAGCCACGCCGTAAGCCATCATCGAATCCGCCGCCTCGGCGAACAGGGAACCGACTTTCGCTTCCCGGCCGGCACCGCTGACGCCGGATTTGCAGTCGGCGATCAGCCGGCTGACATCGACCAGGCCCGCTTCGATCAGCGGCAGAAAGCCGAGTTGGGCGGCGGTTGGATAGCAGCCAGCGGCCGCAACCAGCCGCGCGCCGCGTATCGCTTCGCGGTTCACTTCCGGCAGGCCGTAAACGGCTTCGGCGAGTAGTTCCGGGCTGGTGTGCTCGTGTGCGTACCAGTGTTTGAACACACTGGCATCGCGGATGCGGTAATCGGCCGACAGATCGACGACCCGGACGCCGCGCTCGATCAGCGCCGGTGCCAGCTTCATCGAGGTCGCATGCGGCGTTGCGAAAAACACGGCCTGGCAGGCGGCGAGCGCGTCATCATCCGGAGCAGTGAAGCTCAGATCGCAGCGGCCGCGCAGATGCGGGAACCAGACATCGGCGCGCTTGCCGGCCTCGACACGGGAGGTCAGCACGCGGACGCGGACGCTCGGGTGCGCCGACAGCAGCCTCAGCAACTCGGCACCGGTGTACCCGGTACCGCCGACAATTCCGACTTCGATCACGACGTTCCAGCCTCATGCCCATCCAAGGGGCTGCGATGATACCTTGCAGCCCCACCCGCGTTGCTGGATGCCCGATGCTCTGGATCAAGGCGTTTCATGTGATTTTCATGGTCTCCTGGTTCGCGGGACTGTTCTACCTGCCGCGCCTGTTCGTCTATCACTGCGACGTGCGCGACGAAGCCGGCCACGCGCGCTTCCTGGTCATGGAGCGCAAGCTGTACGGGATCATGACGATCGGCATGATCGGCACCTGGGTCTTCGCGCTGAGCCTGCTGGTGACCAATCCGGCCTACCTGCATTCCGGCGGCTGGCTGCATCTGAAGATCGCGCTGGCGGTGGTCTTGTCCGGCTATCACGGCTGGCTGAAGACGGTGATCCGGAAGTTCGCCGCCAAAGCCAACACGCGCAGCCACACGTTCTATCGGCTGATCAACGAAGTGCCGGCCGTGCTGCTGGTCGCGATGGTGATTCTGGTGATCGTCAAGCCGTTCTGAAGCCGCGATCGCCCAACAAAAAGCCCGCATCAGTGCGGGCTTTTTGTTGGGCAATGACCGAACAGATCAGCTTTCGCCGATCTCGCCCATCGCCGACTGCATGTAGTTCTGGATGCCGATCTTTTCGATCAAGCCGAGCTGCTCCTCGATCCAGTCGATGTGGTGCTCCTCGCTTTCCTGGATTTCGACCAGTAGCTCGCGAGTCACATAGTCCTTGACGATTTCGCAGTGGGCGATGGCGTCGCGATACAGCGGATGCGCCTCGTACTCCAGCTTGAGATCGCATTCAAGGATTTCCTTCACATCCTCGCCGATGTACAGCTTGCCGAGATCCTGCAGATTGGGCAGGCCGTTCAGGAACAGGATGCGCTTGATCAGCGTGTCGGCATGCTTCATCTCGTCGATGGATTCGCCGAACTCGTATTTCTCGAGCTTCTTCAGGCCCCAGTTGCCGAAGATGCGGGCATGCAGAAAGTACTGATTGACGGCGGTCAGCTCGTTCTTCAGCGCCTGGTTAAGAAATTCGAGAACTTTGGCGTCGCCGCGCATGGTGGTGATCCGATTGAAGTGCCGGCGGAGTATAGCCAGGGAGCAGCTCTCAGGACAACCTCAAGTCATTGATTTATTTATTATTTTTAACGATTTTGCGTGTGATTCTCAGTTCTTTGCCGCCCCGATAAAGGCCGGCCGCGACAGCAGGAAAACGCTGGCGCGCCGTCGAACGGGGTAACAAGTAGAGAAAGCGTCAAGCCCCGGCAGTCGCCGGAAACTCAGCAGGCAGCTTGAGCAGTAAGCTCCGAACAGCCCAGGATTGCCGACAAATGCGGCCGCGAGGACAAAGCCTGCGCCAGAGTTGAACGAGCTGCCGGCACGCATTTGCCGCAGCAGGTGCCCAAGCCGGTCTCGCGGGTCAGATCGCGCAGCGAGATGACATCACCCTGCTCGACCGAGCGGCGGATGGTCTTGTCGGAAACAGCTTTGCAGACGCAGATGATCACGAGGCAGACGTTAAATCTTAATACGAATGATTGTCAATAGTTATCTTGCCCTGTAGATTACCTCGCTGGAGCGCTGCCTGCGGCTGCAAGCGCTTGTCTCGACGATGCGCGCCCCATTCTTCGGGCAGCACCGCTGCGCGCCATTCAAGCACCCATCCGGGCGTCGAACACAAGCAAAAAAACATTGGAGAAGAGACGTGCAGAAAGTGTGCTGGCTGGGACTGGTAGGGGTTTTGTCGGCGTCGCCTGCTATGGAGGTCGCCGCAGCCAGCGTGGAAGTGGCCGAAGAAGCCGGGGCAGTAAAAGTGGCGGGCGCGGCGGTGACACCGAAGCCCGACAGCGGAGCGCCAGTAGTGCTCAAGGCCGTGACGATCGTCGGCGACGCCCCGGACAATATCGCCGGTTCCGCCCAGGTGCTCGATGCCGAAACCCTGCGCGCCAGCCGCGTGTTCACGACGTCCGAGGCATTGCGCAAGCTGCCCGGCGTCAACGTCCGCGACGAGGAAGGCTTCGGCCTGCGCCCGAACATCGGCATCCGTGGCCTGAATCCGTCCCGTTCGACCAAGGTGCTACTGCTCGAAGACGGTATTCCGGTCACCTACGGCGTCTATGGTGACAACGCCAGCTATTACCATCCGCCAATCGAGCGTTTCGACCGCATTGAAGTGCTGAAGGGCGCGGCCGTGAACCTGTATGGCCCGCAGACCATCGGCGGCGTCATCAACTACATCACGCCGATTCCGAGCCAGGAACTGACCGGCGGCCTGTCGCTGGCCGGCGGCAATCGCGGCTATTTCGGCGGTCACGGCACGGTGAGTCGCGATGGCCATCGCTTCGACTACGTGCGCAAACAGTCGAATGGCGCGCGCGACAACACCGATCTCGCCATCGACGACGTCAACTACAAGGGCGTGGTCACGGTGACCCAGGACCACACCCTGATCGCCCGCGCCAACTACTACCGCGAGAACTCGCAGGTCAGCTATTCCGGCCTGACCGACGCCGAGTACCGCAACTTCGGCACCCGCTACAACCCGTTCGAGAATGATTACTTCGACGCCTACCGCTGGGGCGCCTCGCTGACCGACGACTGGACCATCGGCACGGCACGCCTGACCACCAATGCCTATTTCGCGAACTTCGCGCGCAACTGGTGGCGTCAATCGTCGACCACCACCGACACCCAGTGCGGCAACGGTTTCCGCGATGCCCGTCTGGCCGGCACGGCGGTTGATTCCAACGCCTGCAACTCGGTGCAGGGTCGTCTGCGCGATTACTACAACGCCGGCATCGAACCGCGCCTGACCCTGCCCTACAGCGCGTTCGGCCTTGAAAACGAGCTGCAGACCGGCGTCCGCTATCACTTCGAGCGCCAGGACCGCCTTCAGATCAACGCCACCTCACCGACCGCGCGAAGCGGAAGCATTGTCGAGGACAACCAGCGCGATACTGATGCGGTCAGCGGCTATGCGCAGAACGAAGTGACGATCGGCGCGTTCACCGTCGCCCCCGGCGTCCGCGTCGAGCACATCAACTACGAGCGCACCAACATCATCACCGGTGCCGACGGCAAGACCGATCTGACCCGCGTGCTGTACTCGCTGAGCGGCTCATATGCGGTCAACGACAAGACCACGCTGTACACCGGCATCCACAAGGGCTTTGCGCCGCCGCGCACCGAGGACATCGTCGATAACAGTGGCGTGGCGGTCGATGTCGACGCCGAGTCGAGCATCAACTTCGAAGCCGGCGTGCGGGCGCGGCCGGTCAACGGCATCAGCATCGAAGGCACCTATTTCCGCAACGATTTCAACAACCAGATCGCGGTTGGCAACATCGCTGGCGGCGTGCCGCTGGCCGAAGGCGAAACCCTGTACGAAGGCTTCGAGCTGAGCGGCCGCGCCGACATCGGCAAATGGCTGCCGGGCGCTGGCAATCCCTTCGTCGAACTGGCCTGGACGGCGCTGCCGACCGCCGATCAGGAAACCGCGCTGACCCAGGTGGTCAGCGGGGCAGTGGTCGCCGGATCAGCGCCGGGCCGCCGCCTGCCGTACGCGGCACGCCACACCGTGACCTCCACGCTCGGCTACAGCCACAGCGCCGGTTTTGAAGGACGGCTGGAAACGGTCTACATCGGCCAGCAGTTCGCCGATTTCGCCAACACCGAGGCCGCAGCCGCGAATGGCAACGGCCAGAGTGGCAAGATTTCGGGGGCAACGGTGTGGAATCTGGCGCTGAACTATGCCGTACCGAAGTCCGGTTTCGGGGTGTTCTTCACGGTCAAGAACCTGTTCGACCACACCTACATCGTCGAGCGCACGCGCGGCATCGTGCCGGGCGCACCCCGATTGGTACAGGGTGGGGTGGAGTACCGCTACTACTGAGCGGGATTGGCGATCCCGTCTGCCGGCGCGACGCTGCTGTTTGCCGCCAACGGCTGGCTCGGCGCGCCGATCAGCGGTGCCAGCTCACGCAGGGCACCGCGATAGACCTCGCGCTTGAACGACACCACTTCGCTCAAGGGATGCCAGTAATCGACCCAGCGCCAGTGATCGAATTCGGGCCTGTCGCATTTATCGAAACTGACCATCGATTCGCAGCCGGTCAGCCGCAGCAGGAACCACTTCTGTTTCTGGCCGATGCACACCGGCCGCCGGCCGCGCCGCACCAGTCGTGACGGCAAGCGATAACTGAGCCAGCCGGAGGTCACGCCCAGACATTCGACGTGTTCAGGCTTGAGGCCCAGTTCCTCTTCCAGCTCGCGATACAGCGCCGCTTCCGGCGTCTCGCCGAACTTGATGCCGCCTTGCGGAAACTGCCAGGCGTCCTGGCCAATCCGCTTCGCCCACAGCACGCGGCCGTCGCCGTGCGTCAGGATGATCCCGACGTTGGGTCGAAAGCCATCGGCGTCAATCACTTGGGCGCACTTTGCAAGGAAAGATTCACGATCGATTCTTTCATAGCCCTGTCGTCTGCGGCAAACTGCCGGCAGCATGGCGTCCTGCCAAGACCGAGGCTTCCTGCCTCGGCCTATTCAAAAAAAATCCAATGAATCTCGCTGTCTTCGATCTCGACCACACGCTCCTCAACGGCGACAGCGACTACCTCTGGGGCCAGTTCCTGGTCGCCAATCGCCTGGTCGATGCCGAGTACTACGCCCGCGAGAATCAACGTTTCTACGATGAATACGCCGCCGGCTCGCTCGACATCCACGCGTTCGCGGCGTTTTCGCTGCGGCCGCTGATGGCACTGCCGCTGGCCCAGCTCGAAGCCTTGCGCGAGCGCTTCGTCGCCGAGCAGATCGTCCCGGTGATCTCGGTCCAGGCGCCGGCGCTGCTTGAGCATCACCGGCAGGCTGGCGACGAACTGCTGATCACCACCGCTACCAACCGCTTCATCGTCGAGCCGATCGCCGCCCATCTCGGCGTGGCGCATCTGCTGGCCACCGAGCCGGAGCGCGACGGCCCGCGCTTCACCGGCCGCATCGCCCGCTCGAATTTCCGCGATGCCAAGGTAACCAATCTCAAAGCCTGGCTGGCCGCGCACCCGGTGAAGTTCGAGCGCTTGAGCGGCTACAGCGATTCGCAGAACGATCTGCCGCTGCTCGAATTCGTCGACCATCCACATGCCGTCGACGCCGATCCGGTGCTGCGTGCCGCCGCCGAAGCGCGCGGCTGGCCGGTGATTTCGCTGCGCTGAGCTAAGGGCGGACCAGCGGAGTCAGCAGCGCACGGTGTTCGGGGTGCGCATCAAGCAGGCGCCGATCGGCGAAAGTGTGATCGGCGAAGTCGAAGCCCGGCACCACGGCTTCGGAGACCAGCGCATGGCTGGCACCTTCGATCAGTTGCGAGGCTTTCCAGACACCGCCCGGCACGTGCAGGAACAGCGCCTGATCCGGCGCGCTGCCAAGCACCGTACGGCGCAACTCGCCTGCGTCATCGAGCAGCAGGTACTCCACCGGCCCACCGCCCTGCAGGTAATGCAGGATGTCCGAGCGGTTGCGGTGCAGGCACCCGCGCGGCTCGCCGATGGTCAGCAGGTAATGGATCGAGGTGACGCGCGCACGCGGGCCATGCGCGGTTTCGACGATGGCGTCCGAGGTGTAGATACGCTTGAACCAGCCGCCCTCAGGATGAAGTTCCAGTCCAAGCCTTGCGATCAGCGCCGCCGCTGATTCTTCGCTCACGGTTCCAGCCGTTCCAGGCGCCAGACGCCGTCCGCCTGTCGATAGACAAGCCGGTCATGCACCCGGTTGGCGCGGCCCTGCCAGAACTCGATCGCTTCGGGTTTCAGCCGATAACCGCCCCAGTCGTTCGGGAACGGCACGCGGCCGTCAGCGTACTTCTGCTGGTTCTCGGCGAATCGCGCATCCAGCGCTTCGCGGGTCTCGACCACCCGGCTTTGCCGCGAAGTCAACGCGCCGATCTGCGAGCCCTGCGGCCGCGAGCGGAAATAGGCTTCGGACTGCGCCGGCGTCAGTTTCTCGACCCGGCCTTCCACACGGACGCTGCGCTCCAGCCGGTCCCACCAGAACGTCGCGGCGGCGTAGGGATTGGCGGCCAGCGCGCGGGCTTTGCGCGAGCCGTAGTGGCTGTAGAAGGCAAGGCCGGACGCATCGAGACCTTTCAGCAGCACCACGCGCGCCGACGGACGGCCATCGGCATCGACCGTCGCCAGGGTCATCGCCGTCGGCTCGATCATGCCGATCGTGATCGCGTCATCGAGCCAGCGCTGGAACTGCTGCAGCGGATCGGCAGCAACATCGGCTTCGAGCAGCGGCGGATTGCGGGTGTACTGATTGGCCATCGGGATTGGTATCGGGGTGGGAATCGGGTTTGCCATCGGGTCGGTCGGCGTTCGAAGTCGGGCAAAATGGGAGTTCGATCCATTCTGCCGGAATCCCCGATGACCTCCCCCGCCACGGAAGTACCTGCAACGTTCAAGGCGCTGCGCATCCATCAGGTCGACAAGAAGACCGAGGCGCGTCTCGAAGCGATCACGCTCGCCGACTTGAGCGCCGGCCAGGTAGTCATCCGGGTCGCCTATTCGTCGATCAACTACAAGGACGCGCTGGCGGTGACTGGCAAGGGCCGGATCATGCGCGGCTATCCGAAGGTCGCCGGCATCGATCTGTCCGGCGTCGTGGTGTCCAGCGAAGTGCCGGACTACCAGCCGGGCGACAAGGTAGTGGTCACCGGCGGCAACGTCGGCGAACAGTTCGATGGCGGTTTCGCCGAATACGCGCGCGTACCGGCCGAAGCCGTGGTGCGGCTGCCGGTCGGCCTGAGCCTGCATGAGGCGATGGCACTCGGCACCGCCGGTTACACGGCGGCGCTGGCGCTGCGCCGCATGCTCGAAAATCATCAGCGGCCGGACCTCGGCACCATCGCCGTCACCGGCCCGACCGGCGGTGTCGGCTCGATCGCCATCAGCCTGTTCAAGCGCGCCGGCTTCACTGTTGCCGCGATCACCGGCAAGCCGGGTGCCGAGAAATACTTGCGTGACCTCGGTGCCGACGAGATCGTTGATCGCAACACCCTCGATGTCGGCTCCAAGCCGCTGGAAACCGCGCGCTGGGGCGGTGCCGTCGACAATCTCGGCGGCGACACGCTGGCCTACCTGACTCGCACCGTGAAACCCTGGGGTTCGATCGGCGCAGTCGGCCTCGCTCAAGCGGTGACCCTGAACACCACAGTGATCCCGTTCATCCTGCGCGGCGTCAGCCTGCTCGGCATCTGGTCGGTGGAATGCCCACGCGCCTGGCGTCTGGCGATCTGGGAACGTCTGGCCAGCGACTGGAAGCCGGATGGCCTGCTGAGCCTGATCGCGCCGAAGCTCGTGCCACTGGAGGAAGTGGCAACGGTCGCCGAGGAACTGGTGGCCGGCAAGGCGCAGGGCCGCACTGTGGTCCGTATCGCCGACGATCTCTGATCGACCGGTTCACCAGACAGCCCGCCAGCGACCATGAGCCAGCACCACGCCCACGACGACCATGACCATCACGATCATGGATCGCATGACCATGACTCTCACGATCACGGCGCGGCGCACAGCCACAAGCCGGCGAAGGCCAAGCGTCATGACCACGATCATGGCCACGGCCACGGCCACGGCCACGGCCATCATCATCACGGCAGCAGCAACGAGACGCGCCTGACCTGGGCGCTGGTGATCACGGCGCTGTTCATGGTTGTCGAGGTGACCGGCGGCGTGATTTCCGGCTCGCTGGCGCTGATCGCCGACGCCGTGCATATGCTCACCGACTCGGCCTCGCTGCTGCTGGCGCTGATCGCGCTGCGCATCGCCAAGCGACCGGCCGACGCGCTGTTCTCGTATGGCCGCGCCCGTCATGAAGTGCTGGCGGCGTTCGTCAACGGTCTGGCCCTGCTCGGCTTGAGCGTCTGGATCGTCATCGAATCGGTGCAGCGCCTGATCACGCCGCATCCGGTGGCCGGGCAGACGATGCTGCTGATCGCCGCCCTCGGCTTCGCCGCCAACCTGCTGTCGTTCCTGATCCTGCGCGACGGCGAGGATTCGATGAACCTGCGCGGTGCCATGCTGCACGTGCTCAGCGATCTGCTCGGCTCGGCTGCCGCGATGGCCGCCGCCGTGGTGATCATGCTGACCGGCTGGGTGCCGATCGATCCGATCCTGTCGGCCTTCGTCGCCCTGCTGATCGTCCGCAGCGGCTGGCGGGTCACCAAGGAATCCGCGCACATCCTGCTCGAAGGCGTGCCACGCGATCTCGATCCCGACGCGCTGGCGCACGATCTCGCCGCTGCCGTGCCCGGCGTCACCGGCATCCACCATCTGCACGCCTGGTCACTGACCGACAAGCATCCGGTGATGACCCTGCACGCCGTGCTCGCCGAAGGCACCGATCGCGATGCCGCGCTGGGTGCGATCCTGCAGCAGCTCAAGGCCCGCTTCGGTGATGTGCACGCCACGGTGCAGATCGAGCAGGTGGCCTGCGGCGAGCACTGCGGTGGACCGGTGCCGCTGAAAGCCTAACGGCAGCCGCCAGCGCGCGGCCAGGCCCGAATGCTCAGCGCTTGCGGTTGCGAATCTCGTCGAGCAGACGATTGACCGCAGCCTTCGCACTCGCTGCCGTGCCGCCTGTGCTGAACTCGCGGACGATGACGTCCTCGACCTTGCGGACGACGTCGTCGACCGTGGTATCGCCGATGTGCGCGCTGGCCGGCCCGGACGAGGAGCCAGTGGCGTGATAGCCGCCGACCGCGCCGTAGATGTTGATCCGCTCTTCAAGATCGCGGGCGATGTCGAGCACCTCGTAGAACGGTGTGCCCAAGCGGCCTGGCTTCTTGGCGAACAGCGAATAAATGGCGGCGATGATCGACACCGGCAGCAGCACCACATTCAGCACATTGCCGAGCGTCAGCTTCAGCTGGAACACCAGCACGTCGCGGATGTAGGGCCAGCGTTCGGCGCTCGGTTCGCCATCGGAACCGGATTCGGGGAGGTTGATGTTCATGGGATCTAGTCTAGCGGCTGCGATCAGGATTTCAGCTTGCGCCTGCGCAGCAGCAGATACGCGGCCGGCAGCACGAACAGCGACAGCAGCGGTGCAGAGATCATGCCGCCGACCATCGGTGCCGCGATCCGCCGCATCACCTCCGAACCGGTGCCGCCACCCAGCAGGATCGGCAGCAGGCCGGCGACGATCACCGCAACGGTCATCGCCTTCGGCCGCACACGCAGCACCGCGCCTTCCTCGATGGCCTCACACAGGCTGGCTCGGGTCAACGAGGCACCGCGCCTGGCGATCGCCTGATCGAGATAGATCAGCATGATCACGCCGAATTCGGCAGCCACGCCGGCCAGCGCGATGAAGCCGACCGCCGAGGCGATCGACAGGTTGTAGCCCAGTGCCAGCAGCAGCCACAAGCCGCCGACCAGCGCGAACGGCAGGCTCGCCATGATCAGCAGCGCCGGCACGAAAGCGCGGAAGGTCAGATAGAGCAGGATCAGGATGATGAACAGGGTGAACGGCACTACCAGCTGCAGGCGCTTCTCGGCGCGCTGCAGATACTCGAACTGCCCGGACCAGGCCACCGAATAGCCGGCTGGCAACTTCAGTTTCGCAGCGATGAGCGCTTGCGCATCGTGAACATAGCCGCCGAGATCGCGTCCGCTGATGTCGACATAGACCCAGCCATTGAGTCGCGCGTTTTCGCTTTTCAGCTGTGGCGGGCCATCGCTGATGGCGATCTCGGCGACTTCGCCAAGCGTGATCGTCGCACCCGCCTGGGTGACGATCGGCAGCACGCGCAAGGCAGCCACTGAATCGCGCAGCTCGCGTGGATAACGCAGGTTGATCGGGAAGCGCTGCCGGCCTTCGATGGTCTCACCGATGTTCTCGCCGCCGATCGCCAGAGTCACCACCTGCTGCACATCGGCGATCGACAGGCCGAGCCGCGCGGCCTTCAATCGATCCGGCCGCACGTCGACATAACGGCCGCCACGCACTCGTTCGGCATAGACCGAGCGGGTGCCGGGCACTTCCTTCAGCAGGGTTTCGATCTGGGTGCCGATCTGCTCGATGACCTTCAGGTCAGCACCGGCGATCTTCACGCCGACCGGGCTCTTGATGCCGGTGGACAGCATGTCGATGCGATTGCGGATCGGCTGCACCCAGAGGTTCGCGAGGCCGGGAATCGCCAGCGCCGCGTTCAACTCGTCGATCAGCGCGTCCTGTGATTTGCCAGCATCCGGCCAGGCACTGCGCGGCTTGAAGCGGATCGTCGTCTCGAACATTTCCAGCCCGGCCGGATCGGTCGCCGACTCGGCACGCCCAGCCTTGCCGAACACGCGCTCCACTTCCGGGAATTGCATGATCAGCCGATCGGTCTGCTGCATCAGCTGCGAGGCCTTGTCCGCCGACAAGCCCGGCAACGCCGACGGCATGTACAGCAGATCGCCTTCGACCAGCGGCGGCATGAATTCGGTACCGAGCCGGGTGATCGGGATCAGCGCCGACAGCATCAGCAGGCCCGATGCGACGAGTGTCGCCACCGGATGGCGCAGCACGAAACGGAGCAAGGGCCGGTAGGCCGCGATCAGCGCACGGCTGACCGGATTGCGGGTTTCGGCTGGAATCTCGCCGCGGATGAACAGCAGCATCAGCACCGGAATCAGGGTGACCGACAAGCCTGCGGCTGCGGCCATCGAATAGGTCTTGGTCAGCGCCAGCGGGCCGAACAGCTTGCCTTCCTGCGCTTCCAAGGTGAACACCGGCACGAAGCTCAGGGTGATGATCAGCAGGCAGAAGAACAGCGCCGGGCCGACTTCGACGGCCGACGCAGTAATGATCTTCACCCGCTCCTCGAAGCTCAGCGCCTCGCTGCGGCCGGCGTGTTCGAGATGCTTGTGGGCGTTCTCGATCATCACCACCGCAGCGTCGACCATCGCACCGATCGCAATCGCGATGCCGCCGAGCGACATGATGTTGGCGTTGAGGCCCTGCGCCTTCATCACCGCGAAAGCGGCGAGGATGCCGAGCGGCAGGCTGACGATCGCGACGAGTGCCGAGCGTAGATGGAACAGGAACAGCGCACAGACCAGGGCAACGACGATCATCTCCTCGATCAGCCGCGTCTTCAGCGTGCCGACCGAGTTCAGGATCAGCTCCGAGCGGTCATAGGTCGGCACGATCTCCACACCTGCCGGCAATCCGGGCTTCAGTTCGTCGATCTTCTTCCTCACGGCTTCGATCGTTGCCAATGCGTTCTTGCCGGAGCGCATGACGATGATGCCGCCGACCGCTTCGCCCTTGCCGTCCAGCTCGGAAACGCCGCGCCGCAGTTCAGGGCCGATCTGCACGCGGGCGACATCGCCGAGCAGCACCGGCACACCGGTCGCACCGAGGCCGACCGGGATCGCGCGGAAGTCGTCGAGCGTCTTCAGATAGCCGCTGGCGCGCACCGCGTATTCGACTTCGCCGAGCTCCAGCACCGAGCCGCCGGCCTCGTTGTTGCTGGCGCGTAGCGCGTCGATCACGGTGCTGATGGTGGTGCCGGTGGCGCGCAGACGATCCGGATCGAGGACGATCTGGTACTGCTTGACCAGACCACCAACGCTGGCCACTTCGGCAACGTTCTCGACGCTCTTCAGCTCGTACTTCAGGAACCAGTCCTGGATCGCGCGCAGCTGCGAGATGTCCAGTCGATTGCTGCGATCTACGAGTGCGTACTCGTAGATCCAGCCGACGCCGGTGGCATCCGGGCCAAGCGTCGGCCGTGCAGCGGCAGGCAGGCGGCCGCTGACCTGATTGAGGTATTCGAGCACCCGCGAGCGCGCCCAATACAGATCGGTGGCGTCATCGAAGATCACGTAGACGAAGGAATCGCCGAACATCGAATAGCCGCGCACCGTGCGCGCGCCGGGCACCGACAGCATGGTCGTGGTCAGCGGATAAGTGACCTGATCCTCGACCACCTGCGGCGCCTGCCCGGGCCAGCTGGTGCGGATGATCACCTGGGTGTCGCTCAGGTCTGGAATCGCATCGAGCGGCGTGGTCAGCGCCGCACGTGTGCCCCATAGCGCCAGCAGTGCGGTGACCATCAGCACCAGTACGCGGTTGCTGATCGACCAGCGGATGATGGTGGCGATCATGGCTGGTGGCCCTGATGGCCCTGGTGGCCCTGGTGGCCTTCGTGGCCGGCGTGTGGGTCTTTCATAGGTTCGGCTGGCATCACGTGACCAGCGTGCGGGTCGTCCTTGCTGGTCTCCCCTCTCCCTCCGGGAGAGGGGCGGGGGTGAGGGGCACTCTCATCGTGAGAGGGCGGTGCATCAGGCGAAGTGCCTCCCTCATCCCCACCCTTCTCCCGGGAGGAGAAGGGCTTTGTTTCGGGCTCATTGCCGACCGCCGACATTCGATCCAGCGCCCCGCGCAAGCTCGCTTCCGAATCGATCAGGAACTGCCCGCTGGCGACCACCTGCTGCCCATCGCTCAAGCCTTCAAGCACTTCGATGCGCTCGCCGACCTCGGCACCGGTGCGCACGGCCACCGGCCGGAAGCGCGCCTCGTCTTCGGCGATCAGCACGACGCTGCGGGTGCCGGTGCGGATCACCGCTTCGGTCGGCACGGTCAGCGCTGCGGCACGCGCGGCACCTTCAAGCTGGACGGTCGCGTACATGCCGGGCCGTAGCCGCGCGCCGGGATTCTGCAGGGCGATGCGCAGCTTCACGGTGCGGGTTGCGCCGCTCAGTTCCGGGTAGACGTACTCAACCTTGCCGGCGAAAGCTTCGCCCGGAATGGCGGCGACACTGGCGCTGGCCGCATCGCCCGGCTTGATCGCCGCGCCCTGCGCCTCCGGCAGTTCGGCGGCCAGCCAGACCGTGTCCAGGCTGGCAATCTGGAACAGGGTCATGCCGGGGCTGAGCATCGCGCCTTGGCGCGCGCCGAGTTCCATCACGTAGCCGTCGTTGCTGGCCAGGTGCTCGACTCGGCGCTCGGCCTGGCCCCGCGTGGCAATGCGGTGTATCTGCGCCGGCCCAAGCCCGAACAGTGCGAGGCGAGCGCGGGCGGCGTCCTTCAGGCTGGCATCGCCGCTGCGCTGGGCGAGCAGAAATTCGTCCTGCGCGGCCAGCAGTTCCGGCGAGTAGACCGAGGCCAGCAATTGCCCACGCCGCACCGGATCGCCGACCGCACGCACCGCCAGTTGCTCGACCCAGCCGGCCGCACGCACCTGCACGGCTTCGATGCGGTGCTCGTCGACGGTGATCACGCCAGCCGCCCGCAGCCGTTGCGTCAGCGCCTGTCGCTCGACCGTCGCCAACCGCACGCCAAGGTTCTGCACCACGCGAGGATCGATGCGGAACGCGCCGTCGTCGTCCTGCGCGGTACCGGTCTCGCTTGGAGCGTCGGCGTACTTCGGCACCAGCTGCATGTCCATGAACGGCGATTTGCCGGGTTTGTCGAAATGGCTGTCCGGCACCATCGGGTCGTACCAGTACAGCGCTTGAGGCTCGGCGGCCGCTTGCTTCGCCGGCCGCAACAGCAGCACGGCGAAAGCAGCGATGACGGCAAACGCTGCGAGGCCGAGGAGCAAAGAGCGATTCAGGGGACGGTTCATCAGTGGGCTCCTGCGGTGTAGCTGTCGGCAGTCACGCCGAGGTAGCGCAGCGCCAGCGCATGGCGGCTGCGGTCGGTTTCGAGGTCGAGACGGCTCAGGCGCAGGTCGAGCGCCGCGCGGCGGGCATCGAGCACGGCGGCGAGGCTACCGCTGCCGGCGGCCCAGGCCAGACGCGCCGCTTCGATACGGGCGTCGGCCTCGGGCAGGATCGTGTCGTCGTAGTGGGCCAGGCGCTGGCCGAGCAAAGTCCAATCCCAGTGATTCAGGCGCAACTCGGCGGCGTGCTCGCGCCAGCTGTCTTCACGCAGCGCTTCGGCACGGGCCAGCTCGGCCTGTCTAGCTGCAAGGCCGCGATCCTGACGATTGGCCGTGAACACCGGCAGATCGATGCCGACCTGCAGGTTGATGTAATCGCTGAACGCCGGCCGATGGCCGTAGCCGACCTCGACGCTGAAATCCGGCCGGTAAGCCTGCCGGGCCAGCGCCACATCGGCGGCGGCGACTTCAACTTCGGCCGCCGCGATATCGACATGCGGATGGCGGCGCAAGGCTTCCAGCATCGCGCCGAGCGGCGGCGGTTCGGGAAATGTTGGTGCGCCAACGGGCAACGGCGCGTAAGCCGCTACACCGAGCCAGCGGGACAGCGCGCCGCGCGCGTGATAGCCGTCCTGTTCAAACTTGGCGATCTGATCGCGCAGCAGTTCCAGCGCCACCGTCGCGGCACGCACATCGGCCTGCGCGCTGCGGCCATTGCGATAGGCGATGCGCAACGCGTCCAGCTGCAATTGCGCTTCGCGCTCGGTGGCGCGCGCCAGAGTCAGCGCCTGCAACGGCTTCCAGACATCGAGCCAGGCGAGGCCGACATCGCGCTCGATGCTCAGAGCGTCCTTGCGCAACTGACGTTCGGCCAGCCCGGCCTCGGCTTCGGCCCGCTCGCCACGCAGCCGGCGCTTGTCGGCGCGCGGGAAGGCCTGGGCGATGCCGACGGTGAACTGGGTGTCGTTCTGCCGGCTCAGGGTGCCGACGTGATCGCCGGTGATGGTCAGATCGCTGACCCCGCCTTTCAGCTGCGGATCCGGCAACTGCCGCGCGGCAACCGCCGATTCGCGCGCCGCATCGATCGCCAGCGCCTGCGCTTCGAGCATCGGCTGATGATCGACGGCGATGCGGCGCGCAGTGTCGAGCGTCAGCAACTCAGCCGTAGGCGACTCGGAACTTTCAGCAACTTCGAGAGCTGCACCAGGCAGCACAGCCAGCCCGAACAGCAGGCCGGCGAGCGTGCACCAGGCACGCGACAACGGGGGGTGAGACATGGACGGCTCCGCAACGAACGCAAGGCACGCCGGAGAAAATCCGGCGCTTGGTGAGCGTCAGACGGAGGCCGTGATCGGAGGTCGGAACGGGTGAAGCGGCGCTGCATCGACGATGACCGAGGTCATCGCGGCAGGCAACAAGGCAGCCGCGGGCAACAGATTCAGCGCCAGAGCCGGCATCGGCAGCGCCGCGCCACCGCAAGCCGCTGCGCACAGGCAGTGCGCGCCGGCGTCACAGCAGGAAGGCTGGGCAGGAGCAGGCGTTTCATCGGCAGTAGCCGATGCCTGCATGCCGGCCATGTCGTGGCAGTGCTTCATCGGCGCGGCTTGGTGAGCCGAGACCGGCACCTTTGTAGCCATCGCCAGCATTGCCGGTGCCATCGCCGCCGACACCACACCCTGCCAGAGCAGGGCGAGGATGGTCAGCAGCGAGAGGGCGATTCGGCGGTTCATCAGCTCGGGAAAGACTACCTGACGGGTGCGAAGTTCAGACCGTCTTCATCAACAGGCTGACGATCTTGCGCATCCGGTCGGTATACGGCGGGAAGAACATCTTGGCCAGCATGATGCGGGTGCGGACCACGGCGCGCTCGTGCGAGAAATCCTTGAAGCCGTAATGGCCGTGAGCGCGGCCGATGCCGGAGTTGTTGACACCGCCGAACGGCAGGTTGCCGTGCAGGAAGTGGACCACCGTGTGGTTGATGCAGGTGCCGCCGGCCGAGGTCTTCTTCAGCACCGCGTTGATGGTCGGCTCGTTGCGGCTCCAGATGTACAGCGCCAGCGGCTTGGGATCGGCATTGATGCGGTCGATCACTTCGTCGATCTGGTTGAACGAGATGATCGGCAGCAGCGGCCCGAAGATTTCCTCGGACATGATCCTGGCCTCGGCGGGGATGTTGTCGATCAGGGTCGGCGCGATGTAGCAGTCGCTTTCGTCTACCTTGCCGCCGGTGAGCACCGTGGCACCCTTGGCGGTAGCGTCATCGAGCAGGCCGCGGATGCGCGCCGTGTGCCGGGTGTTGACGATGCGGGCCAGGAACGGGCTCTGCTGCTGGCTGGCGGCGTCGGCACCGTAGCTGCTCGCGAGCACCGCCTTGCACTGGCGCACAAACTCGTCCTTGACCGAGGCATGCACGTAGATGTGGTCCGGCGCGATGCAGGTCTGGCCGTTGTTGGTGAACTTGCCCCAGAGGATGTTTTGCGCGGCGAGCTTCAGGTCCGCCGTGGCGTCGACGATGGTTGGGCTCTTGCCGCCGAGTTCCAGGGTGACGCTGGTCAGATGCTTGGCGGCGGCGGCCATCACCACCTTGCCGATCGCCGGCGAGCCGGTGAAGAAGATGTGGTCGAACGGCAGCGCCAGCAGCGCGCTGGAGACGGCGGCATCGCCTTCGAAGATCGCCACTTCGTCCGGGCTGAAGTTTTCCTTGACGATCTTGACCATCACCGCAGACAGATGCGGCGTCATTTCCGATGGCTTCAGGATTGCCGTGTTGCCGGCGGCGAGTGCCGAGACCAGCGGGCAGAACGTCAGGTTCACCGGGTAGTTCCACGGCGAGATGATCAGGGTGCGGCCCTTCGGCTCGTACTGCACCCAGCCGCTCAGGCCGAAGGTCATCCGCGACGGCCAGACCGTCATCGGCTTCATCCACTTCTTCAGGCCGCGCATCGCGTCATTGGCTTCGGCGACCACCGGCAGCACTTCGGTCAGATCGACTTCGGCCGGCGGCTTCTTGAAGTCGGCAGCACCGGCGGCAATGATTTCCGCGCTATGCGCGAGCACCGCATTCCTCAGCTTCTTGATCTTGGCCAGACGCTCGTCGAGCGTCGAGGTGCGCAGCCGCAGGGCGGTGGTGCGCTGGGCCTCGAACACGCTGCGAATCTCGGTCTCGCTGACCTGGGTCTGGAATTGCGAGGCGGACGGCGCGGCGTTCGCAGTTGGAAGATAGGAAATGACAGTGCTCATGGTGGTACTCCTCGCGTGGTGCAGCTTCGGAACCGGATCGTGGCTGCCCTCACTGCGCACCAGTGCGGTGCTTCGGGGCACAGCGTCCAGTAATGCTAATTCATTGAGCAATTGTTCAAGCTTAAAAAATAAGCGGCTGACGTACCAGCCGCCATTCGTCACCGTATGGCTGAAGCATGGGCGCGGGCGGTCTGGAGCCCTCCGGCCGATGTCGTTTCAAACCTTGTCCGCGACCTCAGGGCCGACGGCCATTTCCGGATCACCGGCGTATGTGGCGCGGGCGATCGCCGGGGCGCGACGACGAAGCCGGGGGCGCCGCGATCATCGTGTCATTGGCCGCGATTGTGCCTGACACCTTTTATTGTGATGAGACCCCGCGCTCGAACATGCAAAGCTCATAGGGCAGTGAACTGCTGAACGCCTTGATCATCGTTGACATTTCGCCTAGTAAGGCTAAGCCCAAGATGATGCGCGATATATGGGACCCAAAAATTTGTACGGCGACGTTTTGGCGACTGGAGACGAAACGTACCTCTGATTCTGGAGCCCAACACGCCGGCTTGGACAAAAGGGCGACTGTGTAAACCGTTTTAGCCAACGAGCGATCTAAATGGCTTGCTAATAGCTGATCTAGGTGCAGCCGCTTGGAGATCGGGTACTCAACTGGATGAAGATGTAAGTGGAGCAACTCGTCCGGAACCTCGATCTCGACGCAAACTCCATTCCCTTGGCCACCATATCGCTCCCACATTACGTTGTTATCGCCTGATGTGGCAAAGCAAGCAAGCCCGACTTCCCGCCTACATTTCTCAATCATGCCCTCGAATATTGGGCGAGCGATCGCCTCAACGAGATTGCTTTGTACCGCCGTCTTCGCCAGCTCGCGCGCACTTTCTGCGGTTCTTCCGCGATTAATGAGAACGTTCTCAAGTATGCGGGTTGTGCGATCGGATGGCTCGTAGTCGCACTCCCAAACGAACTCCGTCGGATCGTTGAGTGTTGATGGGGCCGCGCACCAGAACGTGTTACCGCGGAGAATCTCGGAGAGGCGTTCGAACGACTCAGTCCCCGGAGCCGAGAGGTCGCGATACTTGTACAGGCGCATTGCGGAGCCTAGCCGCTCCGACTAACCTGAGGACGCAGCTTTTTGCCCACTTTCGGCTGAACTGTTGGCTGGAAACACCATGCTCATCGTTTACTCTCCTATCACCGCGTAATAGATGTGCCAGAGCGAGTTGGTTCTGGTTTCGGTTTCATGCAGACACTCATGCCGCTTCAATGTTTGCAATGGATTATCTGCTTTGTACTCCGAGCACATGCCGACGAAGCTTGCATAGTGGTAGTTCTCCAGCCTGACTACCGCGCGCGCCAAAAGCAGCACTGAAATTGCCAACACCAACATAAGAATGTTCTTCTGCATATTGTTCGATTAGCCCCAACGAGCATGTAGAAAGACGCCGAGACTGTGCTCATACTCCATTCCTGATTCTGGAGAGCACGCCAAGCAACTCAGCATCCGGATTTCATGGTGGCGACGCGCTGAGGTCACGGCGATCGGGTGTTCGTGTGGTGGGTTGTCAGCACGATAGCGCGATCCGATCGCCCCCCCAAGCCTTGCTTCACGGCGCTTTGCCCTGAAGCTTCTGCAGGTTGAAGGGGCCGCGCTCAGCTTAACAATCCCCCCTCACCAGAGACTGAAGCTATGGCACAGCGACATCCCCACGCAAATGCCGCGACAACTCCATCGCGTAATGCAGGAGGCGCCCGATGTCCACCCACGCGCCGTCTGGCAATCGGTAGATCAGCAGATGACGCGGCCGTCTGACTCGATCCATGTCGGCTGGAACGCGGGCGCGGCTGAAATCGAGGTGATAGCTGCGCAGTTCCGCGCCGAGTTCCGGCCGCTCGCGGGAGCCGATGCGTAGCGGATCGCTGGCGAGATCATTCAGGGCGGCAGCAATCAGTGCCTGGTAACGCAGCCTTGCAGATTCACCGAACTCGGTGTCCGTCCACTTGAGGACTGCAGCGATGTCCGCCTCTGCGAGCCGCGAGAGGCGCAGACGACGCATGGTTCAGCGCTGCCCACGGGCAGGCGCCGCACGCTTGGTCTTGGCCGGCTTGCCGAGGTTGGCGACCCAGGTGTCGATGTCTTCCGGGTTCAGTTCCACGGAGCGGCCGGCGGCGATGTCTGCGAAGCCGGCCTGAGCTGCCTTGCGCATGGCGTCCAGCTTCGCCGCTTCGACCTGTTGCTGCCGTTCCAGCAAACGCAGCCCGTCTCGCACAACCTCGCTGGCGTTGTTGTATCGACCGTTGGCGATCTGGCTCTGGATGAAAGATTCGAGGTGATCGGTCAGCGCGACGCTGGTCGGCATGGTGAGGCTCCGTAGTTGTTATTGAGGCGGCCTACAAAATGTTGAACAGGAGAGCGTCCCGGGCAACGTATGAAGCAAGCTGATAGGTGGCGCTGGCCGCCTCAATAACAAAAAACATATTGATTTTATTATTGATTCGGCCACGTTCTGCTCCAC
>JAUXYM010000020.1 GCA_030694365.1 Nevskia sp. | reverse complement strand
CAGTGAATCTCGCCAGCCGCATTCTTCGCTCGTGCCGACACGTGGCAAAATCAATAATAAAATCAATGTGTTTTTTGTTATTGAGGCGGCCGGCGCGGTCTAAAACCCTGAGTCACTTCCTGCCACCGTCGGCCTGCTTGTGCAACATTTTGAGGGCCGCCTCAATAACACGCTGATCCTGCTGACCAGTTCCTGGTTCGTGGTGCTGGCTGTCGATGCCGCCAAGCGTGACCGTATCGCCGAGATTCCGAAGCCGCTGCTGGCGGCGATGCTCTGCGGCATCGCGTTCGGTGTATCGAAAGCGATCGAGTACGGCGGCAAGCTCGCGGCCGGCATCACGCCGATGAGCAACGACTTCTACATGTTCTATTTCTCGCTGACCGGCATTCACCTGCTGCACGTGATCGGCGGCTGCGCGATGCTGACCGTGTTCTGGCTCAAGGCGCGCAAGGGCGAGTTCGGCAGCCGCAACATGAAGACGCTGGAATCGGGCGCCACTTACTGGCACATGGTCGATCTGCTGTGGATTTTCCTGTTCCCGCTGCTGTATCTGCTGAAATTGGGCTGAGATAGACCATGGCACTGCTGATGAAACCCGCGACCCTGGTCTGGCTGTTCCTGATGGCCGCGACCTGCGTGACCACCTGGGGGCTGTCGAAGGATCGTTCACCGCCAGAGTCGCGACCTTGTCGATCATCCTGATCGCGGCGATCAAGGTGCGGCTGGTGCGGCTGCATTTCATGAAACTGCGCCATGCGCCGTTGCCGTGGCGGCTGCTGCTCGAAGCCTGGGTGCTCTGGTGGTCACCGGAGCGCAGGCGCAGACAGGCGCAGCGCTGGCTCGCTGAGCGGAAGGCCCGCCGATCAGCCCGGCGGTTTCTCCGCCATGGCGGCCGTGTTGTTGAGGCTGCCGGCCACCCGGGCCAGCGATCGCTTGACCTTGCTCAGTGAACTGAACAGTGCGGCGCGTTCGCCCAGCGGCAGTTCAGCGAACACCCGATCGTTGAACTCCACTTCAAGCACGGTCATCCGCTTGATCAGCCCCTGAGCCGGTTGGGTCAGATAGACGCGCCTGGCGCGTCGGTCGGTCGGGTCCGGGCGGCGGCTGATCCAGCCGCTGGTTTCCAGACCTTCGACGACCACACCGAGACTGGCCTTGCCGACTTCGAGCACGTCGGCCAACTGGGTCTGCATCATGCCGTCCTGACGCGACAGGTGCGCCAGCACCCACCACTGGGCGCGGGTGATGCCGAGCGGCTTCATGTACTGGTCGTAAGTGTTGCGGCGCATCCGCGATACGTCGTGCATCAGGAAGCTCAGGCGGATGCTGTCATGGGCCACGGCGTCAAGTTCCGGCGGTACCGGATCGATGCCGAGGGTTTTGCCGGTGCGCTGACTGCCGTTTCCACCGTTGCCTGCCAGATCCGGTACTGGGGCCGCAGCGGCGGCTGCTTTGCCTGTCTTGCTGCGTGAAACGGCCATGTTCAACCCTGTGGTTCGGTGCAGACAGTAGGTATCGTTACGATACAAGAATAACGCGATCGACTGGCCTGACGAATCGGCTTTTTCAAGCATAAAAAGCGCCGGAAGCCTGGGTGGCATCCGGCGCTCGGGTATCGCGCTGGAAGGCTTACATCGTGGTCTTACATCAGGCCGACGATGCTGATCGCCGCGACGCCGTTGTAAGGCACGCCACCGAGGTTGTGCGACAGGCCCAGGGTCGGGTTCTTCAGCTGGCGTTCGCCGGCGCGGCCGAGCAATTGCAGGTAATGCTCGTAGACCATGCGCAGGCCGGTCGCGCCGATCGGGTGACCGAAGCATTTCAGGCCGCCATCGATCTGGTAGGGAATCTTGCCGTCGGCGTTGTAGACACCGTCGAGCACGTCCTGCACGGCGTGGCCGTCTTCCGACAGGCCAAGATCTTCCATGGTCACCAGCTCGGTGATCGAGAAGCAGTCATGCACTTCGATCTGGCTGAGCTGCTTGCGCGGATCGCGGATGCCGGCTTCCTTGTACGCGGCTGCGGCGGCCATGCGGGTGTTCGGCACGCGGGCGCCGGCCCATTCGGTCATGCCGGATTCGCGGCCGCTGCTCGAAGCGAGCTGCAGCGCCTTGATGGTCACCAGATCCTGCTTGCCGAGCGCACGAGCGATTTCCGGCGTGGTGACGATCGCCACCGCCGCGCCATCGCTGACGCTGCAGCAGTCGAACACACCGAGCGGCTCGGCGATCATCGGCGCGTTGAGGATGGTCTCCATCGTCACCGCCTTGCGCAGATGGGCCTTCGGGCTCTTGACGCCGTTCTGGTGGCTCTTCCAGGACACAGTGGCGAGCGCGCGCTTCAGCAGTTCACGGTCGATCCCGTACTTGGCGCGGTAACCGGCAGCAAGCTGGGCGAAGCCTGCGGGTGCGGAGCAGTACGGCATCCACAGATCGTTCAGCGTGCCCTTGCCCGGCACCGGCAGGCCGCCGTAACCGGTGTCCTTGAGCTTCTCGACGCCTACGGCCAGCGCGATGTCGACCGCACCGGACGCGACCGCATAGGTCGCGCCGCGCAGTGCTTCGGTGCCGGTGGCGCACATGTTCTCGACGCGGGTCACCGGGATGCCCTGCAGGCGCAGCGCGGTGGTCAGCGGAGTCGCCGAGTTGCCGACGTTGACCGAGTCCAGTGCCGAACCGAACCAGACGGTGCCGATCTGGCTGCGATCGATGCCGGTGTCGGCCAGTGCTTCGGTGAATGCTTCGTTGATCAGCTGTTCGCTGCCCACGTCCCAGCGCTCCCCGAACCGCGAGCAGCCCATGCCGAGGATTGCGACCTTGTCCTTGATGCCGGTTGCCATGTTTTTTCTCTTTTATCCCGTTTTTCTGGGCGTCTTATCGAACGGGAACCGCTTTCCAGAAATAACGGCTGTAGTGCCGCTTGCGGTCGCGCGCCTTGATCCGGAACTGCATCGACAGCCGCGTGCCGACATCGATGCCGGCGGCGCCGACTTCGACGATTTCCATCAGCAGGCGCGAGCCGACATCGAACTGCACCAGGCCGACATACGGCGGCGGTGCCAGATAGAACTGCAGCCAGTCGGCGCTGAAGGTCGCGACCTGGCCCAGCTCATCGGCGAAGTTGAACGGTGTCTGCGAATCCGGCGAAGCGCAGCTGACGCAGTTCGGCAGACGCGGAAACTGCACGGTGTTGCAGACCTTGCAGCGGCCGCCAACGAAGGCGTTGATCTGATCTGCCGAAAGGTAGTGCTGGGTGAGTGCTGCCTTGACATCGGTCTCGGCGCGCATGCCCCATTCGAGGTCAATCTCGCCCTCGAACGACGCCATCTTCAGGTGCGAGGTTTCAGCGATACGCGCGGCAATCGACTTCGCCAGCCCGGTGGCCGGACGATGCGAGCCTTCGCCCATCTCGAACGCCAGCACTTCGCAGCCCTGGCCGAAGGCGGCGACGATGATCAGATCGCCCGGGCTGGCGTTCTCCAGCGCGTGGATCAGCTGCAGCGGCGCATGCGCCGTCCGCAGTCGCCGACATTGCCGTTCAGGTCCGGAATGATCTGCTCCGGTGCGATGCCGAGCGCCTTGGCGACCAGCTTGTCCGAGCCCGAAGGCGCGGCGGCCAGGCCGAACCATTTGACGTCGGTGGCCGCGCAGCCGGTCTTGGCGAGCAGGCGCTTGACCGCCGCCGGAATGACCTTGGCGACGCCTTCATCGCGAATCCAGCGCTCTTCCCAGTAGTAGTCGTGCTTCTCGCCAGTGGCGCGGAAGTGGTCGACGAACAGGTGCGACACCGATTCGCGGCCCAAGTACTTGGCGAGCGGGGCGTCCTCACCGACTTGGATCGCGGCAGCGCCGGCACCGAACTGCATTTCCTGCGTGCTGCCCGGCTTTGCCGAACGGCGGTCGGCAGCGACTACCAAGGCATCGCCTTCGGCACCGGATTCCAGCGCCTGGGCCAGCGCGCTGGCGACGATCACCGCATTCTGCAGATCGGCGAATGGCGCGGGTGATCGCATCTTCGTCCCAGCTGCACAGGGCGCGTTCGCCCTTGGCCTGGCCCATGAGACCGGGTAGCGCTCAGGCGTGGGCGTCGGCAATCGCCGCGCGGCTGATGCGCAGTCGCGGAATATGGGCACCATACGAGACAATGCCTCGGATTGAACGACTCAAGACGATAGTCTCCGTGAGGACTCGATTCAAAAGGTGGCTGCAGCGGCCATTCGCGGCAGCAAGGTGACGGCAGCGAGCCAATATACAAATAGTAGTACGTAGCCATACTATAAATCGACGCGGTGGATGACTAGACAAAGGGAAAGCCCTTGTCCGGCAATCGCCCGAGCTGTACAAAATCCATAAAACTGCCGACCAATTCATGATGAAATCGATCCTGTTCGTGCCCGCCGACAATGAGCGCAAGCTCGCCAAGGCGGTCAGTTGTGGTGCCGATGCACTGGCTTTCGACCTTGAAGATTCGGTGCTCCCGGATCGCAAGCCGCTGGCCCGCAGCCTGCTCGTCGAATACCTGAAGACCTATGCCGGCACCAGCGAAGCCTGGATCCGGGTCAATGACCTCGCTTCCGGCGAACTGTTGAGCGATCTCGCCGCCGTGGTCGCTTCGAAACCGGTCGGCATCGTGCTGCCGAAGGTGTTCGGGCCGGAGGACATCGTCGCGGTCAGCCATTACCTGGAAATGGCCGAAACCCAGGCTGGCCTGCCGGTCGGCGGCATCGGCATCGTCGCGGTGATCACCGAAACGCCAGCCGCCGTGCTGCGCATGGGCGAGCTGACCCGGGTCAGCCTGCCGCGCCTGAAGGCGCTGATGTGGGGCGGAGAAGACCTCAGCTCGGCGATGGGTGCCGGCGATCCGCGCCAGGCCGACGGCCGCTGGCGGCCGGTCTACGAGCATGCCCGCATCCAGTGCCTGCTCGCCGCCCACGCGCTGGGCATCGAAGCGATCGACACCGTCTACGTCGATTTCAAGAATCAGGACGGCTGCCGCGCCAACAGCGAAACGGCCCGCTACGACGGCTTCACCGGCAAGATCGCGATCCATCCGGACCAGGTGCCGGTGATCAATGCGGCGTTCTCGCCCAGCGAGGAAGAGATCGCCTTTGCCCGTCGAGTGATCGCGGCCTTCGAGTCCGGCGCGGGCGCGGTCCAGCTCGACGGCAAGATGCTCGATGTGCCGCATCTGAAGGCGGCGCGTCGCCTGCTGGCTGCGGCCGGCGTCTGAACCCAATCCGGGCAACGGGCTCGTGGCCGAGCCGTTTGCCGTAGCACTGCATCAACGACGAGGAGAACGCAGGTCGATGGCAAACAAACTCTATCCCGATGCCGCCAGCGCGCTGGCCGGGATCACCTTTGACGGCATGACCGTCATGTCCGGAGGCTTCGGCCTCTGTGGCATTCCCGAGAACCTGATCGTCGCGCTGCGCGATACCGGCGCCAAGGATCTGACCGTGATCGGCAACAACGTCGGCTGCGACAACCACGGCATGTGGCTGGTGCTGGCCAACAACCAGATCAAGAAAGTGCTGGCCAGCTACGTCGGCGAAAACAAGATTCTCGAGCAGCGCTACATGACCGGCGAGATCGAGATCGAATTCAACCCGCAGGGCACGCTGGCCGAGCGCATTCGCGCGGGCGGCGCCGGCATCCCGGCGTTCTACACGCGCACCGGCTACGGCACCAAGGTCGCCGAAGGCAAGGAAACGCGCGAGATGATCGGCACCGACGGCAAGCTGGATTGGTACGTGATGGAAACCGGTCTGACCGCCGACATTTCGTTGGTCAAGGCCTGGAAGGCGGATACCGAGGGCAACCTCGTCTATCGCAAGACTGCGCGCAACTTCAATCCGATGATCGCCACGGCCGGCCGCATCACCATCGCCGAGGTCGAGGAAATCGTTCAGCCGGGCGAACTCGATCCCAACCAGATCCACACGCCGGGTATCTTCGTCCAGCGCTTGGTGCTCGGCACCCACTACGTCAAGCACATCGAGCGCGTCACCACGCGACCGCGCGCAGCAGCCGGTTCGTCAACTGGGGAGAACAAGTAATGGCCTGGACCCGCGATGAAATGGCCGTGCGCGCCGCGAAGGAACTGCGTGACGGCTTCTATGTGAACCTCGGCATCGGCATTCCGACCCTGGTTGCCAACATGATTCCCGACGGCATGCAGGTCACCTTGCAGAGCGAGAACGGCATGCTCGGCATGGGCCCGTTCCCGTTCGAGGGCGAGCAGGACGCCGACCTGATCAACGCCGGCAAGCAGACCATCACCGAACTGGCCCAGACCAGCTATTTTTCGAGCGCCGACTCGTTCGGCATGATCCGCGGCGGCCACATCCAGCTGTCGATCCTCGGCGGCATGCAGGTGTCTGAAACCGGCGACCTCGCGAACTGGATGGTGCCCGGCAAGATGATCAAGGGCATGGGCGGCGCGATGGATCTGGTTGCCGGCGTGCCGCGCGTGGTCGTGGTCATGGATCATCGCGAGAAAGGCGGCGATGCCAAGTTCAAGCAGGCCTGCTCGCTGCCACTGACCGGCAAGGGCGTGGTCGATCTGCTGATCACTGATCTCGCCGTGTTCGAGATTGATCGTCGCGGCGGCGGTGCGGTGCTCACCGAGATGGCGCCTGGCGTGACGCTGGACGAATTGCGTGCCGTGACTGAAGCGAACTTCACCGTCGCCTTGCAGCCGGCCTGATTGCCGTCATGTTGTCTCGCCACTGTCCCTTTATGGGGCGGTGGCGGGGCTTGTCGTGGACGGTCATCGAGTTGGGGCGAGCCCTTGGAAGTTGCGGTGGTGCCAGCGTTCTGTGCGAGGATTGAATGCGTTGGCTGCCTGAGCGTTCACGCTGCATTGCGGCATGCTGAATAGGGTTTTTCAGGTTCAAACCGCTGGTCGGCAGAGCTGAAAACTTTTCAGCACGAGCGCTTGAAAATCAAATTTAATATGGCACCATACGATTACGGCGACACAAGACAGGGCGCGCTCAAGTCTGAAGTGCAACACCTGATTGACGATAAGGTATTGCATGACGACAGACCGGAGTTACGAGCAGTTTCAGGTTGAGGAACGGGTTTTGCTGGCGGGGTACTGTCTGGAAGGGAAGAGTATTCGGGCAAGTGCTCGTTGTCTGGGGCGGTCGGCGAGTTCGGTGAGTCGAGAGCTTCGGCGAAACACGGTGGCGGGTCTGGGTTATGGATCGACGACGGCCCAGCGTCTGACGCAAGCACGCCGGATGGATGCCCGGCCGGTTG
>JAUXYM010000009.1 GCA_030694365.1 Nevskia sp. | reverse complement strand
ATGGTGATGCCGGGCGACAACGTCAAGGTGAAGGTGGAGCTGATCGTCCCGATCGCGATGGAGGAGCAGGTCCGCTTCGCCATCCGTGAAGGCGGCCGCACCGTCGGTGCTGGCGTCGTTACCAAGATCCTGAAGTAAGTCCGTACCCGGCCCCCGCGAGCCTCAGAGGGCTTGCGGGGGTTGTTTTCCCTGGTGGTTCTGCTGTCTGGAAAGTTTCGTTGTTTATTTTTGGAGTTTCCAGAAATACTTTCCAAACAGTGTTGCAGCAGGGTGATGGGGTCGATATAATTCGCGCCCCTTAGTTCCCCGTTAGCCATCCGGCTACCGGGTCGTTCTTTAAGACTTGAGTGAGAGCATGGCCGCAACCAGCCAATCTATTCGCATTCGGCTCAAAGCCTTCGATCATCGTTTGATCGATAAATCGGCTCGCGAGATCGTCGAAACCGCGAAGCGCACCGGCGCCGTCGTTCGCGGACCTATTCCGCTGCCGACCCGCATGGAGCGCTACACCATCCTGGTGTCGCCGCACGCAGACAAGTCTGCTCGTGACCAGTACGAAATTCGTACACACAAGCGTCTTATGCAGATTATCGACCCCACCGAGAAGACCGTCGACGCGCTGTCGAAGCTCGATCTTCCGGCCGGTGTCGAAGTCCAGATTCGCGTCAACTAAGGCGAGGATCAGACAAATGACTATTGGTATTGTTGGTCGCAAGGCGGGCATGACCCGCGTGTTCACGGAAGCCGGCGAGTCGATCCCGGTCACCGTGATCGAATGCACGCCGAATCGCGTCACTCAAGTCAAGACTGTGGAAACCGACGGCTATCGCGCCGTTCAGGTCACCGCAGGCGAGAAGAAGTCCAGCCACGTTTCCAAGCCGCTCGCAGGCCATTACAAGAAGGCCGGTGTTGCTGCGGGGCGCGGACTCTGGGAATTCCGTCTCGATGACAGCCAGGGTGCCGATCTGGTCCCGGGTTCCGAGATCACCGTGACTTCGTTCGAAGGCGTCAAGGCCGTCGACGTGGCTGGTGTGAGCATCGGCAAGGGCTTCGCAGGTGTTCAGAAGCGCTGGAATTTCGGCGGCGGTCGTGCCAGCCACGGTAACTCGCTGTCGCATCGCGTGCCGGGCTCCATCGGTCAGCGCCAGAGTCCGGGCAAGGTCTGGAAAGGCAAGAAGATGGCCGGCCACATGGGTTCGGACAACATCAGTGCCCTGAACCTGGACGTGGTCCGCATCGACGTCGAGCGCAATCTGCTGCTCGTCAAGGGCGCCGTGCCCGGACACAAGGGTGCCGACGTCGTCGTGCATCCGACGGTCAAGTAAGTAGTTCATTGGACTGGGCGACATGGATCTCCAACTACACTCAAGCAACAGCATGCTGAATGTGGCTGACGCCGTTTTCGGCGTCGACTACAACGAAGCCCTCGTGCACCAGGTTGTGACTGCTTATCTGAATGGCAGCCGCGCCGGTACCAAGGCTCAGAAGTCGAAAGCGATGGTGCGTGGCGGCGGCAAGAAGCCGTGGAAGCAGAAGGGCACGGGCCAGGCTCGCGCCGGTTCGATCCGCAGCCCGCTGTGGCGTGGCGGCGGCAAGACCTTTGCTGCCGTGCCGCGCGATCACAGCCAGAAGGTCAACAAGAAGATGTATCGCGGTGCAATCCGCTCGATCATCTCCGAGCTGAACCGCAATGGCTCGTTGATCATCGCTGACTCGTTCACGGTGGAAGCCGCGAAGACCAAGACGCTGATCGAGAAGCTGAACGTGGTCGGTGCCAACGACATTCTGATCGTCACCGATATCCTCGATCACAACCTGTTCCTGTCGGCGCGCAACCTGCACCGCGTGAACGTGGTCGATGTCAACGGCATCAATCCGGTCTCGCTGCTGTCATTCAAGAAGGTGCTTTTGACCGCTCCGGCGGTCAAGAAGCTGGAGGCATGGCTGTCATGAGCAAGATCAAGATTTCGGGCGAACGCCTGCATCAGCTGATTCTGGCACCGGTCGTCTCGGAAAAGAGCACGCGCGCTGCCGAAAAGAGCAATGAAGCGGTGTTCAAGGTTCTGCGCGACGCCAAGAAGCCGGAAATCAAGGCGGCGATCGAAAAGCTGTTCAACGTCAAAGTTGAAGCGGTTCGGACGCTGAACGTGAAAGGCAAGGTCAAGCGCTTCGGCGGTGCGATGGGCGTTCGTTCCGACTGGAAGAAAGCCTACGTGACGCTCGCTCAAGGTCAGGAAATTGATTTCCTGGCTGGCGCCAACAGCTAATCGGAGCGACGAGAAATGCCACTCCAGAAAATGAAACCGACCAGCCCAGGTCGCCGTCACGTGGTTTCAGTGACGCACCCGGAGCTGTTCAAGGGACGTCCGTATGCGCCGCTGCTCGAGGCCAAGCACTCGAACGGTGGTCGCAACAACCACGGCCACATCACCACGCGTCATCAGGGCGGCGGTCACAAGCAGCATTACCGCCTGATCGATTTCAAGCGTGACAAGGATTCGGTCGCGGCCAAGGTCGAGCGGATTGAATACGATCCGAACCGCAGCGCACACATCGCGCTCCTGCTGTACAAGGATGGCGAGCGTCGTTACATCATTGCGCCGAAGGGCGTGAGTGTTGGCGATGCAATCCAATCCGGTTCGGATGCGCCGATCAAGCCGGGCAACAGCCTGCCGATCCGCAACATCCCGGTCGGTTCGACGATTCACTGCATCGAACTGCGCATTGGCAAGGGTGCCCAGTTGGCGCGCTCGGCCGGTGCCGCCGTGCAGCTGGTCGCTCGCGAAGGTGAGTACGCGACGGTTCGTCTGCGTTCGGGCGAAATGCGCCTGGTGCATACCGAGTGCCGCGCCACCCTCGGCGAAGTCTCCAACAGCGAGCACAACCTGCGCCATTACGGCAAGGCTGGCGCCAAGCGCTGGAAGGGCATTCGTCCGACCGTCCGCGGTGTCGTCATGAACCCGGTCGATCACCCGCACGGTGGTGGTGAAGGCAAGTCCGGTCAGGGCAATCCGCACCCGGTGTCGCCGTGGGGCCAGAAAGCCAAGGGTCTCAAGACCCGCAATAACAAGCGCACGCAGAAGTTCATCGTGCGCAGCCGTCACAAGAAGTAACACACGTAATTCGAGAGCCCGTCATGTCGCGTTCCGTCAAGAAAGGCCCGTTCATCGATCACCATCTCGCAAAGAAGGTGAGCGATGCCCAGGGCAGCCGCGTGAAGAAGCCGATCAAGACCTGGTCGCGTCGTTCGATGATTTCGCCGGACATGGTCGGTCTGACCATGCAGGTGCACAACGGCCGTCTCCACGTGCCGGTTTTCATCACCGAAAACATGATCAGCCACAAGCTGGGCGAGTTTTCGCCGACTCGCACGTTCAAGGGCCATACGGCCGGCGACAAGAAGTCGAGCTAAGGAGACAGACATGCAAACCCAGGCTGTTCTCAAGTTCGTTCGTCTCTCGCCCCAGAAGGCGCGTCTGGTCGCTGACCAGGTTCGCGGCCAGAAGGTCGACCAGGCGCTGAACCTGCTCAAGTTTTCACGTAATCGCGCTTCGGGAATCTTGCTCAAGGTCCTGGAGTCGGCGATCGCCAATGCCGAAAACAACAACGGTGCCGATGTCGACGAACTGAAGATCTCCGAGATCTTCGTCGATGAAGGCCCGACGATGAAGCGTATCCGGCCGCGTGCCAAGGGGCGTGCAGACCGCATCCTGAAGCGCACGAGCCACGTCACGATTCGCGTCTCCGACGGCACCAAGAGTTAACGGGAAGAGTATTCATGGGTCACAAGATCAATCCGAATCTGTTCCGTCTTGGCATCTCGACGGCCTGGACGTCGAACTGGTACGCCGAACGCGGTGCCTATGCCGACAATCTGAACAAGGACCGCCTGGTGCGTGAATTCCTGTTCAAGAAGCTCGCGCAGGCATCGGTCAGCCGTATCCAGATCGACCGTCCGGCGAAGTCGGCGCGCGTCACGATTCACACCGCGCGTCCGGGCATCGTCATCGGCAAGAAGGGCGAGGACATCGAGAAGCTGCGTCAGGAAGTGTCGAAGCTGATGACGCTCAAGCCTGATTCGGTGCACATCTCGGTCGAGGAAATCCGCAAGCCGGAACTCGATTCCAAACTGATTGCCGAAAGCGTTGCCCAGCAGCTTGAGCGCCGCATCATGTTCCGTCGTGCGATGAAGCGCGCCGTGACCAATGCCATGCGCCTCGGTGCGGGCGGCATCAAGATTCAGGTTGGCGGCCGTTTGAACGGCGCTGAAATCGCTCGTACCGAGTGGTATCGCGAAGGTCGCGTGCCGCTGCATACGCTGCGCGCCCACATCGATTACGGCACCGCTGAAGCGAAGACCACCTACGGCGTCATCGGCGTAAAGGTCTGGGTTTTCAACGGCGAAGTCTTCGAGACCGATCGTCATGCAGGCAAGAAGGAAGAGGCCGGCGAGCCGGCATCTGCCTGATTTTCCTTCACGCCAGAAATTAGGAGAGTGCTGCCATGATGCAGCCCAAGCGAACCAAGTTTAGAAAGCAGCAGAAGGGCCACAACCGTGGCCTGGCGCAGAACGGCAACAAGGTCAGCTTCGGCGAGTTCGGCCTGAAGTCGACTGAGCGCGGTGCGCTCACTGCTCGCCAGATCGAAGCGGCCCGTCGTGTCATCACGCGTTACGTCAAGCGTGGCGGCAAGATGTGGATCCGCATCTTTCCGGACGTACCGGTCACCCGCAAGCCGCTGGAAGTCCGCATGGGCTCCGGCAAGGGCAACGTCGAGTGGTGGGTCGCCAAGATCCAGCCGGGCAAGATGCTGTATGAGCTCGAAGGCGTGACCGAAGTCGATGCGCGTGAGGCCTTCCGCCTTGCCGCCGCGAAGCTGCCGGTCAAGACGACTTTCGTGCATCGCACGATCCTGTAGAAGCAGTGGTCAGTGGCTAGTGACTAGTGGTTAGTCAAAAGCGCTGCAATCACTGGCCACCAGACACTAGACACTAGGCACTGATTTATGAAGACCACCGAATTTGTGAAGACGCTGCGGGACAAGTCCCCAGCCGATTTGAAGACTGAGCTGGCGGCGCTGCGCAAGGAGCAGTTCAACCTGCGCATGCAGGCGGCTGTCGGGCAGCTCACCCAGTCGAATCTGGTTTACGACGTGCGCAAGAAGATCGCCCGCGTCAAGACCTTCATGCAGCAGCAAGCCCAAAAGCAGGCGAAGGTGTCATGAGCGAAGTTATTGAAGTGGTTCCGGCATCGCGTCGCATCGTCGGCCGCGTTCTCAGCAACAAGATGGACAAGACCATCACGGTCGCTGTCGAGCGCACGGTCAAGCATCCGCTGTACGGGAAGCTGCTGCGCAAGACGACCAAGCTGCACGCGCACGACGAGAACAACCAGTGCCATGAGGGTGACCTCGTAGCCATCGTCGAGACGCGCCCGATTTCGCGTTCGAAGTTCTTCCGCCTCGTGGAAGTGCTCGAGAGCGCCAGCGAACTGCAGCAGCGTGAAGCTGCCGCCAAGGCCGGAGTCTAAGCGCCATGGTCCAACAGGAATCAATGCTGGTGGTCGCTGACAACAGCGGCGCCAAGATCGTTCAGGTCATCCAGGTCAAGGGTTCGACGCACCGTCGTTATGCCTGCATCGGCGACCTGATCAAGGTCACCGTCAAGGATGCGATCCCGCGCGGCAAGGTCAAGAAGGGCGAAGTGCACGATGCTGTCGTGGTTCGCACCAAGAAGGGCGTGCGCCGTCCGGATGGTTCGACCATCCGCTTCGACACCAACGCGGCGGTGCTGCTGACCACCAAGCTGGAACCGATCGGTACCCGTATTTTTGGACCGGTGACCCGTGAGCTGCGCGAGCGCTTCATGCGCATCATCTCGCTGGCCCCCGAAGTTCTCTGAAGTCCTTGAAGTCGTAGAGCAAAATCATGCGCAAGATAAAAAAAGGCGACGAAATCATCATCATCACGGGCAAGGACAAGGGCCGTCGCGGCAATGTGTCCGTCGTCCAGGATGACGGCAAGATCATTGTCGAAGGCCTGAACCTGGCCAAGAAGCATCAGAAGGGCAACCCGCAGGCCGGCATCAGCGGCGGCATCGTCCAGAAGGAAATGCCGCTCGACGCGTCCAACGTGATGTTGTTCAACGCGAAGACCGGCAAGGGCGATCGCGTTGGTTTCAAGTTCCTCGGCGAAGGCGAAGCCCGTCGCAAGGTGCGTTACTTCAAGTCGAACCAGGAAGTTCTGGACGCTTGAGTCCGGGGCACCGCGTCAGTATTGGGTATTGAGAACAGGTCATGGCCGCTAATTTGCAGACGTACTACCAGAACACTGTCGCACCGGCGCTTCGCGAGAAGCTTCAGTGCAATGTGATGGCGATTCCGAAGATCACCAAGATCACCCTGAACATGGGCGTGGGCGAGGCGACTTCCGACAAGAAAGTCATCGAGCACGCGGTGGCCAACATGGTCGCGATCGCCGGCCAGAAGCCGGTGGTCACCAAGACCCGCATCTCGATCGCCGCGTTCAAGGTCCGCGAGAACTATCCCGTAGGCGTGAAGGTCACGCTGCGCAGCCAGCAGATGTACGAGTTTCTCGAGCGTCTGATCGCTATCGCGCTGCCACGCATCCGTGACTTCCGTGGTCTGAAGGCCACTGGCTTCGATGGCCAGGGCAACTACAACTTCGGCATCACCGAACAGATCATCTTCCCGGAAATCGACTACGACAAGGTCGACGCGATCCGCGGCATGAACATCACGATCACCACCACCGCGAAGAACGACGATGAAGGCCGTGCCCTTCTCGACGCTTTCAGCTTCCCCTTTCGCAAGTAAGTCCCGCAAGTAAGACTGAGTCCGAGAAATGGCCAAGACCAACATGCTGGAGCGCGAGAAGAACCGCGCCGAACTCGTCAAGAAATTTGCCAAGAAGCGCAAAGCGCTGAAGGCAACGATCGTTGACCCGACTGCCTCGTATGAAGAGCGCATGGCGGCTGTCGACGGTCTGCAGAAACTGCCGCGCGATTCGAGCCCGACTCGTCAGCGCAACCGTTGCAACGTGACCGGTCGTTCGCGCGGTGTCTACCGCAAGTTCGGTCTGTCGCGCACCAAGCTTCGCGAAGCAGCGACGCGTGGCGAAATCCCTGGCTTGAAAAAGGCCAGCTGGTAAGCACCTTCTGAAACCAGTTGTCGGCGAGGCACCGCAGCGCTGAAAAGCAATGTGGTGGACCACCGGCCAACCCCCTGGAAATCATTCAATGAGCATCAACGATCCAATCGGCGACTTTCTGACCCGCATTCGTAACGGTCAGTCCGCCCGCAAGAAATTCATCACCTCGCCGTCGTCGAAGCAGCGCGAAGCCATTGCCGCCGTGCTGAAGGACGAGGGTTACATCGGCGAGTATTCGATTTCGACCGAAGGCCAGAAGAAGACGATCAACGTCACCCTGAAGTACTTCCAGGGCAAGCCGGTCATCGAGCGTCTGGATCGCATCAGCAAGCCATCCCTGCGCGTCTACAAGGCCAGCGATGAGCTGCCGCGCGTGTTGGCCGGCTTGGGTGTGGCGATCATTTCGACGTCCCAGGGCATGCTCAGCGACCGCAAGGCGCGGGCTGCTGGTCAGGGCGGCGAAGTCGTCTGCATCGTCGCTTAAAGAGGAGCACCGAACATGTCTCGTGTCGCAAAAATGCCGGTCATCATTCCGGCAGGTGTCGAGTTCAAGAGCTCGGCTTCGGAGTTGAGCGTGAAGGGTGCCAAGGCAACCCTGTCGCTGCCGCTGCCGAAGGAAGTGCAGGTTGAGCTCAACAATGGTGTCGTCACCATTGCCGAGGCTTCGATCAAGTCATCGCCGGCGTTGTCTGGTACTGTGCGCGCCCTGCTGGCGAGCATGGTCCTTGGCGTCACCAAGGGTTACGAGAAGAAGCTGATTCTGGTTGGCGTCGGCTATCGCGCCACGCTGACCGGCAAGAAGCTGAATCTGGCGGTCGGTCTGTCGCATCCGGTTGACTTCATGGTGCCGGACGGCATCACGATCACCGTGCCGACGCAGACCGAAGTCCTGATCCAGGGTGCTGACAAGCACATGGTCGGTCAGGTCGCCGCGAAGCTGCGCAGCTATCGTCCGCCGGAGCCTTACAAGGGCAAGGGCGTTCGCTACTCGGACGAGAAGGTCGTCCTGAAGGAAGCGAAGAAGAAGTAGTAGTGAAGCAGTAGTCAGTGATCGGCGTGGACTTGGTCCCCCGGCCACCCGGCTACTCGAAGGGTCACTGGAATCTGTCACTGGAAATCGTTTTATGAGCCCGAAGAAAGAATCCCGTCTGCGCCGTGCGCGCCGGACGCGTGCAAAGATTGCCGAGTTGGGCACCCACCGGCTGTCCGTGCATCGCACGCCGCGCCACATCTATGCGCAGATCATCGCCGGCGACGCGGGTCACACCGTGGTCGCTGCGTCGACGGTCGAGAAGATTGTCGCCGAGAGCCTGGAAGGGACCGGCAACGTCGAAGCTGCCAAGAAGGTTGGCGCCACGATTGCCGAGCGTGCCAAGGCAGCCGGCATCACGAAGGTCGCATTCGACCGTTCGGGCTTTCAGTATCACGGCCGCATCAAGGCGCTGGCCGACGCCGCTCGCGAAGCTGGACTGGAGTTTTAATTAAATGGCAAACCCCAACTACAACTTCGACGACTCGCAGAGCGGCGATTTCAAGGAAAAGCTGGTCGCCGTCAACCGTGTGTCGAAGACGGTCAAGGGCGGCAAGCAGTTCACCTTCACGGCGTTGACCGTGGTCGGTGACGGAGCTGGCAAGGTCGGCTTCGGTTATGGCAAGGCGCGTGAAGTGCCGGTCGCCATCCAGAAGGCGATGGAAAAGGCGCGCAAGAACATGATTTCCATCGAGCTGAAGGGCGCGACCCTGCAGCACGAGATCTGGGGCATCCACGGTGCCTCGCGGGTATTCATGAAGCCTGCGTCCGACGGTACCGGCGTCATCGCCGGCAGCGCGATGCGTGCGGTGTTTGAAGTGGCCGGCGTGCAGAACGTGCTGGCCAAGTCGTTCGGCTCGCGCAACAAGATGAACATGGTGCGTGCGACTGTCGACGCGCTGCGCAAGCTCAACATGCCGTCGGAGATTGCCGCGAAGCGCGGCAAGACTCTCGAAGAAATCCTCGGTTAAGGACTAGGGAATCGCCATGAGCGCCAACAAGCAAGTCAAAATCACGCTGGTGAAGAGCGTGTTCGGTCGTCTCCAGGCTCATCGCGCCTGCGTGCGCGGCCTCGGTCTGACCCGGATGCATTCATCGGTTGTCGTTCCGGCGACGGTCGAGAACATGGGCATGGTCAACAAGATCGGCTTCATGCTGAAGATTGAAGAAGTCTGAGACCGCAGCGGCCAGTGGCGTGTGCCAGTGGCCTGTGTCTGTCCTTAATTTGTTGAAGTGTTGTTACTGGCCATTGGCCACTGATCACTGGGAACTGTTGTCATGAAACTGAATACGATCAAGCCTGCTGCTGGTGCCAAGACGGCTCGCGTTCGCGTCGGCCGCGGTATCGGTTCCGGCATGGGCAAGACTGCTGGCCGCGGTCACAAAGGTCAGCGCGCCCGCAAGGGTGGCCGCGGCAAGATCGGCTTTGAAGGCGGCCAGATGCCAATTCAGCGTCGTTTGCCGAAGCGCGGCTTTTCTTCCGCGATCGGCAAGCTGACCGCTGAAGTACGTCTGTCGGATATCGAGCGGATGACCGAGACCGAGATCGATCTCGGTGTGCTCAAGGCGGCTGGCGTCATTCAGTCGCAGATCCTGCAGGCCAAGCTGATCAAGTCGGGCACCTTGACCCGCAAGATCACGATCAAGGGCGTTGGCGTCACCAAGGGTGCTCGCGAAGCGATCGTGGCCGTTGGCGGCAGCGTCGCCGAGTAATTCGTCGTATCTGATCCGATAGGCATATTCCATGGCCAAGACTCCCGGCGCAGGCGGCATGATGCCGGACCTCAGCAAGATCGGAGAAGTGCGTAACCGCATCTTCTTCCTGATCGGTGCGCTGATTGTCTATCGCATCGGATCGTTCATTCCAGTTCCGGGAATCGATCCGGCCAAGCTTGCGCAGCTGTTCGATCAGCAGAAGGGCACGATCCTGGACATGTTCAACATGTTCTCGGGCGGTGCGCTTTCGCGATTGTCGATTTTCGCGCTGGGTGTGACGCCGTACATCTCGGCATCGATCATCGTTCAGCTGATGGCAGCGACCACGCCGCAGCTGAAAGAATTGAAGAAGGAAGGCGAAGCGGGCCGGCGCAAGCTGACCAAGTACACGCGTTACGGCACCCTGGGTCTGGCGCTGTTCCAGGCGGTGGGTGCGTCGTATGCGCTGCAGGGAAGCGTTGCACTGTCGCCGGGTTTTGGATTCATTTTCACGGCTGCAGTGAGTCTGGTTACCGGCACCATGTTTCTGATGTGGCTGGGTGAGCAGATCACCGAGCGCGGTATCGGCAATGGCATGTCGATGATCATTTTTGCGGGCATCGTGTCTTCGATGCCGCAGGCAGTGGGTGCCACTGCGCAGTTGATCAGTGAGGGTTCGTTGAATCCGCTGATCGCGATTCTGGTCTTGGTGCTGGTGGTGGTGGTGACGACTTTCGTGGTTTACGTGGAACGTGCCCAGCGGCGCATTCCGATACACCATGCGCGCCGTCAGCAGGGCCGCAAGCTGTTTGCCGCCCAGACGCAGCATCTGCCGCTGAAGCTGAACATGGCCGGTGTAATTCCGCCGATCTTCGCGTCAAGCATCATTCTGTTCCCGGCGTCGATGGTGCGGTTCTTCGGCGGCGAAGGTGGTAGCGGCTTCATGCAGTCGCTGGCCAATGCGCTGTCGCCGGGCCAGGCGCTGTATACGATCCTGTACGCGTTCATGATGATTTTCTTCTGCTTCTTCTACACCGCGCTGGTGTTCGATTCGCGGGAGACGGCAGAAAACCTGAAGAAGTCCGGTGCCTTCGTGCCCGGCGTCCGTCCGGGCCTGCAGACGGCCAAGTACATCGACAACGTGCTGACCCGCCTCACGGTGGCTGGCGCGATCTACATCACGGCGGTGTGTCTGACGCCGGAATTCCTGGTCACGTATTTCAACGTGCCCTTCACGTTCGGTGGCACCTCGCTGCTGATCACTGTCGTCGTCGTCATGGATTTCATGGCGCAGCTTCAGGCCCATCTGATGTCGCATCAGTACGAAGGTCTGTTGAAGAAGGCGAACCTGAAATCCCTGAGTGGCAACGGGGGCAACAACGCCAGCCGTCCGGGCGTTGTTCGTCCGAGCTGATTTCCAACCCATCACTGAATAGGCCGGGCAACCGGTTGTAGAGATCGCGCCATGAAAGTTCGTGCTTCCGTCAAGAAGATTTGCCGTAACTGCAAGGTTGTTCGCCGCAATGGCGTCGTTCGCGTGCTGTGCACCGATCTCCGTCACAAGCAGCGCCAGGGCTGATACAGGCCTTCGTTCCGCAGTCTGCGGAACGGCTTGATTGTTTGTATTTCGGCACCGGCATCGCGCTGCGGCTGTTAGCGAGTTTGAGTGCAGGCGCTTGATTGGCTTGCACGTTGTATCCCAGTTTCAACGGAATGCTGTCGGTTACGGAGAGGAACGGCGCGCATAGCGCCGACCTTGGCAGCTCACCCACCGGTTTGAAAGAACCGTGGCGAGTCCGGTATACTTTGCGGCTCCCTGCGCCGCAGCGGTTCAAAGTTCTTAAGAGGTTATCGATGGCACGTATTGCGGGCGTCAATGTCCCGGCCAACAAGCACACCGTGATCGCGCTGCAGTCGATCTACGGCATCGGCGCGACTCGTGCGCGCAAGATTTGTAGCTCGGCCAACATCAATCCGGCGGTTCAGCTGAAGACGCTGACCGAAGGCGAACTCGATCTGCTGCGTGCCGAAATCGCGAAGTTTGCGGTGGAAGGCGATCTGCGCCGCGAAGTGTCGATGAGCATCAAGCGCCTGATGGATATGGGTTGCTACCGCGGTCAGCGCCATCGTCGCGGCCTGCCGGTTCGCGGCCAGCGCACCCGTACCAATGCCCGTACCCGCAAGGGTCCGCGCAAAGCCATCCGCAAGTAAAGCCCAGTAGAACTCAGGCTCACGCAGGAACACCCAGACTCATGGCCAATACCTCCGCCGCCGCTGCAGCCGCCAAGGCTCGCAAGCGCGTCAAGAAGAATGTGACCGACGCGATCGCTCACGTTCATGCTTCCTTCAACAACACGATCGTCCTGATCACCGATCGTCAGGGCAATGCCCTGTCCTGGTCGACTTCGGGTGCCTGCGGCTTCAAGGGCTCGCGCAAGTCGACGCCGTTCGCTGCCCAGATCGCCGCCGAACGCGCTGCGACTGCCGCTGCCGAGCATGGCGTGAAGAATCTCGAAGTTCGTATCAAGGGCCCAGGCCCAGGTCGTGAATCGGCAGTGCGTTCGCTGAACGCTGCCGGCTTCAAGGTCACCAACATCACTGACGTCACGCCGATTCCGCATAACGGCTGCCGTCCGTCCAAGCGTCGCCGCGTGTAAGGAGAGATCGAAATGGCACGTTATATCGGTCCCACCTGCAAACTCGCCCGCCGCGCCGGCACTGACCTTCTGCTCAAGAGCCGTGGTCGCTCGCTGGACACCAAGTGCAAGCTTGATACCCCTCCTGGCCAGCATGGCGCGCGCAAGCAGCGCCTGTCGGACTACGCACTACAGCTGCGCGAAAAGCAGAAGCTGAAGCAGATGTACGGTCTGCTCGAGCGTCAGTTCCGCAACTACTACCAGAAGGCCACCCGCACCAAGGGCGCCACCGGTCTGAACCTGCTCCGCTTCCTGGAACGGCGTCTGGACAATGTGGTCTACCGCATGGGTTTCTCGGCCACCCGCGCCGAAGCCCGTCAGCTGGTCAGCCACAAGGCGATCCTGGTCAACGGCAAGAGCGTCAACATCCCTTCGTACAGCGTGCAGGTTGGTGACGTGATCCAGGTTCGCGAAAAGTCGCGCAACCAGACGCGCATCACCCAGGCACTGTCGGTCGCGGCTCAGATCGGTCTGCCGGAATGGGTTGAAGTCGATGAAAAGGCGCTGAAGGGCGTGTTCAAGGCACTGCCGGAACGCGACCAGATCGTCCAGGACATCAACGAAAACCTGGTCGTCGAGCTTTACTCGAAGTAAGCAACGGTCTGGGGTCGGCTCGCGCCGGCCCTTGATGCGTACAGAAGTTCTGTTCTGCTGGTGCCTGCGGTTTCGGCTTCCAGTCTTAAGGTTTCAAGAGGTGTTTACATGCAGGGTTCCGTCGCCAGTTTCCTCAAGCCGCGTGTTGTCGATGTTGAGCAGATTTCCTCGCATCGCGCGCGCATCACGCTGGAACCGCTGGAACGCGGCTTCGGGCACACGCTGGGCAACGCGTTGCGCCGCATTCTTCTGTCATCGGTTCCGGGCTCGGCAATCACCGAAGCGCAGATCGAGGGCGTGGTGCACGAGTACAGCGCCGTCGAAGGCGTGCAGGAAGATGTCATCGACATCCTGCTGAACATCAAGAACATCGCGGTGCGGATGAACGCCCGTGAGTCGGCCGTGCTGAAGCTCGAGAAGAGCGGCAAGGGCCCGATCACGGCTGCCGACATCCAGCTTGATCACGACGTCGAGATCGTCAATCCCGAAATGGTGATTGCCAATCTGACCGGCGGCAAGATCAGCATGACCCTCAAGGTCACCCGCGGTCGTGGCTATCAGCCAGCGGCCGCTCGTGCTCAGAACAACGAGGACGAAGGCGTTTCGATCGGTGCCCTGCAGCTCGACGCTTCTTACAGCCCGGTTCGTCGGGTCAGCTATTCGGTCGAGCGTGCTCGTGTCGAACAGCGCACCGACCTCGACAAGCTGATCCTCGATGTCGACACCAATGGCGGCATCGATGCTGGTGATGCGGTTCGCTTTGCGGCCCGCATCTTGCGCGATCAGCTGGCGGTGTTTGTCGACTTCGCCGAAGGCGAGGAAGAAGTCAGCCCCACGAGCAGCAAGGGCGGCGGGCTCAATCCGATCCTGTTCCGTCCGATCGATGATCTCGAACTCGGTGTTCGTTCGACCAACTGCCTCAAGGCCGAGAACGTCTACTACATCGGCGACCTCGTGCAGCGCGGCGAAACCGAGCTGATGAAGACGCCGAATTTGGGCAAGAAGTCGCTGAACGAGATCAAGGAAGCGCTCAAGGCGCATGAACTTGAGCTCGGCATGAAGCTCGACAACTGGTCATCGCCCAAAGTCGCTGCCTGAAAACGCAGTGGCCAGTGGTCGGTGACCAGTGGCTAGCAATCATTACCAACACATACCGAGCGAACTGGCCACCGGCCACTAGCCACTGACAACTGAGTTAAAACATGCGCCATAAAGTCGCAGGCCGCCGTCTCGGCCGTACCACCAGCCACCGCAAGGCCGATCTTCAGAACATGGCCGTGTCCCTGTTCCAGCACGAGCTGATTCGCACCACCGTGCCGAAGGCCAAGGAATTGCGTCGCGTTGCCGAGCCGCTGATCACCCGCGCCAAGGCAGACAGCGTCGCCAATCGCCGCATCGTGTTCAATCGCTTGCGCGATCGTGCGATGACTCAGAAGCTGTTCCTGGAACTGGGCCCGCGTTACTCGGCCCGTCCGGGCGGCTACCTGCGCATCCTGCGTTGCGGCTTCCGTCCTGGCGATAACGCGCCGATGGCGTATGTCGAACTCGTCGGTCGCCCGTCGGCCGCTGCGGAAGGCGCTGAGGCCTGATCGACAGCTTCAGAATTGAGTAGCAAAGAAAGGGCGCTTCGGCGCCCTTTTTCGTTGCAGTGCGCAGCCGCTTCAGTGTGCGCCGGCCGAGCTTCAACGATCGCTTTACGGCAGTCCTACCGTGTTTCGTACCGGTAGCGCCACTGACCACGCGTCTTGAAAAACAAGCTCTGATCGTCCCGTTTCCATGCCTTTTCAGGGTCATTGCCGGACTTGACTAGCAATGAACTTCAGCCAAGAGCCTTTCTGGTCTCCCCTCTCCCTCCGGGAGAGGGACTGGGGGCGAGGGACTGTCAACAAAGGGCTTGTTTCGCCGGGAAGTCCCTCATCCCAACCCTTCTCCCGAAGGGACAAGGGCTTTTTGCGAATGGGCTGAGCTTGCTTGCTAATCAAGTTGCCGGAACTTGTCCGGCGGGTGACGCATGGCATGTCTCTTGCGCTTTTATAACCACATTTTTCAAGGCTTTTCGTGTGCTTGTGAGCCAAGTCACGATTCCTTGACGCTGATCAGACCACGTGACTATTCTCGGCTGGTCACAAATCCGACACGGATGGCTTGGGGCTATCACGTCGGGTCCTGTTAAAAAACTTGCGTAAGGGAGTTCCAAGATGAATCTGAGTGCAGACGGTAGGCTGCGGCTTGCAGCCCGTTGTGCGTTTGTCGTCGGTGTCGGTGCCATTGCCGGCACCGCTTCAGCGCAGGAAGTGATCAAGGCTGGGCAAGCAGTTGAAGTGGCTCAGGTCAAAACGACCGATGACGCCGCTCCGGTACCAGGATCAGCCAAGGGCAAGGACGCGCCCACCGAGCTGAAAAGCGTGCAGGTGACCGGTTCGCGCATCAAGCAGGTGAATTTCGATTCGCCGATTCCGATCCAGACCATCGATGCCAAGCTGATCGAACAGACCGGCCAGACCAATATCGGCGACATCATTCGCAGTCTGCCGGTGGTCGGCGTCTCGACGTTCACCGCGTCGAATTCGAATTTCAATACGGCTGGTGCCGGTATTACCACAGTCAATCTTCGTAATCTCGGCGAAGATCGCTCCTTGGTGCTGGTCAACGGTCGCCGCTTCATCTCGGGCCTGGCGGGCACGCAGGTCGTCGATCTGAATTCAATCCCGACGGACTTCATCGAGCGCGTGGAACTACTGACCGGCGGTGCCTCGGCCATTTACGGCTCCGACGCTTTGGCGGGTGCGGTCAACATCATCCTGAAGAAGGATTTCCAAGGCGTGTCGGCCAGTGCGCAAACCGGCCAGACGCTGGCTGACAGCGACGACATAACCCGTAGCTATCGCGTGACGGCGGGTTCGACGTTCGCCAACGGCAAAGGCAACGCCATGTTCAACATGTCGTTCTCGGAAGAACTGGGTGTGTTTGCCCGGGATCGCAAGTCGACCTCGACGGATTGCCTGAATACGGCGATTTTTGACACTGGCGACCCCGCCGATTTCCGGGATTGCTTCACGGCATTCAGCAGCTTCTCGCCGAACACCCGCATCATCGCGCCGATCAACAATCCCGCGAACACTCAGGGCACGTTTCCTGTCAACGGCACGACGCAGAACCGGATCATCGATTCGGTGACTGGTCTGGTGCGGCCGTTTGTGACTGCCACGGACGGCTTCAACCGCAATGCAATCCGTGCGCTGTCGACGCCGTTGGATCGCACCCTGATGTCGACGGTGCTGAACTTCGAGTTCACCCCTTCGGCACGCGTCTACTTCGAAGGCACCTACGCGAAGACCAAGGCGAAGTCCAATATCGAGCCTTTCCCCCTTGGTTCGGACAGCATCTTCGACGTTTTCCCGACCTGTTTCGACAACGACCAGAATGGCCGTCTCGACAGTTGCGATCTTTCCAGCGGCGTGCCGTTGTCCAGCGGTGTCGTACCGCAGGCCGTGCGTGACGCGGTGCTGGCGGCCAATCCCGAACTGACCAACGATACGGCTGTGATCGGTTTCGCGCGGCGCTTGACGGAAGTTGGCAACCGCGGTGCTACTTCCAACCGCCAGACTTTCCGCGCGGTGACCGGTATCGAGGGCGATTTGATTCCTGTGGTTGGCAGCGGCTTCTTCAAGACCCTCGACTACGACGTTTCGTTCAACTACGGCACCACGTCTGACAACCAGATTTCCAACGGCCAGGTCAATTCGCCGAATCTGCGCGAAGCCTTTAATGTCGTCACCGATCCGACCACCGGCCGGGTGACCTGCGCCAATCCGGTGGCGGTTGCTGAAGGTTGTTCGCCGGTCTACATCTTCGGTGAGAACACCATCGATGCGGCGGCGCTCGCTTACATCACGGCACCGTCACTACGCGATGTAGAAATTCAGCAAATCATCACCACGGCCAGCGTCAGCGGCAGCTTCGGCAAGATTCCGACCGGTGGGCCGATCGGCTTCGCGGCGGGTGTCGAGCAGCGCGCCGAGAAATCCCGCGATACGCCGGATGCACTGACCCAGACTGGCCAGAACGCCGGCAATGTGACGCCGCAGCAGGTCGGTTCGTTCGACGTCAAGGAAGTGTTCGGGGAAATCCGTTTGCCGTTGTTGGTCGACGTGCCATTCGCAAAGGAACTGGCCCTCAAGGGTGCGATCCGTGCCTCGGATTATTCGACCATTGGCAGCACGATCGCTTACGCGATCAATGTCGACTGGGCGATCACCTCGTGGCTGGCTCCGCGTGCGCAGTACGCACGTGCGGTCCGTGCGCCGAACATCAACGAGCTGTTCTCGGCGGGTTCTGAAACCTTCGCGACGGTCAATGATCCCTGCGCCGGTGTCACCCGCGACGCTGGCGGCGCTCCGGCGTTCTTCAACACGACGTCGGATGCCAACAACCCAGGCAACGTGCTGTCGAGCGGCATTGACGCGACGACGGTCAACAGCGTCCTCGCAAGAAATTGCTTGGCCGATCCAGCGGTCGCTACGCGCGTCAGCGATACCGGTGGCCTCGCGCTGACCCAGGCTGAAATCCAGGGCACCGGCGGTTTCGTTGGTCGTTCGCCCGCCTTGGGTGTTCTGACTGAGGAAAAGAGCAACTCACGCACCTACGGCGTGGTCATTACGCCGAAGTTCGACAACAAGTGGACCGATGCGCTTACCGTGAGCGTCGATTACTACAACATCGAAATCAAGAAGGCGCTGGATACGGTCGATAGAGATCTGTCGTTGACCGAGTGCTACAGCAGCGGCTCGTTGACCTTCGGCAACCAGTTCTGCTCGAACGTGCTCCGCTTCGATTCCGGTCCCCAGACCGGTGCTCTTGACGAGGTCAGTGGAGGAGTTCTCAACATCGGCCTGCTGAAGTCTTCCGGCATCGATTCCCAGCTCAGGTATCAATTTCGGGTTGGTGATCTCTTTGCCGGATCGGGTCTCAATCTCGGCCGCGTGACCTTGGACGCGAAGTACACCCGTCTGCTGCAGCAAAAAACGGTCACCTTCGGTGTCACGACCAATGACCGTGGCAAGGTCGGCTTCTTCAAGGATCGCGCGTTTACCAGCCTCGCCTACACCAAGGGGCCGATCACCGCTAGCTGGTTGATCAACATCTACGGCAAATCGGATGTCGACGTGTTCGAGGTCGGCGATCGGGCAGCCAGTTTGCCGACGGTGTCCTTCCATGACGTGCAGTTGCGCTACCAGTTCCAGCAGGATTGGCTGGACATGACGCTGTTCGCCGGCATCAACAACGTGTTCGACAAGTTCGTCGAAGTCGGCGGTACGGGTGGCGACCTCGGGGAGTTTCAGCCGATCGGTTCGCGAACCTTTCCGGCGGCGGGCTTCGAGCCGTTCGGTCGTGCCTGGTACGCGGGTTTGAAGGTCGATCTGTGATCGGTTGATGCTTGACTGAAGCAGGCTGCCGTGGTGATAGGAGGGGACTCAGGTCCCCTCCTTTTTTTGTTGATGTTTCCTCGCTTCTTGCCGGTGACCCTTGCGAATGATCAGATTTCTGCTGGTGCTGATGGCCGCGTTACTGCTGGTGCCGATGCTGTCGGTGGCTGCTGAGGCTGGTTCGTCGGCATCGATGACCGCCTGCCGGCAGATCACGGCGAATTCCGAGCGGCTGGCCTGCTATGACCGTCTTGCCGGGCCCGCCCCGATCACCCCAATCACGCCGGTCGAGGCCGTGCCCGTCGTGCCTCGTGCTGCCGTGCCGTCTTCGCCGCCGATCGCTGCGCCGGCGGGAACGGCAAGCGAAAGCAGCGGCAGTTTCGGTGCCGAAGCGGTTCGCAAACCAAAGTCGAATGAGCCGACGACGCTTGCAGCCAAGGTGGTTGGCCCTGTTGATGGCGTCCGTCGCGACCAGATTTTTCTGCTCGACAACGGCCAGCGCTGGCGAGTGCTCAGTGACAACGAGTTCGACTACGCCGCCGATTGGCCGGTCGCCACCATCGAGCGCAACCTGATCGGCACCTACTGGATGCGCCTCGGTGATCGGGGGCCGTCGTTCAAGGTGCGCCGCGTGCAGTGACTGGCGTGCTGCGATGTCTTCTGCTGGTGCTTGCTGTCACGGCACTGCCTGTTGCCAGCGCGACGGCAGCTGCGAACCTGGCGCGGCTGACCATCGGCAATGGCACTGAACCCGAATCGCTGGACCCGCAGAAAGCCACCAGTGTCAGCGCCGGCAATGTGCTGCGGGACTTGTACGAAGGCTTGACCGGCTTGTCGCCGAGCGGTGAGCTGATTCCCGCAGCGGCTGAATCCTGGACCTGGTCGGCCGATGGTCGCGAGCTGCGTCTCGCTTTGCGTGAAGGGCTGCGCTGGTCCAACGGCGATCCGCTGCTCGCCGAGCACTACGTGGCGGGGCTGCAGCATCTGCTCGATCCGGCCACCAATTCGGGCTATGCAAGCTTGTTTGCGGCGATCGAGCACGGCACGGAGATCACGGCGGGACGTCGTCCAGCCAGTGATCTGGGCGTGATTGCCGATGGCGCGCGCAGTCTGCGGATCCGGCTCGATCGTCCGCTGGCCAGCTTGCCTGGCTTGCTCGCGCATCCGGCCGCATCGCCGCTGCATCCGGCTGATCGGCTTGCGAAGCCGGGCAATCCGCGGATCGGCAACGGTGCCTATCGGCTCGTCGAATGGACGCCGCAGTCGCGCATCGTGCTGGCGCGCAATCCGCGTTACTGGAACGCCGCTGCCACGACCATCGAGCGCGTGCAGTTCATGCCGACCGAAGACCTGAACTCGGAGCTGAAGCGCTACCGGGTCGGTGAGTTCGACATCACCTCGACGGTTCCCGCGGCGCAGGCGAAATGGATCCGCGAGCAACTCGGCAGCGAACTGCATGTGGCGACTTATCTCGGCAGCTACTTCTACGGCTACAACCTGAGGCAGCCGCCGTTCAAGGCGCAGCCCAATCTGCGGCTGGCCTTGTCGATGGCGGTAGATCGCGAACTGATCGTCAACAAGCTGTTGCAGGGGCTGGCGGCGTCGGCCTGGAGTCTGGTGCCGCCGGGCATCAGCGGCTATTCCCCTCAGCTACCCGCCTGGGCTGCGTGGCCACGCGCGCAGCAACTTCTTGAGGCCAAGCGGCTGTATGCGGAAGCCGGCTATACGGCTGAGCAGCCGCTGGAGGTGGAGATTCGCTACAACACCTCGGACGACAACAAGCGCATCGCGGTGGTGATCGCGGCGATGTGGAAGCAGGCGCTCGGCGTGCGCGTGAAGCTGGTCAACGAGGAATGGAAGGTGTTCCTGCAGCACCGCCGCAGCCGAGTCGTCACCCAGGCCTTCCGCAACACCTGGATCGGCGATGTCGATGACGCGCTGGGCTTCGTCGAACTGTTCGGCAGCCAGCATCCGCGCAATGATTCCGGCTATGCCGAGCCGGCTTACGATCGCTTGCTGCAAGCGGCAGCCGAGCAGGCCGATCCCGAACAGCGCCGTGCCGCGCTGGAAGCCGTCGAGCGACGCTTGCTGGAAGACGCGCCGATCCTGCCGATCTATTTCTATGCCTCGAAGCATCTGGTCAAACCGCAGGTCGAGGGCTGGCAGGACAATCTGCTCGACTGGCATTACACGAAGGACCTGCGTCTGCGTGCGCACTGAGACGAACCGATGCTGAGCTATGCCGGCCGCCGCCTGCTGACGGCGGTGCCGACCCTGTTCGTGCTCATCGCATTGAGCTTCTGCCTGATGCACGCCGCACCCGGCGGGCCGTTCGACAGCGAGCGCAGCCTGCCACCGGAAATCGAAGCGCGGCTGGCCGCAGAGTTCCATCTCGATGAACCGCTGTGGCAGCAGTTCGGGCGTTATCTCGGTGGCTTGCTGCACGGTGATCTCGGCCCTTCATTCCAGTACGAAGGCCAGACCGTGACTGGCTTGATCGCCAGCGGCGCGCCGGTGTCGGCGGCCATCGGTGCAGCCGCCTTGCTGCTGGCCTTGAGCGGCGGCGTTGCCCTGGGTGCGATCGCCGCAATGCGGCCCGGCAGCCGACTCGATCGCGGCCTGATGCTGATCGCGCTGATGGGTTTGTCGGTGCCGTCCTATGTGGTCGCGCCGCTGCTGATCCTGATCTTCGCGCTGGGCCTGGCCTGGCTGCCGGCCGGTGGCTGGGACGGCAGCATCGCCGCCGCTGTGTTGCCGTCAATTGCGCTGGCCTTGCCGCAACTGGCGGCGATCGCGAGATTGACGCGCGGCGCGCTGACTGACGCGCTCGACGCGCCGTGGATACGAACGGCACGCGCGAAAGGTCTGCCCGAGCACCTGATCGTATTGCGCCATGCGCTGAAGCCGGCGCTGCTGCCGGTGCTGTCCTATCTCGGCCCGGCGGCGGCTGGCTTGATGACCGGCTCGGTGGTGGTCGAACAGGTGTTCGGCATTCCCGGCATCGGCCGCTACTTCGTGCAAGGTGCCTTGAATCGCGACTACACGCTGGTGCTCGGCGTGGTGCTGTTCTATGGCGCGCTGGTGATTGCGTTCAACTTCATCGTCGATCTCGCCTATGGCGCGCTCGATCCGCGGGCGCGGCTGGCATGAAGCTTCGCGAACTGCTGCGGCAACCGGGTGTGGCGATGCCGGCCGTGCTGCTGCTACTGATCCTGCTGCTGGCGATCGTCGGGCCGTGGCTCGCGCCGCAGCCTTTCGATGCCATCGACTTCGAAGCCGACTGGGGCCGTGGCCCGAGTTGGGCGCATCCGTTCGGCACCGATGAGCTCGGCCGCGATCTGTTCGCGCGGGTCTGCGTCGGCGGGCGACTGTCCTTGGCGGTCGGCCTGGTGTCGACCCTGGTCGCGCTGGTGATCGGTATCGCCTGGGGCGCGGTGGCGGGTTATCTCGGCGGCCGGATCGATGCGCTGATGATGCGCATCGTCGACATCCTGTACGCGCTGCCGTTCATGTTCTTCGTGATCCTGCTGATGGTGCTGTTCGGTCGCCACTGGCTGCTGATCTTCGTCGCGATCGGCGCGGTCAACTGGCTGGACATGGCGCGCATCGTTCGCGGCCAGACCCTGGCGCTGCGGCGGCGCGAGTTCATCGACGCGGCGGTGATTTCAGGGCTCGGCCCGGCGGCGATCATTCGCCAGCACATCGTGCCGAACCTGATCGGCGTGGTGATCGTCTGTGCGACCTTGTCGATCCCGCAGGCGATCCTGGTCGAGTCGTTCCTGAGCTTCCTCGGCCTCGGCATCCAGGAGCCTGCGACCAGTTGGGGGGCGCTGGTCAACGACGGCGCGCGGGCGATGGAAGTCACGCCTTGGGGGCTGATCTTTCCGGCCGGTTTCTTGGCGCTGACCCTGCTGTGCTTCAACCAGCTCGGCGATGCCTTGCGCGAAGCATTGGACGGCGGCGCGCCGAGCCGCGCAGGACGCTAGCCGATGCTCGAACTCGAAGCCTTGCGTGTTCGCTATCCGGGACGGGGTAGGGGAGTAGCGCCGGTCACGGTGCTCGACGGCGTCAGCCTGCAACTCGGCGCCGGCGAATCGCTGGGCCTGGTCGGCGAATCCGGCTCCGGCAAGAGCCAGACGGCGCTGGCGATTCTCGGCCTGCTGCCGGCCAGTGCTGCGGTGGAAGGCTCGATCCGTTTCGACGGCCGCGAACTGCTCGGCGCCAGCCGCCAGCAGATGGATCGCCTGCGTGGCAGCCGCATCGCGATGATTTTCCAGGACCCGATGACCAGCCTCAATCCGAGTCTGAGCATCGGGCTGCAACTGGCCGAAGTGCTGGAAGTGCATCGCGGTGCCAGTCGTCGCGATGCGCTGCGCGAAGCTGCGCGCATGCTCGATGTCGTGCGTATTCCGGATGCGATACGGCGGCTGCAGCAGTATCCGCATGAGCTATCCGGTGGTCAGCGCCAGCGGGTGATGATCGCGATGGCGCTGCTCTGCAAGCCGCAGTTGCTGATCGCCGATGAGCCGACCACCGCACTCGATGTCACCATCCAGGCGCAGATTCTCGATCTGCTCGATGAACTACGGCGCGAGCTGAATCTCGCTCTGTTGCTGATCACCCACGATCTCGGCGTCGTCGCCGGTCACTGCGATCGCGTGGCGGTGATGTATGCCGGAACGATCGTCGAAGCAGGGCCGTCGACGGCGGTGCTCGCAAGTCCGGCGCATCCCTACACGGCAGCCTTGCTCGCCTCACGGCCGTCCTTGCTTGGGTCACGGCCGGAACGGCTGCCATCGATCCCTGGTCAGCCGCCCGATCCGGCGCAGCGCCCGGTTGCTTGCGCGTTCGCGCCGCGCTGCAGCCAGGTGTTGCCGGTGTGCCGCGAGCGCGTGCCGGTGCTGCAAGTCCTGGCTGGCGAACGCGTCGTGGCCTGCGAAAGAGCGTGAACCGATGAGTCAGCGCGCTTCGGCGGAAACTTTCGACAGCGAGTTCGACGAAGATGGCATCAGTCTTGATGACGATCCCGTTCGGCGGCCGGTATAATGACCGGGTTTTGCGGCTGTCCTCGGACAGCCTCAGAACGTGCCCCCGAATCTGCCCCGAATCCGCTTGTCCGCAAGCACTCAAAAGGTCGCATATACATGAGCAATGAAGGTGTCGACGGCAACCGTCGTCGCTTCCTCACCACCGCGACTTCGGTCGTGGGTGCTGCTGGTGCCGCTGCCGTCGCCTGGCCGTTCCTCGCATCGCTGAAGCCCAGTGCCCGCGCCAAGGCGCTCGGTGCGCCGGTGATCGCCGATCTGAGCACGCTCGAGCCGGGCATGCGCGCCACCTATCTGTGGCGCGGTCAGCCGATCTGGGTCGTGCGTCGCACGCCGGAGATGCTGGCCGGTCTCGACAAGGTCACCGGCGATCTGGTCGATCCGGATTCCAAGGTCGGGCAGCAGCCGAAGTACATCACCGACAAGTCGCGCGCGCTGAAGCCGGAATACATGGTCATGAAGGGCGTCTGCACGCACCTCGGCTGCTCGCCGATCCTGCGTACCGACCACCCGGCACCGGAGATCGCGGCGAACTGGCAGGGTGGTTTCTTCTGCCCCTGCCACGGCTCGAAGTTCGATCTCGCGGGACGCGTCTACAAAGGCGTGCCGGCACCGACCAACATCGTCGTGCCGCCGCATCGCTACGAGACCGATACCGTCGTCATCATCGGCGAAGACCCGAAGACGGCCTGAGTTCGACACCCGCTTACCCAATCTACGGATAGTTCTCCATGGCCATCACGCCAAACCCGTACAAGACCACCGGCGCGCTCGGTTGGATCGACGATCGCTTCCCGCTCACCAAGATGTGGAAGGAGCATCTGTCGGAGTATTACGCGCCGAAGAACTTCAACTTCTGGTACTTCTTCGGCTCGCTGGCACTGCTGGTGCTGGTCAACCAGCTGCTGACCGGCATCTTCCTGACCATGCACTACAAGCCGGGTGCCGAAACGGCGTTCGACTCGGTCGAATACATCATGCGCGACGTGCCTTGGGGCAACGTCATCCGCTACATGCATTCCACCGGCGCCTCGGCGTTCTTCGTCGTCGTGTTCCTGCACATGTTCCGCGGCCTGATGTACGGCTCCTACCAGAAGCCGCGCGAACTGATCTGGGTGTTCGGCTCGCTGATCTTCCTGGTGCTGATGGCCGAAGCCTTCTGTGGTTACGTGCTGCCCTGGGGCAACATGAGCTACTGGGGCGCGGCGGTGATCATCAACCTGTTCGGCACCATTCCGTTCATTGGTCCGGACCTGGTGACCTGGATCCAGGGCGATTTCGTGCCGTCGGATGCCACGCTGAACCGCCTGTTCTCGATCCACGTCATCGCGCTGCCGTTCGTGCTGGTCGGCCTGGTCGTCGCCCACATCCTGGCGCTGCATGAAGTCGGCTCGAACAACCCGGATGGCGTCGAGATCAAGAAGAAGAAGGATCCGGCGACCGGCATTCCGCTCGACGGCATTCCGTTCCACCCGTACTACACGGTCAAGGATCTGGTCGGCGTTGCCGGCTTCCTGATCATCTTCTGCGCCGCGCTGTTCTTCATGCCGGACGGTGGCGGCTACTTGCTGGAAGCGCCGAACTTCACGCCGGCCAGCCAGATCAATACGCCCGAACACATCACGCCAGCCTGGTACTTCGGCACCTATTACGCGATGTTGCGCGCCACGCCGAGCTTCGCCGGCACCCAGATCTGGGGCGTGATCGTGATGGGCGCGGCGGTGGTGATCCTGTTCTTCGTGCCCTGGCTCGACAAATCGAAAGTGAAGTCGATCCGCTACAAGGGCGCGCTGTCGAAGATCGCGCTGACCATCTTCGCGATCAATTTCGTGATCCTCAACTACTACGGCCTGCAGCCGCCGAGTGACACCGTGCAGCTGATCTCGCAGATCGGCACGATCATCTACTTCGCGTTCTTCCTGCTGATGCCGTGGTACTCGAAGATCGATAAGACCAAGCCCGTGCCGGATCGGGTGACCGAATGACACCCCGCTCGAATCGTCCCATGACCCGTCTACTCACTCGTCTGGCCCAAGTCTCGGCAATGGCTGTCGTCGCGCTGCTGCCGCAGGCGGTCAACGCCAACAGCGGCATGCCGCTGCTGCACTTCTCGGCGGACTCCGGCAACCTGCCGTCGGTACAGCGCGGTGCGCGCAACTTCATGGCCTATTGCTCGGGCTGTCACTCGCTGAAGTACCTGCGCTACGAGCGCATCGGCTCGGATCTGAACATTCCGCCCGATGTGCTCAAGAAGAACCTGATGTTCACCAGCGACAAGCTCGGCGACCAGATCAAGATCGCGATGCCGGCAGCGTCTGGTGACTGGTTCGGCCGGGTGCCGCCGGATCTGTCGCTGGAAACCCGCGCTCGCGGTGCCGACTGGGTCTACACCTATCTGCAGAGCTTCTATCTGGACGACAGCCGTCCGATGGGCGTCAACAACACGGTGCTGGCGGGTGCTTCGATGCCGCACGTGCTCTGGGAATTGCAGGGCTGGCAGAAGAAGGCCGAGCACGCCGCTGAGGGCGAGCACGGCGCGGAACATGGTGGCGGCCATCACGAAGGCAGTCCGTTCGAGCCAGTCAGCAAGGGCACGCTAAACCCGGCCGAATACCAGGGCTTCGTCGGCGATCTGGTCAACTTCCTGGACTACGCTTCCGAGCCGGGCAAGCAGGCGCGTATCAGCACCGGCCTGAAAGTCATGCTGTACCTGTTCGTGCTGCTAGGTCTGACCTATCTGCTGAAGAAGGAATTCTGGCGCGACATTCATTGATCATCTTGACGCACTGCCTTTCAGTTCACGCGGCACGCAGGGTCTGACATGGCCCTGCGTCTGCGAGCAAGAGTTCCGATGCCCCCGATCAAGCCCGCCGCCAACGCGGGTTTGACCCTCTACGTAGGCCCTGATTCGCTGCATGGCGACTGGGCTCGTCTGGTCCTCGCCGAGAAGGACGTCGACACCGCCGTGGTCAAGATCATCACGCCCGGCAAGGTCGACGAAGATTTCCTGGTCCTCAATCCAGCGCAGACCCTGCCAACCCTGGCCGATCGCGAAGGCGTGATTTCCAGCGCCCGGGTGATCGTCGAATATCTCGACGAACGCTACCCGCATCCGCCGCTGATGCCGCAGGAACCCGCCGGTCGCGCCCGCGTCCGGATGAGTCTGCACCGCATCGAGCACGAACTGTTTCCGCTGGCGGTCGCGATGACCGGCACCGGTGCCGAAGCGAATGCCGCGCGCAAGCAGTTGATCGAAGGCCTCAAGGCCGGCGCCCGGTTCTTCCCAGCGCGCGGTCATATTCTTGGCCCGGAATGCTCGCTCGCCGATACTGCCTGGGCGGTGCTGCTGCGTCGGGTGCAGATGGCCAAGCTGGCCTTGCCGCCGGAAGCGGCCAGCGTTGGTGCCTATGGCGCGCGGATGTTCGCGCGGCCGGGTTTCCAGCGCTGCTTCCATCCGTCGACGATCGCGCCGGCCACCGGCCGTCGGCGTAGCTGAGTTCGCTGACTGATGGCCAATCCGTCCAAATCGCGCCGTCCCTACCTGATCCGCGCGATCTACCAGTGGACCCTGGACAACGGCTTCACGCCCTACCTGCTGGTTGCCGCTGACCAGCCCGGTGTCACCGTGCCGCTGCCGTTCGTCAAGGACGGCCGCATCGCGCTCGATATCGGCGGCATGGCGGTACGCGAGCTGAACATCGAGAACGATCCGATCTTTTTCTCGGCGCGTTTCGGCGGCCGGCCTTACGAGATCGTCGTGCCCAGCGGTGCGGTTCTGGCGATCTACGCGCGCGAGAACGGCGAAGGCATTGTCTTCGGCGAGCCCGAAACCGGCGAGCCGGCGACCGACGCACCGGAGCTGCCGCCAGAACCGCCGAAGCCGAGCGGCCGGCCGAAGCTACGAGTCATCAAATAGCCTAAGCGTCGCGCCGTTCGAAAGGTGCTGACTGACGTCGAGCACCACCACAGCATCACCAACCTGAATCGTTCCCCCGCGCAGCACGCGAGTGATGATGCCGCCATGGCCGCGCATTGCCTGAAAGCCGCCGGGCCCGAGGTTCTCGTCCATCCGCGAGCACGGTGCGCAGGGGCCGGTGAACTCGAACAAGGCCTCGCCGATGGTGAACTGCCGGCCTTTCAGTGCCAGCAGGTTCAGGCCGGAGACGACCAGATTGCGTCGGGTCATCAACGGGGTAATTTCAGCTAGACCGAGCATGCCGGCGACCGCTACCAGATGCTCGGCCTGGATCATCGACACCATGCGCTTGCCATCGAGCGGCCCGGTGTAGTGATCGCCGACCAGCCCGCCGCCGATCTCGACGGCGGCAGCCGCCACTGACTGCAGCGTCTCGCGACGAAGCGGCCGCAGACCGATCCAGTCGAGACGGCCGGCACGCATCGGCCCGTTCATCAGCTCTTTCAAACTTGCGACCATCGTTCCGTGCTCGTTCCGTGCTCGTTCCGTGCTCGTTCAGGCGGGCGGGGCGGGCAGCGCCTTGCCCGGATTGAGAATGCCGGCCGGATCGAAGGTCCGCTTCACCGCCTGCATCATCGACAGGGTCGGCGCATCGATTTCCCAGGCGACGAAGGCGCGCTTGTCGATGCCGACACCATGTTCGCCGGACAAGGTGCCTTCCAGACTCAGCACCAGGCGGAACACCGCATGCAGACAGGCTTCGATCGCCAGTATCTGCGCCGGATCGTCCGGGTTGGCGAGCAGGTTGACGTGGATGTTGCCATTGCCGGCATGGCCGAAGCAGACGATGCGGATGCCATGCTGTTTCGACAGCGCCGCGACGCCACGGATCAGCTCCGGCAGCCGCGACACCGGCACCGCGACATCCTCATTGACCTTCTTCGGCGCCAGGCTGCGCAGTGCCGGCGACAGCGCCTTGCGCGCAGCCCACAGGTCTTCCGCCTCGGCTTCCGATTGCGCGGCGCGCAGATCGATCAGGCCGTCGCCGTTGGCCGCCGCGCTGACGGCCGCGACCACAGCGGCGATGCCGGCATGGCTGCCATCGCATTCGATCAGCAGCAGCGCGCCGCAGTTGGAATCGAGGCCGCAGTCGCGATGCGCCTGCGCCAGTTGCACGGCATCGCCATCGAGGAATTCCAGCGCGCTCGGCGTTTCCGGCTGCGCCATCAGCCGCGCGACCGCTGCGGCGGCTGCCTCGACATCGCGATAAGCCGCGCGCAGGGTGCGTGTGGTTTCCGGCTTCGGCAGCAGCTTCAGCGCTGCCTGGGTGATCACCGCCAGGGTGCCTTCGGAGCCGATCAGCAGGCGCGTCAGGTCGTAGCCGACCACGCCCTTGGTCGTGTAGCAGCCGGTCTTCAGCCGGCTGCCGGTGCCGGCGATTACGCGCAGGCCGAGGACGTTGTCGCGCGCCGTGCCGTACTTCACCGCGCGTGGGCCGCCGGCACCGCAGGCGAGGTTGCCGCCGACCGTCGAGTAGCCACTGCTGGTCGGATCCGGTGCCCAGAACAGGCCGTGCTTCGCGGCTACACGCTGCACATCGCCGTTCAAGGTGCCGGCTTCGCATTCGAGCAGGCGATCGCCCGGCAATACCCGCAGCAGCTTGTTCATCCGCTCCAGCGACAGCACCACGCCGCCGTGGATCGGCACCGTGGCACCGGTGGTATTGGTGCCCCGGCCACGGGCGATCAGCGGCAGCGCGTGCTCGCGGCAGCAGTCAATCAGCGCTTGTACTTCGTCGACGGTAGCGGCCAGCGCCACTGCCTGCGGCATCGCCACCCGGCGGCTGTTGTCGTAGCCGTAGGCGAGGCGATCGGCGGGGTCGAGCAGTAGCCGGTCTGGCGGCAGCAGCCCGCGTAGCTGGCGCGAGACCTTGGCCGGCAGTTCGATATCGGGACGGACGGTTTCAGGCGTCGACATCGAAAGCGGCCTTCAGCCAGTGCAGTTGATCGCCGTCAAGGGCGACGACATCGAAACGGATTTCGCGCTGCGCATGTTCGGCGTGGGCGGCGAGGAACAGCCGCGTGGCGTGGACCAGATGGCCGCGCTTGCGGGCATCGACCGATTCGATTGCCGATCCGTAACCGCTGCTTGCGCGGCTGCGCACTTCAACGATCGCCAGCGCTTCGCCGTCGCGCATCACCAGGTCCAGTTCGCCGCCCTTGCAGCGCCAGTTGCGGCTGACCAGCTTCAGGCCCTGGCGTTCCAGGTGGCGCAGTGCCCGCGTTTCGGCGTCGGCACCGCGCAGCCAGTTCACGGCGGTGAGGTCAATTCGGGAGCGAGCCCGATACCGGACCCACTCCCGAGCGCAGGACCGAGCGCGGCCGGATCGCCGCCATTGGTCATCCTGGCGCAGGCCAGCTTGCGGCGGATGACGCCGCTGGTTTCGACGCTGAGCATGCCGGTGGCACCGGGCAGCAGATCGCCGGGCTTGAGCGCGTTATGGGCGATGCGGCTGGCCAGCAGCCAGGCATCGGCACCGAAAGCATAGAAGCGTGCGGCTTCCCGGCTACGGCCGTTCAGTGCCGCGTCGCGCAGTGGCTGCAGCGGGCCGCCGAGGTCCAGCAACCAGGGCACATCGCAGAAACGGATGCTGCGGAGATCGCCGTCGCCCGGGCCTTCGTTGACGGCCGCCGTGGCGTACACCGGCGTGCGGTCGGCGTGGTAGTAACGGAACAGCGGCCACAGCACCCGGGCCTGGGAGGCACGACCGGCGATGAACACGAAATCGAAATCGTTGCGCCGCTGCGGGTCGATATCCGGCCCGGCCTTGGCGCGCGCTTCGGCCGCCTTCTTCTTGTCGTCGATCGCCACATAACGGAGCAGCTTGCGCACCGGGTCCGACCAGGCCTGCGGCTCGCCGGAGTAGTGGCCAACTTCGACAACGACGCCACCGAGTTCGCGCAGACGGGTCTCGAAGGCGAACTGCACGCGGTTGCCCCAGTCGCTGGACGGGGTCATCGACAGCGCCCGCCGCAGGCCGCGCGACATCGCATCTTCGGCAGCGGCGCGGGCCTCATCTTCGGGTGCCAGCCCGAACTGGTAGAGGCCGGGCGGGGCGCGGCGATTGCTATCCAGATAGTTCAGGCCGAGCACCGGCACCGGCAGTGCCGGCGACTGCGCCAGCAGGGTCAGGTTGTCCTTGAGCAGCGGTCCAACCACGGTGCCGGTGCCATCGCTGACGGCCTGGCCGTAGGCGGAAGGCTCGTAGATGCGCGCCGGTGCCGAGCCGGCGCTGGCAGCGGCGCTGGCATAGCCGGCGCGCAGCGCATCGGCGAAGACGGCCTGCGGCCCGGTCTGCGGCAGCAGCAGGGCGATGTTCTGGCCATGGGCCAGGGGCGCACCGGCGGTCACGTCCGGGAAGTATCCGCCGGGCTGGGGCGCGGCCAGCGTTCCGTAGGGCGTCGATGCCTGCAGCGCCGCTTCGGCCGGCGTCAACGCCGCTGCCATGGTCAGCGGCGGCGCTGCATACAGCGCGGCGAGGCGCTCTTCGCCCGGATGCAGGGGATAGCGTCGGCGCCAGAGATCGAAATCGCCGAACGAGGCGCGGCGGCGATGCAGCGCGGCCAGTTCCAGCCAGCCTCGGCTGACCGGCGGCAGGCTGGCGGCGCGGCCCATGGTTGCGGCATCGAGAGTGGTGCCCTGGAGCAGGTTCCACAGCGTTTCGCGATTGCCGTTGAGCGCCACGATGCCGCCCAGGTAACGCTCGCGCAGCACCAGGCTCTGGGTCAGGCCGAGTGGGTCGTTGCTGCGCGCCTGGGCCTGGGCCCGAACCAGCAATTGACGCTCCGCCAGTTGCGGATCGCCACCCGGATCGCCCACCGGCAACAGGCGCAGTGCCCGTGGCGAGTCGTTGCGCATCAAGGCCGATTGCGCGCGCAGCAGGCGGTAGCGGGTCTGCAACTGCGGATCGCGGGTCTGGGCCGGAATCTGGTCGAGAATCTGGTCGGCTCGGAACGGATCGCGTGCCACCAGCGAAGCATCCGCAGCACGCAGGCGATAGTCCGCCGCCAGTTCCGGTGTCGCATCGGCGGCTGCGGCCTGGTAGCTGCGCGCGGCTGCGGCGGCATCCCCCCGGGCGAGCGCGGCTTCGGCATCGGCCGTTGCGCCGCCGCCATAGCTCGGCGCTGTCGCCGGCGCATCGCCGTAGATGCCCGGATAGCGTTTGACAATGCCGGTACTGGTTGCACTGCAGGCGGTCAGGCCGAGCAGCATCAGCGCCGGCAGGGCGCGCCGCAGGCGTGCTTGGGCCGGGGCAGAAACGGAGTCATGGGATGTCATCAAGTAAAGTATGACATGGCCTTTTTGCAGTTGATCCCCGTTGCAGTCCCGTCGGGCATGCGTCGATGAATGTCTCCGGTGACGCCAGTCTCGAACCCGGCGCGCTGTATGTCGTGGCGACGCCGATCGGCAATCTCGGCGATCTGTCGCCGCGCGCGCAGGCGGTGCTGGGCGCAGTCAGCCGCATCGCCGCCGAAGACACCCGCACCACCTCGGCCTTGCTTGCCCACTTCGGCATCCGCACGCCGCCCGGCGGGCTGGTGGCGCTGCACGATCACAACGAGACGCGGATCGCCGAAGGCCTGATCCGTGAACTCGCCGATGGTGCCACGCTGGCCGTGGTCTCCGATGCCGGCACGCCGCTGATTTCCGATCCCGGTTATGCGCTGGTGCGCGCCGCGCGTGCCGCAGGGCGCGCCGTCTACACCGTGCCCGGGCCGTGTGCCGCGATCGCCGCCCTGTCGGTATCGGGTCTGCCGACCGATCGCTTCGTGTTTGCCGGCTTTCTGCCGGCCAAATCCGGTGCTCGTCGTGCCGCCTTCGAGCTGATCAAGGCCGAGCCACGGACGGCGATCTACTACGAATCGACCCATCGCATCGAGGACAGCCTCAATGACCTGGTCGCCGTGCTCGGGCCTGAGCGCCGTGTCTGCCTGGCGCGCGAGCTGACCAAGCGCTTCGAGCAGAGCATCACCCTGCCGGCCGCCGAGCTGTGCGTCTGGCAGCGCGAAGACCCTAACCGCGGCCGCGGCGAGTTCGTGCTGATCGTCGAAGGCGCGCCGGAAGTCGCCAACGATGGGGCCGATCCCGAAGCCGAACGGGTGCTGCGCCTGCTGCTCGCCGAGCTGCCGGCGTCCCGCGCCGCCCGGCTGGCCGCCGAGATCACCGGTGCTGCCAAGAAGCCGCTGTACCAGTTGGCGCTGAAGATCGCCGGGGATGGCGCTGGCGACCGCGACGACGCCGAATCTGCCTGAGCCTGCCTTGACTGAAACTCCTGCTGCACCCTCAGTACGCGCCGATGCTTTCGCCGCGCTGCGCTTCCCGGAATACCGCAACCTGATCGCCGGCAGCTTCCTGTTCACGATCGCGATGACGGTGCAGGAAATCGCCATCGCCTACGAGCTGTATCTGATCACCCACGATCCCTTCGTGCTCGGCCTGCTCGGCCTCGCCGAAGCGCTGCCGTTCATGGCGGTGGCCCTGTTCGGCGGCCATGTCGCCGATCGTCGCGACAAGCGCAGCATCATGCTGCTGGCGCTGAGCTTCATCTTCGTCGGCTCGCTGTTCCTGACCTGGCTGATGCAGCCGCAGATCCGCAGCAACCTGAGTCAGCCCCTGCTGCTGGCCTGCTGCTACGGCGTGGTTGCCGCGCTCGGGCTGGCGCGCGGCTTCCTGACCCCGGCGGTCAGTTCGCTGAAGGGTTTCCTGGTGCCGCGCGAGCACTACGCGAACGCCACCGCCTGGAGCAGCGCCCTGTGGCAGGCCGGCACCATTCTCGGCCCGGTGACCGGCGGCTTCCTGTATGCCGGCGTCGGCCTGTCGGCGAGTCTGCTTGGCGTCTGCGCACTACTGCTGCTGCAGGCGGTGATGTACGCGCGGATCAAGCCACGACCGCCGCAGCTGAGTGCCGCCGAGCAGCAGGAATCGGTCTGGCAAAGTCTGGCGGTCGGCATCCGCTTCGTGTTCCAGTCGAAGATCATTCTGTATTCGATTTCGCTGGACCTGTTCTCGGTGCTGTTCGGCGGCGTCGTCGCCATCCTGCCGGTGTTCGCCGAGGACGTGCTGAACATCGGCGCCCAGGGCCTCGGCGTGCTGCGTGCAGCGCCGGCAGTCGGCGCGATGGTCACCGTGCTGTTGTGTACGCGCTATCCGCCGATGTTCAAGGCCTGGCGCAATCTGCTGATCGCAGTCGCCGGCTTCGGCGTGTCGATTCTGGTCTTCGGCCTGTCGCGCAGCCTGTGGCTGTCGGTGGCGGCGCTGTGCGCCAGCGGTGCCTTCGATTCGATCAGCGTGGTGATCCGCGGCACCATCCTGCAGATGATGCCGCCAGATCATCTTCGTGGCCGCGTGCTCGCGGTCAACAGCATTTTCATCAGCTCATCGAACGAACTCGGCGCCTTCCAGGCCGGCACCTCGGCAGCGATCTTCGGTGCGACGCGTTCGGTGCTGATCGGCGGCACCATCACCCTGGCGATCGTCGCCGGTGTCTGGCGACGATCGAAGGATCTGCTGGCGCTGCGGCTGAGCTGAAGCAGCGCCAGCCGCCTCAGCCGGGACTCAGGCTGCGCGGATCGTCAACGCCATCTTCGCCGCCAGCTTGCGGTTCTGTTTCGCGTCCGGATGGATCTCGTCGAACCAGTGGTAGTCGCGGGTCAACGAGCCACGGAAGTCGACGAAGCGCAGCTTGCCCTTCCAGCGCGGATCGGCGGCCACCGCCTGCAGCAGTTCGCAGTAGCGATCGATCATCAGCCGAACGATGCCGGCCTGCAGATATTCGGCAGTGATCTTCAGCTCGCGCATCGGCTTGCCGACCCAGCCGCCGGAGCGGTCGTCGTCAGCGGCGTTCGGCAGGACGTAGTCGTAGCCGTGCAGCACGACTCTTTTGACGCTGCGCTGGCCGAGCACGTCGCCAACCACGGTGTCCAGCCAACCCTTGAGCGTGACCAGCAGCGTCGCGAACTGGGCGCTGACGAAGTCGCGCGGGTCATATTCGCTGCTGGTGGGGCCGGGTTTCGGAGTCCACGGCACCAGGTAAGGCTTGATGTTGCCGAGGAAATCATTGCCGCCGGCACTGAGCAGGAATACCGATGGCTTCTCGTCGATGACCGCTTGCAGGTAGTCCTTGGGCTTGAGCATCTGCTCCAGGGTGGTGCCACCGCTGGCCAGGCTGAACACGGCGAGATCCAGCTCGCGGCCCAGGTAGTCGAGCAGGTCGCGGTTCAATGGATGTTCGAACCAGGAATCCCCCTCGGCGACGATGCGCAGCGCCTGCGGGTTGGCGGCAATCTTGCTTCGATACTTCTTCAGCCGATTCTTCATTTCCGTGCGGATCAGCCAGCCGGCAATACCGCCGTCGAGATCATCGAAAACGTAGTTCCAGTAGCGCTGGCCACTGTCACCTCCGCTGGCGGTGACCACGACGCCGGGGCGCAATGTCACCTGAAGCTTGCCGTCCGGACCGTGGCCGCAGTCGAAGTAGCGTTTCGCGACATCCGCCGTCACATCGGCGTCCTCCAGCAGGTTCTCCAGCTCTTTCAGGTCGATCGACTTCGGCATGGTCGCGTCCGCAGACAGGTGAGCGCCGAGCTTGGCTGGAACCGGGGTGCCGTGCATCCCCTCGCCTTGAATTCGCTGTGATGGTGATCACGTCCGCGGCCGCGCCTGGTCTCGTCGCTGCCGGAACGCCTTTTGAAAACGATCTGAGCATTGATCGCAAAACCACTTCCCGCGGCGCCCGGCGATTGGCAGCATGCGTATAGCCGCTGCGGCTCCGCTCAAGCGCAGCCATCACCGCCGATTCCCATCGCGATCCCGCCATGAACTTTCTGTCTGTTCGCCGCCGAATGTCGTTGCGCCGCTGCTGCGGCGCCCGATGTCCGTCTGCGCCCGGCGCCGGCTGACGCAGGGGCTGCCGCCACCCGGCGCGCCTTTTGCAAAGCATCCGATGACGGCTCTCGATCGTCGTCGTCCGTTCATGTTCATCGTGGAAGCTGCGTGCCCTGAGTGGTGCGCATGCTAGGAGCAATCGTCATGTACTACAGGTCCAGCAACACCCGTCACGCCATCTACGGCTTCGATTCGCTGTGCGCCGCTGCCCGCGCCGCCGGCCATCGCGGTGATGCCGCGCTGCACGCCGCGCTCGGTGGCGAATCCGGCATCGCCGGCATAGTCGAGCGCTACATCGGCATCGTCGCCGCCGACAGCCGCATCAACCACCGCTTCAGCGGCATCAACATCGTTCGCTTGCGGCTGATGCTGGTGCGCCATTTCAGCTGGCTGGCCGGCGGCCCGCAGCGCAACGTCCTGTTCGTGCCGGCACCCAGCGAGCGTCGCGAAGACAAGGCCGATCTCTACGCGCTGACCGTGCTGGCCGATGGTCTCGACGACGCCCTGCAGCAGTGCGCCGTGCCGAGGTCAGCGCGCCGCCGCTTTCTCGCACTGTTCAATCCGGCCTTGCAGATGGCGGCTTGAGGCACCGGCTCGATTCACTCAAGTGCTTATTGATCCGGCTGCTTGGCATTGAACGGCTGGTCGCGAACAGAGTTCTGGCACCGTCTGCTCAAGCCATCAGCTGCAGGCTCGCCAGCCGCGCGTACAGGCCGCCGCTGTGCAGCAACTCGGCCGGCGTGCCGATCTCGACGATCCTGCCGGCTTCGAGCACGACGATGCGATCGGCGCGCTGCACGGTCGCCAGACGGTGGGCAATGATCAGGGTCGTGCGGCCGACCATCGCCGCTTCGAGGCCGCGCTGCACGAAGGCTTCGCTTTCGGCATCGAGCGCGCTGGTGGCTTC